>JAUYGN010000132.1 GCA_030690545.1 Solirubrobacteraceae bacterium
GTCGTCGGCGCCGCGGCCGGCCTCGACGACCGCGAGGTCGCGACGATCGCGCTCTACGACGACGCGGCGACCGTCGCGAGCGCGGCGCTGAAGCTGCTCGGCCTCGACCCGGCGCAGGCCGCCCGCTGGGTCGCCGAGGTCGCACCCGAGATCGACGCCGCGGCGACGGAGATCGTCGCCGACGAGCGGCCGATCGGCGAGCAGGAGCCCCCGACGGCGGTCGGGATCGAGCTCGCCGCAACCGTCCACGCACGACGAACGGAGCGCTACTTTGCAAGCTGAGCCTGAACGACGAGCACTGCGGATCGGCATCGGCGGCCCCGTCGGGTCGGGCAAGAGCAGCCTGATCGCCGAGCTCTGCGGCGAGCTGAGCGACAGCCTGCGGATCGGCGTCGTGACGAACGACATCTACACGACCGAGGACGCCCAGTTCCTGCGCGCGACCGGCGTACTCGAAGCCGAGCGGATCGTCGCGGTGCAGACCGGCTGCTGCCCGCACACCGCGATCCGCGACGACATCACGACGAACCTCGAGGCCGTCGAGCAGCTCGAGCGCGACGAGGGCCCGCTCGACCTCGTGCTCGTCGAGAGCGGCGGCGACAACCTCACGGCGGTCTTCAGCCCGGCGCTCGCCGACGCGCAGATCTTCGTGATCGACGTCGCCGGCGGCGACGACATCCCGCGCAAGGGCGGTCCCGGGATCGCGCGCGCCGACCTGCTCGTCATCAACAAGACCGACCTCGCGCCGTTCGTCGGCTCCGACGTCGGGCGGATGATCAGCGACGCCGCCGGGCGCCGCGAGACGCTGCCCGTGCTCGCGCTGTCGCTGCGCACGCCGCCGCGCGCGCGGCCCGCCGCCGACTGGGTGCTCGCCCAACTCGCCGCGTTCAGCGCGGCCGGCGGCCACCTGCACTCGAGCGTCAGCGGGGCGCCCGATCATCGCCACGCGCACGCCCACACGCACTGAGGCCCTGCTCGACGTGCGCGCCGGTGGCGCCGTCGCGCAGCTGCGGCGCGGCGGGCGGCTCGCGCCGCGCGTCCTGGATCGCGGCGGCGGCGTGGTCCGCGCGGCGTTCGTCCCGACGTGCGCCGGCCCGCTCGCGGGGGACTGCGACCGCGCGCGGATCGTGGTCGGGACCGGCGCGACGCTGATCGTCGAGCCGGTCGCAGCGACGCTCGCGCTGCCGGGCGCTGCCCGCACGCGCCTGTCGCTGGAGGTGTCGGTGCAGGCCGGGGGCCGACTCGTGCTCGACGAGGGCCCGCTGATCGTCGCCTGCGGGGCCGACGTGCAGCGACGCTGCGTCGTCGAGCTGGCCGACGGCGCGATCGCGGCGCTGCGCGAGACCGTCGTGCTCGGCCGCGACGGGGAGCCGCCGGGAACGATCGACGGGATCCTGCGCGCCACGCTCGACGGCCGCGCGCTGCTGCACGACGGCCTGCGGCTGGGTCCCACTCGCGGCGACGAGCACGTCGCGCTCGCACCGGGACACCGCGTCGTGGCGACGATCGCGCTGCTCGGAGCGCGACCAGCGAACGAGACGCCGCACGCGCTCGCGCTCGAAGCGCCCGGCGCGCTGACACGCGCGAGCGGCCCTTCGCTGGCCGTCGTCGAGCGTGCGACCGGGCAGACCTGGCATAGCTGGTCGCAGGCCGCAGCAGCGTGCCGGCCTGCGCTGCGCGCCGCGTGAGAAGGCTCTCAGCAGCCGCTCGCCCGCGTGAGAAAGGTCTCAGCGGGCGCTCACCGACTTCTCATCGGCCGCGGTCAACGTCGTCGCCGCCCCGTTGCCCGAACGCGAAACGAGACCGCCACCATGCCCCGACAGGCCGTCCCCACGCAGGCCCACGACTCGCCGCCCACGCGCCAGCAGCGCGTCTCGTCGGCGCGCCCGGCGCTCCTCGTCATCCTGCTGGCGGTCATCGCAACGCTGCTCTGGCCCGCGGCGCCGGCGTCCGCAGCGGCGTGCAGGTACCAGTACCTCGCGCCGAGCCCGACGACCTACATCAAGGTCGGTGCGGCGACGCGCTGCCTCATCAACGAGGAGCGCACGCGCCACGGACGCAAGGCGCTCCTGGCGAGCGGCCAGCTGCGCAAGGCCGCCCAGCGGCATTCACTGCAGATGGTCCGCCAGGGCTTCTTCGACCACACGGGGGCAGGCGGCTCGACGCTGCACAGCCGCGTCAAGCACGGCACGAGCTACCTCGCCAACGCCCGCCAGTACGCGCTCGCCGAGAACATCGCCATGAGCCCGCGCGGGCACGCGACCGCGCGACAGCTGGTGCATCAGTGGATGCGCTCCCCGGGGCACAGGCAGAACCTCCTCCACCCCGGCTTCCGCCATCTCGGCATCGGGGTCGCGGCCGGCGACGCGGCGGCGAGCTACACGGCGGTCTTCGGCGCTCGCTCCTGAGCGCGCGAGCAGCGCCGTCCTCTCAAGCGCCGGTCGGCTCCAGCGTCCGTGTTCGCGGACGGCACCCGACGAGCCTCGCGCGATCCAGCGCCCCGGGCAGGATTCGAACCTGCGACCTGCGGATTAGAAGTCCGCTGCTCTATCCAACTGAGCTACCGGGGCTCGCCGGCGCCCGACTCAGCCGCCGACTATCGGGATGGCCGGATTCGAACCGACGACCCCCGCGTCCCAAACGCGGTGCTCTACCAGGCTGAGCTACATCCCGTTACGCGCTGAACGGTAGGGCCTGCGCCGGCCCGGCGCACCGAGCGGTGTCCAGCGAGCGTCCAGGCAGGCCGCGCCGTCGCTCGGCCGTACGTCCACGAGACCCGCCGCGCGGTGCTCGACGAACGCCAGAAATCCGATCAATGGACCATGGCGCTCCATCTGCGTTGTCTCGCTCCGGCGGTACTGGTCCTCCTCTCGCTCGGGCACGCCGCCCCGGCGACCGCGACCACCGCGACGGCCACGCGGTGCGCCAACGCAGAGCTCGTCCCCAACCGCTCCAATGCCGATCGCGTGCGCAGCGCGACGTTGTGCCTGCTCAACGCAGAGCGCACCAGGCGCGGCCTGCGCACGTTGACGAGCGAGCGCCAGCTCGGCAGGGCTGCAGGCTCCCACAGCGCACAGATGGTCCGCCTCGGATTCTTCGATCACGTCTGCCCGCGCGGCTCGACGCTCAACACCCGCGTCCGCCGCGGCACGACCTATCTGCGCAACGTGCGGCGCTTCTCGCTCGGCGAGAACATCGCCTGGGGCAGCGGCAGCCTCGCGACTCCGCGAGCGATCGTGCGCACCTGGATGCGGTCCTCCGGCCATCGGCGCAACATCCTCGACCGTCGCTTTCGCAACGTCGGCATCGGCGTCGTGACCGGTGCCCCGGACGACGTCGGCGGCGCGCCGGCGGCCACCTACACGACGACGTTCGGCTATCGCGTCAAGCGATAGGCCGCTCGGCCCACCAAGGCCGGCCGAAGTCCGCAGTGCCGTCACGCCGGGCCGGGGGCAGCGGCGACGGTCGACTAGTCTGCAGCGCCGATGGCCAGCGTCGAGCCACTGCGCGCCCTGCACTACGACCCCGCCGTCGCGGGGCCGCTGCAGCAGCTCGCGGCACCCCCCTACGACGTCATCGACCCCGCGCAGCGCGCCGAGCTGGCCGCGCGCTCGCCGCACAACGTCGTCAGCGTCGACCTTCCCGAGGACCCCGCCGGCGGCGACCGCTACGCCCACGCCGCGGCGTTGCTCGAGCGATGGCGCGCCGAGGGCGCCGTCGTCCTCGACGACGAGCCGGCGCTGTGGGCGATCGTCCAGGACTACACCGGTCCGGACGGCCGCCGGCTGACGCGCAACGGCTTCTTCGCGCGCGTGCGCGTGGAGGACTACGGGCCCGGCACGATCCGCCCGCACGAGCGCACCCATCCCGGACCGAAGGAGGACCGGCTGCGCCTGACGCGCGCGACGCAGGCCAACCTGTCGCCGATCTTCTCGCTGTACTCCGATCCGGACCTGGCCGCCTGGCGCGCGCTCGAGCCGGCCACGCGGACCACCGAGCCGTTCGGCACGTTCGACGAGGCCGACGGCACCCGCAACCGCCTCTGGCGGATCGCCGACCCGCAGGCGATCGCCAGCGTCCAGTCGGCGATCGCCGGCGCCGAGCTGCTGATCGCCGACGGCCACCATCGCTACGAGACCGCGCGCGTCTACGCCGACGAGATCGGCGGCGAGGGCGCGCACCGCTACGTGCTGATGTGCCTCGTCGCGCTGCAGGACGAGGGCCTCACGGTCTTTCCGACGCACCGCCTCGTCACCGACCTGAAGGGCGACGAGGAGAAGATCGAAGCGCTCACGAAGACGCTGAAGGACTGCTTCGAGGTCGAGCTGATCGAGCCCGACGACCTCGTCCCGCCCGGTGCGGGCAACGGCACGATCGAGCTCGGCTACATGGACGGCCACCTCAAGCGCGCGTTTCGCCTCACGCTGAAGGACCAGTCGATCGCCGACGAAGCGCTGGCGGACATGCCCGAGCCCTACCGCCGCCTGGACACCGCGGTGCTCGAGGCGCTCGTGCTGACCGGCCCGCTGGGCCTCAACGAGGACGACATCTCGCACCTGCGCGGCCTCGGCTACGCGCGTTCGTTCGAGGAGGCCCGCGAGCTCGTCGACTCGGGTGCGTTCGACGCCGGCTTCTACCTGCGCGGCATCCCCGTCGAGCAGATCCAGGAGATCGCCGCCGCCGGAGTGAACATGCCGCCGAAGTCGACGTACTTCTTCCCGAAGGTCCCGACCGGGCTGCTCTTCAATCCGCTCGTCGAACGCGCCGACCACGAGTAGCATCCTGCCGGTGAACGCATCGGCGCAGTGCCTCCGTGTCGAGCGCGAGCAGCGCACTGTCTGACGCGCTGCGCGCGGTCCTGCTGGACCCCGCCGAAGCGACCTCCCTGGAGGTCCACGGCCGCACGAAGGCCGCCGTGCTCGTCGCGCTGTACGAAGGCTCCGCCGGCGGCCGCCCCAGCGGCCTGCACGTCGTGTTCACCCGCCGCCGCCACGACATGCGCAGCCATGCCGGCGAGATCTCGTTTCCGGGCGGTCGCCGCGACGAGGGAGAGGACCTGCCGACGACGGCGCTGCGCGAAGCCGAGGAGGAGATCGGGCTGGCCCGCGACGGCGTCCAGATCCTCGGTGCGCTGACGCCGACGCCGACCGTCGCGACGAACTACGGCGTCTATCCGTTCGTCGCGCTGATCGAGCCGGGCAGGCAATGGACGCTGTCGGCGAACGAGGTCGAGGAGGTGCTCGAGCTTCGCTTGACCGACCTGCGTGCCGCCTGCACGCGACGTCGCCTGCTGCACCGCGGGATCCCGTTTCGCAGCGACGTCTTCGACGTCAGCGAGCAGGCGGTGATCTGGGGAGCGACGGCGCGGATCGTCGGCGACCTGCTCGCGCGTATCGACCCACTGCTGCGCCACGACGGAGAGATGCCCGGCTGAACGCATGAGCCGCGACGAGCTGCTGCGAACCCTGCGCGCGCGCAACCTCGACGCGCACGTGCTCGCTGCCGTCGCACGGGTGCCGCGCGAGCTGTTCGTCGCCGCTCCGCTACGGCAGTTCGCCTACGCCGACCGCCCGCTGCCGATCGGCGGCGGGCAGACGATCTCCCAGCCGACGCTCGTCGCGCGCATGGTCCAGCTGCTCGAGCTGACCGGCGATGACCTCGCGCTCGACGTCGGCAGCGGGTCCGGCTACCACGCGGCGCTGCTGTCGCGGCTGTGCCATCACGTCTACGGCGTCGAGCTCGACGAGCAGCTCGCCGAGCAGGCACGGCACGCGCTCGCGCTTGCCGGCATCGAGAACGTCACGATCGTCGCCGGCGACGGCGCCGCCGGGCTGCCCGAGCGCGCGCCCTTCGACGCGATCAACGTCGCCGCGGCGGCGAGCGGCGACGTCCCGCCGGCGCTCGAGCGCCAGCTCGCGGTCGGCGGTCGGCTCGTCGCGCCGGTCGCCCGCGGCGACGACGAGCACCTCGTGCTCGTGCAGCGCGACGCGCGAGGCTGCGCGCGCACGCTGCTGGACGCCGTTCACTTCGTCCCGCTGCGCTGAGCGCGGGCTCGGCGGGGGTGGGCGGTCAGTGCGGTCCCGATGGCGTCGCGAGTCAGCCGCCGAGCAGCCGGTCGATCGCGGCGCGCGCCGCGCCCGCCCACGCCTCGCCGCCGGCCGGTTCCGCCGTCAGGATCGCGAACGGGATCTCGTTGAGCTCGCAGGCGCGCCGCAGCTCGGCGGCGCCGTTGGCGAGAACCTGCGAGTCGACCGTCCCGGCCGCTTCGTAGACGACGCCGCGCACGGTCGTGTCGATCGTCTTGGAGAGCATCATCTCCAGGCGCGATCCGTGCAGCGCGGCCACCTGTGCGGGGGTTCCGGACGCCGTGCCGAGCGCCCAGACGAGGATCGTGACGTTCTCCAGCGCATAGCGCAGCGTCCCGACGACGTCCGGATCGCCGATCCAGCACTCCGCGCCGGTCCGCTCGATCCGCGCGCGGTTGGCCTCGTCGCGCGTCACCGCCCGGACGACGTGCCCATCGGCGACGAGCTGCGCGGCCAGCGCGAGGCCGCGGCAACCGCCGCCGATCAGCAGGACGCGCATGTCCTTACGCTACGCAACCCACCGGCACGACCGCTCGCTCCCTCCGTGAACCCCTTTCTCACCAACGCCCGCGCGCCGACGGCGGCGTTCGCGCAAGAGCAACCGGTGGCACGTCGACACGAGGGGGTGGGGCGGCTCATTCTCGCCCGGCGAGGCTCATCCGCCCCACCCCCCGCGCGCCGGCGTCGGTCTCGCGCGGCGCTCGCGCATCCCGCGCGCGGAGCGCCGCTTCGCGCGCGGGGGAAGCCGACCGACCGCCGACCTCACGAACCGGCGACGGCGAGCGTTTCATCCCCATGACGAAGACGGCCGCGCACCTGCCCCCCTTCCAGCGCTTCCTCGACGCCCATCGCGACGACGTGCTGCGCTTCCTCGTCGCCTCGCTCGGCCGTCACGACGCCGACGACGCCTTCCAGGAGACGTTCCTGGCGGCACTGCGCGCCTACCCGCGGCTGCGACCGGCCTCCAACCTGCGCGGCTGGGTGCTGACGATCGCCCACCGCAAGGCGATCGACGTGCACCGTGCCCGCGCGCGCAACCCGGTCCCGGTCGCCGAGATCCACGACGGCGCACAGGCAACCGCCGCGAGCGCCGCGACGAGCGCGCCCGCAGCAGCACCGGTCGCGTCCGACGCCGGCGACCGCGGCGATCACTGGGAGCGCGTGCGCGCGCTGCCCACCCGCCAGCGCGAGGTGCTCACCCTGCGCTTCGCCGCCGACCTCAGCCACGCCGAGATCGCCACCGCGCTCGGCTGCAGCGAGCAGGCCGCGCGGCGCGCCGCCTCCGACGGCTTGAAGACCCTGCGAAAGGAGCTGCGAGATGTCCCTGCCACCACCTGACCTGGAACCCGGCGCGTCCGCCGCACTCGCCGCCCGCACCACCGCGCGCGCCGCCGACGAGGGACTCGCCCAGGTCGCGTACGTGACGGTCGACAGCCCCGTCGGCCGGCTCGTCGCCGTGCACACGTCGCGCGGCCTCGCGCGCCTGGCCTACGAACTGGAGAACGGCGGCCTCGACGAGATCCTCGACGACGTCGCGCGGCGATTGTCGCCGGCGATCGTCGAGGCGCCGGCGCGCCTGGATGGCGTCCGGCGCGAGCTCGACGAGTACTTCGACGGTCGCCGCCGAGACTTCGACCTGCCGCTCGACTGGACGCTGTCGAGTGCCGGCTTTCGCCGGCGCATCCTGCAGGAATGCGCACGGATCCCGTTCGGCGCGACGAGCACCTACAAGGCGATGGCGATCGCCGCCGGCTCCCCGACCGCCTTCCGGGCGGCCGGCGGTGCGCTCGGCTCCAACCCGATCCCGATCGTCGTGCCGTGCCACCGGGTGCTGTCGAGCGACGGCGGCCTCGGCGGCTATACCGGCGGGCTGGACCGCAAGCGCCGCTTGCTGGCACTGGAGCAGGGGATCGGCCAGGACGCCCTGCGAGCGCGCTAACGTGCAGTCCATGGACAGCGCTCGTGCCCAGGCCTACGGCCGCGTCATCAAGACGCTCGATCAGATCGGCAACGTCAAGCTGACGACCGACGAGCAGGAGACGATCCGCACCGCCGCGGACGCGTTGCTCTTCGAGGGCGACGGATATGACGAGCTGGCGGCCGTCGAGGATCTCGTGCAGCAGCTCGTCGACGCCGACCGCTGGACCGCCGAGAGCGGCCACCAGCTCGTCGACGACGTCGCGGCCTGCGGGCCCTCGGCCGGCGTGCGCTGACGCCCGCAGCGGGCGACGGGCAGCCGGTCATTCGCTCAGCGCATCCGCCAGCTCGTGGCGCGACCGCACGTCGAGCTTGCGATACGCGTTGCCCAGATGCCACTCGACGGCCTTGCGCGTGACGAACAGCGCCTCGGCGATCTGACGATTCGACAGCCCTTCGATCGCGAGCGCGACGACGCGCCGCTCGCTCGGGCTGAGCGCGTCGGCGCCACGCAGCGCCGCACGCTGCAGGCGCGCGCCGGCGACCTCGAGCTCGCTCAGCGCGCGCTCCTCGACGAGCCGCGCACCGCAGGCCCGCGCGATCTCCAGCGCCTCGCCGAGCGCGCGGCCGGCCTCCGAGCGCCGCCCCGCACGACGCAGCGCGGTGCCGAGCTGCAGCTGGGCGCGGCAATGCTCCAGCCGCGCCTCGGACGGCGCGACGAGCGCCGCGGCCTCCTCGAGCAGCGCGATCGGACGCTCGAGCTTGCCGCCCGCCTCGACGTGCGCGAGCGCCCGCAGCGCCACCGAGATCGCCCGCGGCGCGCCGAACGCGCGCGCCAGCTCGAGCTCCTCGGTCGCCAGCCGGCGTGCCTCCGCGCGGCGCTCGAGGCTGACGAGCGCATAGGCCGACGCCGAGCGCCAGCCGGCCAAGCAGGCCGGGTTGACGATCTCGGTCACGACGTCGCGCCAGGACTCGCAATGCGCGAGTGCGTCGCCGGCCCGCCGCTCGCGCATCGCCAGGCGCACATGCTGCTCGTACCACGGGGCGAGCATCGCCGAGCGCTCGCCGCCCGTCGGGTCGTGGCGTGCGAGCACCGCCGACGCGGTATCGAGCTCGCCGCGGTCGAGATGGATGCCGGCGACGACTCCACAGGCGACGGACACCAGGTGACGCCAGCCGTAGCGCTGGGCGTCGATCGCCGCCTCAGCGTCATCGAGCGCCTCGCCGAGCCGTCCCTGCGACCAGCGCGCGACGGCGCGGTAGAGGATCGCGCTCGCGTAGGCGATCGTCGAGCCCCGGCTGCGCGCCCGATCGGCCGCCGCGGTCAGCACGCGGTCGGCCCATGCCAGCTCGTCGCTCGCGTACAGCGCGGCGCTGACCGCGAACAGCAGGCTGCCGCCGTCCTGCCCGCCGAGCTGCGTGCGGTCGCCGTCGAGCGCTGCCCGCACGAGCGCGAGCACGTCGTCGCGCGGTGCTCCGCGCAACGTGCCGTGCAGTCCGTCCATCGCCAGCAGCGCCGCAGGCCGCGTGCCGGCGCCGCCCGGCGGCCCGCCGGACGGCGCGAGCAGCGCCGCGCGGCGCTGCTCGAAGAGCACGCCGAGCGAGCCCGCCTCGGCCAGCGCCTGCTCGACGGCGGCCGATCCGTCGGCGCCGGCGGCAACGCATCCTCCGGCCTCGTCGAAGCTCGCCAGCGCGGCGGCGTGGCTGCCGGCGGCAGCCTGCGCGCGCCCCAGCGCGAGCAGCGTCTGTGCACGCTGGTCGTCGCCGACGGCGTAGGCAAGCGACTCCTCGAGGCGGCCGATCGCGCTCGGCAGTCCGGTTGCCGCCTCGCAAGCGCCGAGCCGGCGCAGCAGCGGCGCGCGCGCGGGTGCCTGCGGTGGCTCCTCCAGCGCCCGTCGCAGGTAGTTCGCCGCCGACTCGGGGGCGCCCGCGACAAGCGCGCGGCCTGCCGCGACGCCGAGCGTCTCGACGGCCCATGGCTCACCGCTGCCGGGGCTCAGCAGCAGGTGCGCCGCGACGCGCTCGGGCGCGATCGCGTCGTCACGCAGGATCTCGGCGGCACGGCGGTGCGCGACCGCGCGTTCACCGGTCGCGATGTCGCTGTACACCGCCGACGCCAGCAGCGGGTGAGCGAACGTCAGCGCATCGGGGTCGGCCGGGCGCAGGATGTCCGACGCCGCGAGCGCGTCGGCCGCAGCCGCGACGCGAGCTGACTCATGCCCGGTCAGCGCGGCGACGCGGCGCGGCTGCGCGTCGTCGCCGAGCACGGCGACCGCGCGCGCGACTCCGGCGGCGTCGTCGGACAGGCGCATCAGCCGCACGGCGACCGCGCGCAGCACCGTCTCGGGCGCGAGCGTGCCGATGCGATCGGCGTTCTGCGCGGTCGGCTTCCAGGCCTCCGCGTGGACGGCGCCGATCAGCTCCTCGAGCAGGAACGCGTTGCCCTCGGTCATCCGCCAGCAGGCGTCGGCGAACGCCTCGTCGGCGCCCGCCAGCCCGGCGGCGACCATCCGGCGCGCGCCATGGCGCGACAGCGCGGACGGACGGACGCGGCGGCTGGACACATGCGTCGCGATCTGGGCGAGCAGGTCGTCGGGCGCGCCGGGCTCGCCGAGGCGGCGCGCGGCGATGATCGCGACCCGCATCCGGTCAAGGCGCTGCAGGAGGTACAGCACGAGCCGCAGCGAGGCCCTGTCGGCCCAGTGCGCGTCGTCGATCACGACGAGCACGGGACCCGTCTCGGCGAGGTTCGACAGCAGCCAGAACAGCCCGTGCATGACCGGGTAGGAGCGATCCTCGGCCTCGTCGCCGCCCCAGCTCGTCGGACGCTCCAGCAGCGGGCCGGCAAGCGCCGCGGAGCCGGCCAGCAGCCGGTCGCGCGCCTCGTCGTCGGCCCCCATCAGCAGCGGCTCGAAGAGCTGCAGCGCGATCGCGAACTGAAAGGCGCTCTCCTGCTCGGACGGGCGGGCGCGTAGAACCGTCATCGCCTCGGTGCGAGCGCGCCCGACGGCAGCGTCCAGCAGCGCGGACTTCCCGACGCCGGCGTGACCTTCGACGAACAGCAGCTCGCCACTCGCTGCCCGCGCGGCCGCCAGCAACTCGTCGACCGCTTTCAGTGCCGCCTCGCGCTCGATCAGGCCGGTATCGGACCGTACGCCGTCGGTCACGGCTGGAACACGCTTCGTCAAAAGACTGGGGAGCTGCCCTAGTGCGCCGGGCTGGCCGATGATCTAGAACTAGCGTAGCGACTGGCAAGGACCGTCGGTCGAGGAGCCCGGCAGGGACGTCGGCAGAGGCCAAGCACGATACGCGGACTCGCATGGAGGCTGAGCGACCCGGGACCGGAGGTCCCGGGTTCGCGTACTCAGCCCCGCCGTCGAGACGATCGATCGGGCGCGCGTCGCCCTCGAGCCGGCCTCAACGGGTCGGTCAGCTGCCGTCGGCGGTGCTGCTGGCCCACTGCGCCTCGGCGAGGTCGCCCTCGGGCATCCCCGCGGGCGTCTGGACCTCGGGCGTGTCGCGCAGGTACCACTCGGCGTCCAGCGCCGCCTGGGTGCCCGAGCCGGCGGCTGTGACCGCTTGGCGATACGTGTGGTCGACGAGGTCGCCGGCGGCGAAGACGCCCGGGCGACCTGTCCGGGTGGAGCGCCCCTCGGTGATCACGTAGCCCTCGTCGTCGGTGTCGACGAGGCCGGCGACGAGATGCGACTGCGGCTCGTGGCCGATCGCGATGAACGCGCCGTCGATCTCGACGTCGCGCTCCTCGCCGGTCTCCGTGTCGCGCAGCCGGGCGACCTGCAGGCCACCCTGCTCGCCGGCGACGAACTCCGCCACGGCGTACGGCGTCAGCCACTCGATGTTGTCGATCGAGCGGGCCCGATCGAGCATGATCTTCGACGCCCGGAACTCGGCGCGACGATGGACGACGACGACCTTCGAAGCGAACTTCGACAGGAAGATCGCCTCCTCCATCGCGCTGTCGCCGCCGCCGACGATCATCGTCGGCTTCTGCTTGAAGAACGCCGCGTCGCAGGTCGCGCAGTACGACACGCCGCGGCCGCCGAGCTCCTCCTCGCCGGGCACGTCGAGCTTCTTGTGCTCGGCGCCCATCGCGAGGATCACGGTTCGTGCGCGATAGGCGTCCTTGCCGACCCAGACCGTGTGCACGCCGCCGGGCTCGTCTGCCAGCTCGAGCTTCGTCGCCTGGTCGGTGATGAAGCGGGTGCCGAAGTCCTCCGCCTGGTCGCGGAAGCGCTGCATCAGCTCGGGGCCGGAGATGCCGCCGCCGGGGAAGCCCGGGTAGTTCTCGACCTCCGTCGTCTGCTGCAGCAGCCCGCCCCACATGAAGCCCTCGATCACGAGCGGCTCGAGGTTCGCGCGCGACGTGTACAGCGCCGCGGTGTAGCCGGCCGGTCCGGAGCCGACGATGATGACGTTCTCGATCTTGCTGGGGCTTGAACTGGTCACTTCACAAAGTGTAGTGCTCGCGCGCGCGCACCTTCATGCCCCGGCGGCAGCCGGGATCTCGCTGCGGCCGTGGCGCTCCTCGCGCCAGCGCGCGACGGTCCGGCGCAGCTGGAAGTAGGCGATCGCGCCAGGGATCGTCGGCAGCCAGAACGTGAAGCCGCGAAACGCCAGCACCGTAGGGACGACGAGCGCCAGCGGGACTCCGAACGCCACGAAGGCGCCGATCATCCCGCCGTCGACGCCGCCGATCCCGCCCGGCAGCGGCAGCAGGTTGCCAAGGAAGCCGACGAAGTACCCCATCACGATCACGGCCAGCGGGGGCGGGTTGCCGAACGCTTGGAAGCAGGCCCACAGCACCGCGATGTTGCAGCCCCAGAACGCGACCGCGCCGAGCAGCGCCGGGTCGCGCTCGCGCACGTGGAACAGCGCCTCGCGCATCCCGGCCGAGAACGCCGCCGGCGCGTTGGCCAGCCGCTGGGCGACCCGCGCCAGTCGCCCGCCGCGACCGGCGAAGCCCTCCAGGCGGCGCTGCAGGTCCGGCGGGACGCGCGACAGGCCGAGCGCGAGCGCGATCACCCCCAGTCCGAACAGCGCCGGGACGACCGTGACCCCGAACCGTCCGCCGGGCCCCGGGAACAGCTCGAAGTACAGGCCGAAGCCGACGACGACGAGCGCGGCCATGTACACCGAGTACGTGAGGATCAGGAACGCGAGCGTCTTGTCGGCGACCGTGCGACGCGGCATGCCCGACCGTCGCAGCGCCCATGCGGTCAGCGCGATCCCGCCCGCGCCGCCGGCCGCGAACAGGCGCGTCGCGGCGAGGCCGGCCATCGTGATCTGGTAGCTCGCGCGCCAGTCGACCCGCGACCCGGCGCGCACGAAGACGCCCTGGAACATCATCACGTAGCCGCCGAACGAGGCCAGCGTGAACGCCAGCGCCGCGGCCAGCCACCAGTCGTTGCCCTCGCCGACGCGCTTGCCCGTGTCCTTCAGGTCGGTGATCCGCGGCAGCACGAGATACAGGAACGCGACGACCGAGACGACGAAGAACAGTCCCAGCACGAGTCCGCGGCGCGTGATCTGCACACGCGGCATCGCCTCGTCGAGGTCGTCGTGATCCTCGCCGGGCTCGGGTGGGTCGAGCTCCGGGGGTTTGACCTTCGTATCCGTATCCATAGGGTGACGCATCCGCGCGTGAGTACGGGCGAGTATAGGTACGCCCCCCGCCCTCACCAAGCGCGCGAATCGCGGCGGCGGTCAGCCCACGCGGCCCGCGACGTGCTCGACGAGCGCGCCGATCAGCCGGCTCGTCTCGTCGGCCTCCGGGTGCCACTGCACGCCCAGCGCGAACGCGTTGCCGGGCAGCTCGATCGCCTCGGGCAGCTCGTCGATCGACGCCCGTCCCGTCACGACGAGCCCGTCGCCGACGCGATCGACGCCCTGATGGTGATGGGACTTCGTCGCGTGCAGCTCCTCTCCCGCCGCGCGGGCCGCCAGCGAGCCGGGCTGCAGGCCGACGTCGTGATCGGCGCCTTCGAACGTGCCGAGCACGCGGCGATGCTCGTCGTGGCCGACGATCTCGGGCAGGTGCTGGTGCAGCGTGCCGCCGCGGGCGACGTTGAGGATCTGCATGCCGCGGCAGATGCCGAGCACCGGCAGGTCGCGCTCCAGCGCCCGGCGCACGAGCGCGATCTCGAAGGCGTCGCGGACCGGCACGCTGCCGATCGTCAAGGGATGCGCCGCGGCGCCGTAGCTGCCGGGATCGATGTCCGCCCCGCCGGCCAGCATCAGCCCGTCGATCCGGTCGAGGATCTCGTCGGGCTCGGCGACGAGCGCCGGGTCGGGCGCCAGCAGCAGCGCCATCGCGCCCGCTCGGTGGACCGCGTCGACGTAGTTGCGCGGCAGCAGGAACGCGTCCAGGCTCCACACGCCCCAGCGCGCCGGCTCGAGCGGCGTGCAGATACCGATCACGGGGCGCGGCATGGAGAGCACGGTAGTCGGGAAGGGGCCCGAGGGGGGAGCGGAGCAGATCGCCGCCGCATGAATACAATGCCCGCCGCCTTGGCTCCCGCGCCTCTCCGATCCCGCCGCCGCGTCTTCATGCTCTCGCTCTGCGCGGCGCTCGTCGGCGTGCTCGCCCTCGCGGGCGGCGCGTCGGCGGGCTTCCTGACCCCCGAGTCGGGCGGCTCGCCGAACGCCGACGACATCGACACGCTCTACAAGATCATCCTCGCCGTCGCGGTGATCGTGTTCGTCGGCGTCGAGGGCGTCCTGCTGTACTCGCTCGTGAAGTTCCGCGCCCGCAAGGACGCCGTGCCGGCCCAGATCCGCGGCAACACGCGCCTGGAGATCGGCTGGACGCTCGGCGCATCCGTCGTCCTGATCGTCCTCGCCGTCGTGACGTTCGCGATGCTCCCCGGCATCCGCAACCCGCCCGACTCCGACCCGGACGGCTTCCCGACCGACGAGATCGCGACCGTTCAGAATGCGTCGGCCTACCAGCCGCGGCCGCCGAGCGGCGAGGCGCTGAACATCGATGTCAACGGCCAGCGCTACGCCTGGCGCTACACGTACCCCGACCAGGACGACAACGTGCTCAACGACGTCTTCAGCTACGAGACGCTCGTCGTTCCGACGAAGACGACCGTCACGCTCACGATCCGCGCCCAGGACGTCGCGCATTCGTGGTGGATCCCCAAGCTCGGCGGCAAGTTCGACGCCGTGCCGGGCCATCTGAACTTCACCTGGTTCAAGATCTCCGAGCCCGGCACGTTCAAGGGTCAGTGCGCGGAGCTGTGCGGCCGCAACCACACCGACATGGTCGCCAAGGTCGTCGCGATCGAGCCCGACGCGTTCGAGCGCTGGCTCGCGAACAAGCGGCGCGAGATCGACGCCGCCAACGCGGCCGCGCAGGAGCGCCGCGCGGCCGAGGCCGCGGGTCCGACCGACGCGGACGCCGACACGCCCGCCGCGCGCGAGACGCCCGCCGAGCAGACGCCGCCGGACGAGGACGAGTAGCCATGGCAACCGCGAACCCCGCCCTCGTCCCCGAGATCACCGTCCACAGCGTCGAGCCCGAGCCGCGCGGCTGGGTCTCCTGGATCACGACGACCGACCACAAGCGGATCGGGATCCTCTACCTCGTCACGACGTTCGTCTTCTTCCTGCTGGGCGGCGTCGAGGCGCTGCTGATGCGCGTCCAGCTCGGCGCCCCGGACAACACCTTCCTGACGCCGGCGACGTACAACGCGCTCTTCACGCTGCACGGCACGACGATGATCTTCCTCTTCGTCGTGCCGATCATGGCCGGCTTTGGCAACTACTTCCTGCCGCTGATGATCGGCGCCCGCGACATGGCGTTCCCGAAGCTCAACGCGCTGTCGTACTGGCTGCTGCTGTCGGGCGGGATCGTCTTCTACGTCTCGCTGTTCTTCTCGCCGCCGGAGGCCGGCTGGACGTCGTATGCGCCGTTATCGGGGAGCGTCTACTCGCCCGGCAGCGGGATCGACGCATGGATCTTCCTGATCCACCTGACCGGCATCTCGTCGCTGATCGGGGCGATCAACTTCTACGCGACGATCGCGAACATGCGCGCGCCCGGGATGGGCTGGGGCCGCCTGCCGCTGTTCGTCTGGTCGCTGCTCGTCTACGCGATCCTGCTGATCCTCGCGCTGCCGGTGATCGCGGGCGCCGTCACGCTGCTGCTGACCGATCGCCACTTCGGGACCGGCTTCTTCGACCAGGGCCAGGGCGGTGATCCGCTGCTGTGGCAGCACCTGTTCTGGTTCTTCGGCCACCCCGAGGTCTACATCATGATCCTGCCGGGCTTCGGGATGATCTCGGAGATCCTGCCGGTCTTCGCGCGCAAGCCGATCTTCGGCTACAAGGCGATCGCCGCGGCGACGGTCGTGATCGCGTTCCTCGCCCTGCTCGTCTGGGCGCACCACATGTTCTCGACGCCGAGCGCGACGATCGTGCTCGTCTTCTTCATGGTCAGCTCGTTCTTGATCGCGATCCCGACGGGCGTGAAGATCTTCAACTGGATCGCGACGCTGTGGCGCGGGACGGTCGAGTTCAAGACGCCGCTGATCTTCTCGGTCGGCTTCATCTCGGTCTTTTTGATCGGCGGCATCACGGGCATCTTCCTGGCCGTCTTCCCGGTCGACTGGCAGCTGACCGACACGTACTTCGTCGTCGCCCACCTGCACTACGTGCTCGTCGGCGGCTCGGTCTTCGCGATCTTCGCGGGCATCTACTACTGGTATCCGAAGATCACCGGCCGGATGCTGAGCGAGTCGCTGGGCAAGTGGTCGTTCGGGCTGATGTACGTCGGCATCAACGTCACCTTCCTGATCCAGCACTCGATCGGCCTGGACGGCATGCCGCGACGCGTCTACGAGTACCCCGACGTCGGCAACCTGGCGCTCTACAACCTGATCTCGACGATCGGCTCGTTCATGCTCGGGCTCGGCGTCGTGGTGACCGCGTGGAACGTCGTGCGCTCGCTGAAGAAGGGCGCGCGCTCGGGCCCGGACCCGTGGAAGGCGAACACGCTCGAGTGGTTCCTGCCCTCGCCGCCGCCGGCGAACAACTTCGACGTGATCCCGCGCGTGCGCTCGGTCGAGCCGATGAAGGACATCCGTCGCCAGATCGCCCGTCAGTCCGAGACCCCGGTCGAGCTGGGCGCGGCGGAGCCGACGCCCCGGTGATGGAGGCCTCGCAGGCCACCGTCCTGCAGCCCGAGGTGGCCGGCGGATGGCGAACGGTCGTCGCCGACTACGTGCAGCTGACCAAGCCGAAGGTCCAGTCGCTGCTGCTGCTGACGACCGTCTGCTCGATGCTGATCGCGGGCGATCCGTCGTTCGGCCTGATCGTCCTGACCGTGGTCGGCGGCTACCTCTCGGCCGGAGGGGCCGGCGCGGTCAACCACTACTACGACCGCGACATCGACGCGCTGATGCCGCGGACGGCCAACCGGCCGGTCCCGGCGGGACGCGTCGCGCCCCGCGCGGCGCTGCTCTACGGCGTCGTGCTGGCGGCGCTGTCGTTCGTCCTGCTGGCGACGACCGTGAACCTGCTGGCGGCCTCGCTGGCGCTGTCGGGCTTCTTCGGCTATGTCTTCGTCTACACCATCTGGCTCAAGCGCCGCACGCCGCAGAACATCGTGATCGGCGGAGCCGCGGGCGCGATCCCGCCGCTCGTCGGCTGGGCGGCCGTCACCGGAACCCTCGGCGGCATGCCGCTGTACCTGTTCGCGATCGTGTTCTTCTGGACGCCGCCGCACTTCTGGGCGCTGTCGCTGCTGATGAAGGACGAGTACGGACGCGTCGGCGTGCCGATGCTGCCGGTCGTCCGCGGCGAGCACGAGACGCGCAAGCAGATCCTGCTCTACGCCTTCCTGCTGTACGCCGTCACGCAGCTGCCGTTCTGCGCCGGCGGGCTGGGCACCGTCTACCTCGTCTGCTCGCTCGTCCTCGGCGCGATGTTCATCGGCGGCGCGTACGTGCTGCTCAAGCGCGCCGACCGCCGCAGCGCGCTGCGCCTGTATCTCTTCTCGCTCGCGTACCTCGCGCTGCTGTTCGCGGCGATGGTGCTCGACGTCAAGCTGTAGGGTTCACGCCGCAATGGATCAGAAGCTCGCCCGCAAGAACCTCCGCTCCGGCCTCCTCGGTGCCGTCGTGGCCCTGTTCATGTTCGGTATGACGTTCGTCGCCTCGGCGATCTACGTCTCCTGAGCGATGAGCGACCTCGAGCCCACGCCGACGCCGGTCGGCGAGGAGATCCACCTGCCGGGTCCCAGCGCGCAGCCGGTGCTGGTCGCCGTCGGCATCACGATCACGCTGATCGGCGTGACGATGGGCCTGCTCGTGCTGCTCTCGGGTCTCGTGCTGACGGTCGCGGTGATCATCCGCTGGGTCGCCGACACGCGCCGCGAGATGCGCGCGCTGCCCGAAGACCTCAGCAGCCACTGACCGCGACGCACGTCCGCCGCCCGCCGGCTCGGATCGGGTCGTCCGCTGGTGCCCCTCACGCGCGCCAACGAGTGCTAGAAATGAGCGTCAACGCGCCAAGTTGACGAACTCGCGGCCGAATCGCTCATCCCTGGACGGGTAGCGGTCCGTAACAGAAACCATGGAGATCCCGATCCAACGTCCCGCCACGGTCCGGCATCGCACCAGCCTCTTCTGCGATGCCGTCGCGATCGTGGAAGCTGAGTACGGCTCCGATCTGTCGCTCGACGAGATCGCCCGGCGCGTGGCCTCCTCACGCCGCCAACTGCAGCGCTCCTATGCCGAGATCGGCAAGACGACGTTCCGTGAGCACCTCACGGCCGTTCGCATGGAGCGCGCAGCGGAACTGCTGACGACGCGCGGCCTGACGGTGCGCGAGGTCGCGCAGCGCGTCGGCTACCGCCAGCCGGCGCAGTTCGCCAAGGCGTTCCGGCGCCACCACGGCCTGGCGCCGTCGGCATTCCGCGACACGCGGCGCTTCCGCGCAGCGGCCGTCGCCGCCGCGGCCTGAGCCACACCCGCGCTCGCCGATAGCGGCCCGGGCCGCCGCCACGGGTCGTCCGTGAACGTTTGCGCGGGCCCCGCCAGCGTCGCCGCGCCGGACGCTGCGGTACCGGATCGCGTCCGTCGCGCGCACCACATAGGATGCCGGGCCGCATGAGCCAGGGAAGAGGGCGCCAGGAGCGCACGCCAGTGATGTGGATGGTGATCCACGGCCTGATCGCCTCGGCGATCGGCATCGCCGTCGGCCTGGCGATCAACTGGTTCCCGGAGTCGGCCTCCACGCAGGCCGGCCCGATCGATCGCCTCTACGACATCCTGATCTGGGTCTCGGTGCCCGTCTTCGTGACGGTGACGATCATCGTGCTCTTCAGCGTGCAGAACTTCCGCATGCGGCCCGGGGAGGAGCAGCTCGACGGCCCGCCGATCCACGGCAACACGCGGCTGGAGGTCATCTGGACCGCGATTCCCGCGATCATCCTCGTCGTCCTGTGCGGCTATGCCTGGGTCGTCCTGCGCGACATCGAGGAGGCGCAGGCCGGCGAGATGCGCGTCAACGTCGTCGGCCAGCAGTTCGCCTGGACGTTCGAGTATCCCCAGGCCGACGGCGAGCCGGTCAGATCGAAGCACCTCTATCTCCCGAAGGACCAGCCGGTGCGCTTCTCCGTCCGGGCGATCGACGTCATCCACGACTTCTGGGTTCCGGCCTTTCGCATGAAGATCGACGCGGTTCCCGGCATCGAGACGGGGTATCGCATCACGCCCAACCGCCTCGGCACCTATCCGGTCGTCTGCGCGGAGCTGTGCGGCCTCGGCCACGCGGTCATGCGCGCGACGACCCGCGTCGTCGAGCCGGCCGCCTTCGAGCGGTGGATCGCCCAGCAGAAGGCGCCCGCACAGGCGAGCGAAGACGGCGAGGTCGACGGCAAGGCGCTGTTCACCGACGGCAACGGCGCGGCGACCGCCTGCGGCGCCTGCCACACGCTCGCCGACGCCGCCACGTCGAGCGCGACCGGCCCCGATCTCGACGAGGTCCTGGCGGACAAGGACGCCGCCTACATCGAGCGCGAGATCGTCGATCCGAATGCCGAGATCACGCCGGGATTCCAGACCGGAATCATGCCGCCGAACTACGGCGATACGCTCTCGTCGGACGAGCTCGAAGCTCTCGTGACGTATCTCGGCGAGGTGGCCGGGAAGTGAGCACCACGACGAGGAGGTGGATCGGGTAGATGGTCGCCAAGTTCCGCGGACCGGGCATGTACAGAGCAGCGCTGGGCACCGCCCTCGGCACGGCGCTCTCGTACGCGATCATCGGCATCTTCCGCAGCTGGTACGGCCTCGACCCGCTGTTCAAGGGCTACGCCGTCCTCGAGCTGTCGCTGTTCCTCGCCCCGATCGGCTTCCTGATCGGGCTCGGGGCGTTCGACTACTGGTTCCGCTGGGCCGCCGGCCGGCCGACGATCCCCGACGACCACTCCAGCCACGGCGCGCACTCCTGGCGCGACTACTTCAAGGTCAACACCGACCACAAGGTCATCGGCATCCAGTACGTCGTGACCTCGTTCGTCTTCTTCTTCATCGGCGGGCTGTTCGCGATGCTGATGCGCGCCGAGCTTGCCCAGCCGGGCCGCCAGTTCGT
This sequence comes from Solirubrobacteraceae bacterium, assembly GCA_030690545.1. GTDB lineage: Bacteria > Actinomycetota > Thermoleophilia > Solirubrobacterales > Solirubrobacteraceae > CADCVQ01. Next base: position 20,625 of record JAUYGN010000132.1, read on the forward strand.
CGACCCGAGCACGTTCAACGGCCTCTTCAGCGTCCACGCGTCGCTGCTGATCTTCCTCTTCATCATCCCGGTCTTCGCGGGCATGGCGAACTACGTCCTGCCGCTCATGATCGGTGCGCCGGACATGGCGTTCCCGCGCCTGAACGCGCTGTCGTTCTGGATGCTGCCGCTGGCCGGGATCATGATGCTGATGTCCTTCGGGGCGCCGGGCGGCTCGTTCGCCAGCGGCTGGACGGCATACGCGCCGCTGTCGGTGACAGCGCCGGAAGGACAGGTGTTCTTCACGATCGGCGTGCAGTTCGCGGGCGCGTCGTCGATCGCGACCGCGCTGAACTTCCTCGTGACGATCATCACGATGCGTGCGCCCGGGATGAGCTTCTTCCGGATGCCGCTGCTCGTGTGGGCGAACTTCTCGACCTCGCTGCTCGTCGTCATCGCGACGCCGTTCATCGCCGTCTCGCAGTTCATGGTCCTCTTCGACCGCGCGCTGGGCTTCAACTTCTTCAACCCGACCGGCGGCGGCGACGTGCTGATGTACCAGCACATCTTCTGGTTCTACTCGCACCCGGCGGTCTACATCATGATGCTGCCCGGGTTCGGGATCATCTCCGAGATCCTCGCCGTCAAGTCGCGAAAGCCGATCTTCGGCTACCGGATGATGGCGTTCTCGCTGCTGGCGATCGTCGTGCTCGGCTTCACGGTCTGGGCGCACCACATGTTCGTCTCGGGCATGCAGGACTGGATCCGCGTGCCGATGATGATCACGACGGCGATCATCGCCGTGCCGACCGGCATCAAGATCTTCTCCTGGCTGGCGACGCTGTGGCGAGGGGTGCTGCACCTCGACACGCCGATGCTGTTCTCGCTGGGCTTCCTGACGATGTTCACGCTCGGCGGCATCTCCGGCGTGATGCTCGCGATCATCCCCGTGACGATCCACGTCAGCGACACGTACTTCATCGTCGCCCACATCCACTACGTGCTGTTCGGCGGCTCGCTGCTGACGATCTTCGCCGGCGTCTACTACTGGTTCCCGAAGATGACCGGGCGGATGTACGACGAGCGCCTCGGCAAGCTGCACTTCTGGACGACCTTCATCTTCTTCAACGCGACGTTCGCCCCGATGCACGTGATCGGCATCCAGGGCATGCCGCGCCGCGTCGCCGACTATGCCGAGCAGTGGGCGGGCTGGAACATGGCGATCTCGATCATGAGCTTCTTCCTCGGCCTCAGCGCGCTCCTCTTCGCCTACAACATGATCGTCTCCTGGCGCGGCGGCCCGCGTGCGGACTCCAATCCCTGGAACGCGCTCACGCTGGAGTGGCTCGTCACGTCGCCGCCGCCGATCTTCAACTTCGACGCGATCCCGACCGTCGTCGGCGGCCCCTACGAGTACGGCGTGCCCGGCGCGGTGCACGGCGTGCTGAAGGGCGCCGAGGTGCCTCAGCCCGCGGGCGCGACAGCGTCCGGCGCGAGCCACGGATCAGCCACGAAGGACCAGGAGTAGGCCACGATGTCCAAGCACATCCTCGTCGTCGCGAACCAGACGATCGGCGGCGCCAAGCTGCTGGACCTGGTGCGCGAGCGCGCCAAGGAGCCCGACACGAGCTTCACGCTCGTGATCCCGATGACGCGCCCGCGCTCGGGCTACGTCATCTACGACGACGCCGTGCGCGACTCGGCACAGGTGCGCCTGGACCTGACGCTGTCCTACCTGCGCGGCGTCGACGTCGTCGCCAGCGGTGAGCTCGGCGACGAGGACCCCTACACCGCGACGCTCGACGCGATCGACGAGTACAAGCCCGACGAGGTCATCATCTCGACGCTGCCGCTGTCGTCCTCGGGCTGGCTGCGACGCGACCTGATCGAGCGCATCGAGGACGGCACCGGCGTGCCCGTCACGCACGTCATCTCCGACATGGACGCCGACGGCCTGCCGTTCAACGTCACGCTCGTCGTCGCCAACGTGACCGCCGGCCGCGGGACGCTGCGCGCCCGCATGAAGGAGGTCGCCGCCGAGGTCGACGACATGCTCTTCATCGTCGTCGTCCCGCTGCAGTCCCACGGCGACGGCCGCGCGGCCGCGGTCGCGCGTGCGCGGCTGGGCAACACGCTGGACAAGATGCGCCGCGAGGGTCTGCTCGTCGCCGGCATGGTCGGCGATCCCGACCCGTACACCGCGACGATGAACGCGCTGCAGTTCTACAAGGTGTCGCGGATCATCGTCTCGACGCTGCCGGTCACGCGCTCGGGCTGGCTGCGCGCCGACCTCATCACGCGGCTGCGCAAGGCCTCCAACATCGCCGTCGAGCACATCGTCGCCGAGCAGCCCGCCGAGGCGGCCTCCTGATGGAGGCCGCCGGCATCAGCGCGGGCATCGCGCTCGACCACCACGACGACGGGCACGACGACCACCACCACGGGCCTCCTCCGGCGAACCGCAGCTCGCGCGTGTCGCACGAGGTGCTCGGGATGCTGCTGTTCATCATCTCGGAGATCATGGTGTTCGCGGCATTCTTCGCCGCGTACTTCTTCATCCGGCTCGTGGCCGAGGGCCACCGCTGGTTCCCCTTCGAGGGCTACGAGCTGCCGGTCGCGATCGCCGGCGTCAACACCGCGATCCTGCTCAGCTCGTCGCTGACGATGCACTGGGCGCAGGTCTCGATCAAGAACGGCAACCGCTTCGGGCTGAAGGTCGGCATGGTGCTCACCTCGCTGCTCGGCGCGACCTTCCTGTTCATCCAGATCAACGAGTACATCCACATCGGCTTCTCGCCGCAGGACCACGCGCAGGGCACGATCTTCTACGGCCTGACGGGCCTGCACGGCGCCCACGTGCTCGTCGGCCTGTCGCTACTGATCATCGTCACCGTGCGGGCGTTCCGCGGGCACTTCTCGCCCGAGCACCACCACGGCGTCGAGATCCCCGGCATCTACTGGCATTTCGTCGACGTCATGTGGATCGTCGTCTACACGGCGATCTACATCATCTAGCGACCTGGGTGCCGTGCGCCCGCCGTGGGAATCCGAGGACGCGGCCTTCTCGCTGCTGCTGCGCGTCGTCGTGGTATGTGCTGTGGTGGCGCTGCTGGCTGTGGCGTTGAAGGCGGTGTTCTAGGTCGGCCGTGCATTCGCCGCTTCCTGGCTGATGAGCCAGGCCGGGAATCGTTCGAGGCTTCCGAGGTCGACGTCCGCACCATATGGCGGGCTCGTTCCGCTGCTGACGCCGATCGCGATCGTCCCGGCGTCGCGCGCGGCCTGCATGTCATCGGCGTGATCGCCGATGAACGCCCAGCAGCGCTCGTCGCGAAGGGGCTGGACCTTCCCTGCCGCCCAGACATCGGCGCGTAGAACGTCAACCCGCAGGCCGACTGCCTGCAGCATCGTCGCGGCGAGCGCCGACGGCGCGGCTGTGACCACGACCACGCGGTGCCCCGCCTGTCGGGCGGCGTCGACGGCGGTGAAGGCGCCCGGCATGGCCACGACATCGGAGACGTCCTGCTGCTGAAGCGCTCGAAACAGCTCGCTGTCCGTGCCCGGCGCAAGCCACTGCGACAGCGGCAGTCCATATGCGGCCATGAGCATCTCGACGTCCAGGTCATGGCCGTGCTCCTCGACCAAGCATTCAAGCGCGCGGCGGGAAACCGGACGCGAGTCGACGAGCGTCATGTCCAAGTCAAACCCCACCGCCGCGCGATCAGCCGTGGGCGTCATCGCGATCCACCATACGTCACCGACGGACGCACATGCAGGGCCAGGACGCGTTCGTGGTTGCGGGCGTGGTCCGGCTCAGGAGAGCATCTGGGCGGGACCAGAGAGCACCACGCGCCTCGGGGCCGGCTCACGTCGCCGGACGAACCGGATCCCGCCCGCCCACGCGCCGACCACAGCTGCCCGGCAACACCACGCCGAGCAACAACTACTCGACGGTCAGCGTCCCCTCCATGCCGCCCTCGCGATGGCCGGCGACGGTGCAGTAGAAGGCGTACTCGCCGGCCGCGAGCGTCACGTCGACCCTCGAGACGCCGCCGTCCTGCACGACCTCGCCGCGCTCGTCGACGCCGTTGCCCTCGATCGCGATGTCGTGCGGGACGGAGGACTCGTTCTCGGAGGTGATCTCCAGCGGGCCGGGCGGAGCCGTCGCGACCTTCGTGATGTAGGCGAGCTGGCCACCGGGATCGGCGGGCAGCGCGAGCACGCCGTCCTCTGCCGCGACGGGCTCGCCGTCGCCCGCCGCCGCGACGGCGCTGCCGAGCTTGCCGGCGTCCTCGCCGGGCAGGGCGGCTACGGTCGCGACGTAGGCGGCGACGTCGCTGGCGAGCTTGCCGGTCACGAGATCCGCAGGCATGTAGCCGGGATGGTCCGGCGGCAGGATCGCCGGATAGAGGATCTGCTCACGCACGACGCCGTGGATCGTGCCGCGCCCCAGGCCATCGTTGATCGATTGGCGGAAGGCCTCGTCGAGGTCCGGGCCCGCGATGCCCTTCGTGTCCGCGCGAGCGAGCACGTGGCAGGACCCGCACTTCTCGACGAAGGCCTGCTTGCCGGCGATCAGATCGGCGTTGCTGCCGACGTCGTCGGCCCCGCAGGCGCTCAATCCCGCGGCGAGAACCCCGCACGCGGCAAGGCCCAGAAATCTCGTCCTCAATGGTGTCGGGGTCATGCGAGCGCGGGAGTCTAATCAAGCAGGCCGGACGGTGTGGCGCAGCGCGTCGGGCGCGTGCGCGCGGCGCACGCCGGGCGTCATGGGCGCGTTTCTCGCGAGCGGGCTTGGTAGGGTTCGCGCCGTGTCAGACGCTCAGCGCTATCGGATGCGCGCGCCGGAGTCCGGTCGCGAGCTCATCCGCGAGGCGGAGCCGGGCCGCGTCTACGTCGACCGGGAAACGGGCGAGCCGCTCGAGGTCGTCGGCAAGGTGCTGCCGCTCGCTCCATCGACATCGCGGCTCGTCTGGGCCGTCGAGAACCTGCGGTTCTGCCCGTGGTGCGACCAGCTCGCCCAGCGCGACCTCAACGACTGCCCGCACTGCGACCGGCGCATGGATCCGGTCTCCTGATCCGTCCGGCCATGCGCCGTCGACGAACCGTCGCGATCCTGGCCGCCGCCGCGCTGGCCGGGGGCCTGGGCGCCTGTGGCGCCGACGACGAGCTGTCGACGCAGATCCCCAAGACGTCGCCGGACCTGACGATCCCGACCGGCACGAGCGAGACGCCCGCGCCCGACACGACGACGACCGCCACGACGGATACGACGACGACCGAGGATGCGGCGCCCGCGGCGCCGGCCGAGCCCGCCCCGCAGCAGTCCCCACCGGCCCCGCCCGCCGGCTCGCCGACGACGGGCGGACAGGCGCCGGACGGCACCGGCGAACCGACGACCGGCGGCGCGCAGGCCGGCGGCGGCGAGTTCGAAAGCTTCTGCGCGCAGAACCCCGGCGCCTGCTGACGCTGACGCCTGCTGACGCTGACGCTGGCTGACTGCGGAGGGCGCCGCTGACTGCGGAGGGCGCCGCTAGCGACTCATCGCCGACTTGCCGCGCTGCTCCTCGCCGTCGAGCGCTGCGGGGTGGGATTGGGAATGAACGTCGCGCTATAGGTGACTCGCGTCGTCTTGTAGAGGCATCCGAACTCTGCCGAGCCGCGTCGTCCGATGAGCGCCGTCTGCTGAGACGTGATGGTGGGATCGCCGCAGGACCTGCTCGTCCGGCTGGCGCGCCACGACGTGTCGGCGCCGAGCCCGAGTTGCAGCACCGGTGCCCACGAGGGCACCGTGAGGCCGACGTACTGCCCCTTCCTGATCGGGAGCGAGCGCGCGAGCGGGAACTGCACGCGCTGACCGAAGTAGCCGTTGAGCTTCTCGATCGCCCCCTTCGCGACGACGCGGCGCACGAGCTTCGGCCGTGCCTCGAGAACGACGACGGTCGCCTGCGACTCGCCTCCGAGCCGCTGGGCGAAGAACGCCGTCTGCTTCGGTCCTGGATTGCCGAGCGCGATCGTCCAAGCGACGATTCGACCGTTGGCCGGTGCCTGATACAGGGTCCGGTCCGGTCCGACCTTCGCCTGGTAGCCGGTGGTGCGGCTGACGGCCTGGCAGTTGTCGGGACAGCTACCGCTGACGCCCTCGGGAAGCTGGCCGAGTTCGACGATCTGGGCAGGCGCGACGGCCGGGAAGAGCACCAACGCCGCGATGGCTGGGAGTGTGGCTGTGCTGAGGAGGACTCGAAGACGTCGCATATACCCGCATTCAACACGAGCTTCCCGCCGTTTGTTGCGTTCCCCCCTGCCCCGAAAGAAGTTGTGCGTGCAATATCCTGGCCCGATCGCAGCGATCGAGGTCATCGGGTTGGAGCGACGGTTCAAGGGCGCCGTCAAGGCGGTGGCCGGCATCGACCTCGAGGTCGCCGCCGGCGAGGTCTACGGCTTTCTCGGTCCCAACGGCGCGGGCAAGACGACGACCGTGCGAATGCTCGTCACGCTGCTGCGACCCACCGGCGGGCAGGCGCTCGTCGCAGGGTTCGACGTCGCGACGCAGCCCGCCGACGTGCGCCGCAGGATCGGCGTCGCGCTGCAGGAGGCGGCGCTCGACCCGCTGATGACCGGCAGCGAGCTGATCGAGCTGCAGGCGACGCTGCACGGCATCGCGCCTCGCACGGTGCGCGCCCGCGGCGCCGAGCTGATCGAGCGCGTCGGGCTCAGCCAGGCCGCCGGTCGCCGCGTCGGGACGTACTCGGGCGGCATGCGCCGGCGCCTGGACCTCGCGATGGCGCTGATCCACGAGCCCGAGGTCCTGTTCCTCGACGAGCCGACGACCGGGCTCGACCCGACGTCGCGCCTGACGCTGTGGGAGGAGGTGCGCCGGCTGCGCGACGAGGGCACGACGGTCTTCCTCACGACCCAGTACCTCGAGGAGGCCGACCAGCTGGCGGACCGGCTCGGCATCATCGCCGCCGGACGGATCGTCGCAACGGGCACGCCGGCGGCGCTGAAGGCCGAGGTCGGCCGCCCGCATCTGGACCTCGTCCTCGCGCCCGGCACGGACCTGCGGCGCGCGCACGAGGTCGTCACGCGCTTCGGCGACCACCGCCCCGTGGCCGACGGCTGCCACCTGTCGATCGAGATCGCGCGCGGCGCCGGCGACATCGCCCCGATCCTGCGCGCGCTCGACGACGCGGACGTCGCGGTGGCCGAGCTCGAGCTCAGGCAGCCGACGCTCGACGACGTCTTTCTCGCCAAGACCGGTGAGCACCTCGAGGGCTCCGGCAACCCCCACTCCGAGGCCGCGGCGGAGCTCGTGTGATCGCGGCGTCCGTCGCGCTCGCCCGGCGAGCGCTGCGCAACGCACTGCGCCGACCGCAGTTCCTCGCCCCGCTCGTCCTCTTTCCGACGCTCTTTCTCGCGGTCAACGTCGGCGGACTGGAGCGCACGACGTCGCTGCAGGGCTTTCCGCAGGTCGACGGCTTCCTCGACTTCCAGCTCGCGGCCGCGATCACGCAGTCGCTGCTGCTCGGCGGCGTCAGCGCCGGGATCGCCGCCGCGCTGGACATCGAGGGCGGCTTCTTCGACCGGCTCGTCGCATCCCCCACGCCGCGCCTGGCGATCGTGCTCGGTCGCGTGCTCGCGGCCAGCGTCATCGCCGCGATCCAGGTCGTCTACTTCCTCGTGCTCGGCCTCGTCTTCGGTGCCTCGATCCAGGGCGGCGCGCTCGGAGTGCTGTCGGTGCTTGCGATCGGCATCGTCGCCGGCACGGGCTTCGGCGCGCTCGGCATGATGATCGCGCTGCGCACGCGCAACGCCTCGACGGTGCAGGGCATCTTCCCGCTCGTCTTCGTGATCCTGTTCATCTCGTCGGCCTTCTTCCCGCGCGAGCTCCTCAGCGCCCCGGCCGACGTCCTGGCGGCCTACAACCCGCTCTCCTACATCGCCGAGGGCATGCGCCAGCCGATCGCGTTCGACAACGCGATCGGCCCGGTGCTCGAAGGGCTGGCCGCGGCCGCGGGCGTCACGGTCGTGGCGATCGGCCTGTCGGTGCTCGCGCTGCGCGGAAGGCTGCGCGAGGCATGAGCGGCGACCTGCGCACGATCCGCGCGCTGATGGGGCGCGGACTGAACGAGATCCTGCGCGTGCCCGGCGGCGCGATTCCCGGGGTGCTCGCGCCGACGATCTTCATGCTCGGGCTGTCGGCCGCGTTCGGCAAGGCCGCCGCACTGCCGAACTTCACGGCCGACGACTTCCGGACGTTCATCGTGCCGGTCGGGATGCTGCAGGGAGCCGGCTTCACCGGTGCCGCGACCGGCGTCAACCTCGCCCGGGACATCGAGCAGGGCTGGTTCGACCGGCTCATGCTCGCGCCCGCGCGCCGGTCGGTGCTGCTGGCGGGCGTCGTCGCCTCGGCGTGCCTGCGCTGCCTGCTGCCGGCGACGTTCCTGCTCGTCGTGGCGTTCTCGCTCGGCGTCGATTGGCCGGGCGTCGGCGCGCTCGCGCTCGGTGCGCTGCTGATCATGGGTCTCGCAGCCGCCGCCGCCTGCTACGCGACCGTCCTGGCGCTGCGCTTTCGCACGCAGCAGGCGGCGCCGCTGATGCAGGTCGGGACCTTCGTCGCGATCCTCTTCACGACGGCCTACGTACCGCGCGAGCTGCTGTCGGACTGGCTGCGCGCGATCGCCGACCTCAACCCCGTCACGCATGTGCTCGAAGGCGTGCGCCAGGGGTTCATCGGCGACGTGACGTGGGCGCAGACGTGGCCGGCGCTCGTGGCACTCGCAGGGCTGGTCGGGCTCTTCGGCGCGCTCGCAGTGCGCGGCATGCGCCGGCAGGGCCGCTAACGCAGGCGGAACACGCGCGTCGCACCGGCGTCCGGCAGCGTGTCGATGCAGCTCGTCCGCTCACAGCCCGGACGGGTCGATTCGACGGAGAAGCGGATCCGCTGCGGGCGGGCGAGCGAGCTCTGCGTGAAGCGGACGATCACGCTGCGGCCGCTGGCGGTGCGGCTGACCGACGCGCCGCTCAGCCGCTTGGGTGGCTGCGCTCCGGCGACCTCGTAGACGCCGCCGCGAAACTCGCCGGCGGAGCGCGCCGTGACGCAGACGAGGCGGTCTGGAGGCATCGCCTTGGGGTCAGCCGAGGCTCGCGTCCAGATCCGCAGGCAGACCGAGCCGGGCGGGCCCGAGCTTGCCAGCAGCGTCCTCGGCGTCACGCTCGCGGCGAACGAGACGGCGGCGCGCAGGCGACCGTCGGAGGCGCGCTGCAACGACGCGCGCGTGAGATCCAGCGGGCCGCTGACGTCCCCGCTGCGATCGGTGATGACGACCGTCGCCGAAGGGGCGGCGAACGCCGCGGAGACGACGACGACGCAGATCGCGACGCCCAGACCACCTACCGCCAGCGCCCGCGACCGCCGCTGAGCGGACCTGCCTGCGAACCGACGCCTATGCATGGACTGGTGCTGATCGACAGCTGCCATCCAGGCAATATGACGGACTCGGGCGCGGGAATCGAACCCGCAAGCATGCGCCCGCCGCTACTCGCCGGCCAGCGTTGCGCCGGCCGCGGCGATCTCGTCGAGATCGCCCGGCGACGGCGTCCACGGCAGCTCGAGCGGGTCGTCGGCGTAGCGCGGGATCACGTGCATGTGAAAGTGAAAGACGCTCTGCCACGCCGCCGCGCCGTTGGAGTTGAGCAGGTTCACGCCGTCGGCACCGAACCGGGCGCGCGCGCGACCGGCGATCTCCTGCGCCGTCACCACGACGGCCCTGAGATCGTCGGGCTCGATCTCGTGCACGTCGCGCGCGTGCGCGCGCGGGATCACCAGCGCGTGGCCGCGCGTCGCCGGGTTGATGTCCATGAAGGCGATCGTCCGCTCGTCCTGCGCGACGATCGTCGCGGGGATCTCGCCGGCGACGATCTTGCAGAACAGGCAGTCCGATGCGGCCATCGCCTCAAGCGTAACGCGCCCTCATTCCGGCGCCTCGGCTTCCTCGTCGCGGCGCAGCCGGGCCGCCAGCGCCAGCGCGTCGTCGCGGGTGCGCACCTCGCCGGCGAAGCGCGCCTCGTCGATCTCGGCCAGCAGGCGGCCGATCTCGCGGCCGTCGTCGAGCCCGAGCTCGGCCGCGAGCACGTCACCGCGGATCAGCGGCGCGCGCGCGCCCTCTGCGCGCCAGTGCAGCGCCGCGGGCAGGACCTCGCGCGCGAGGTCGAGGTGCTTGGCGATCGACTCCCGGGCCTTGCGCCCGCGAGTCGCCAGGCGATCGGCGACCGACAGCAGCGTGACGTCGACCTCGACGGGCTCGCAGGTCCGCAGGTAGCCGTACAGCGCGCGCCGCGACAACGGCCGCTCGTGGACGAGGAAGCCGAGGCGCAGGTGATGACGCGTCAGCGCGGCGACGTGCGCCTTGAGTTTCTCGCTGGCGCGCAGGCGCGTCAGGATCTCGCGTGCCAGCTCGGCGCCGGCGCGGTCGTGTCCGAGGAACGTCGGCGAGCCGTCGTCGCGGCGCCCGAGCGTGACCGGCTTGGCGACGTCGTGCAGGAGCGCGCCGAGGCGCAGCGCGGTGCCGCGGTCGAGCTCGTCGGCAAGCGGCTCGGCGAGCACCGCTCGGACGTCGTCGGCATGCTCGGGAGCGAGCGCCGCGCCGGCCTCGACCTGCAGCGCGATCGCCTGCTCGAGCACCTCGAGCGTGTGCGCGTGGACGTCGGCGTGGTGATAGCGGTTCTGCTCGACGCCATGCAGCGCGGCGAGCTCGGGCAGGATCGCCGCCGTCAAGCCGAGCTCGTCCATCAGCCTCAGCGCGGCGACGACGCCGTCGCCCGCGATGATCCGCCTGAGCTCGGCGAAGACGCGCTCCTGGGCGACGGTGGCGGCGCCGGGCGCGCTGGCGCGCGCAAGCGCGATCGTCTCCGCGTCGGGCACGAGTCGCAGCCCCTGGGCGAGCCGTACGAGCCGCACGACGCGCAGGGGATCGTCGGCGAACGCGCGCGGACCGACGGCGCGCAGCCGACCGGCGGCGAGATCCTGCGCGCCGCCGTGCGGGTCGACGCGCTCGCCTCCGTCGAGCGGCTCGGCGATCGCGTTGATCGTGAAGTCGCGCAGCGCCAGGTCGTCGTCCAGCGAGCCGCCGCGCAGCGGGCTGAGGTCGACCTGCCAGCTGCGGTCGGGCGCCATCACGCGCCAGGAGCCGAACGCGTCGGACAGCTCGAACGCCGGTCCGCCGACAGCGCGCGCGAGCGCTCGCGCGCAGCCTTTCGCGTCGTCGGCGACGACGAGATCGAGGTCGGCCGTCGGACGCCGCAGGAGCGCGTCGCGGACGGCGCCGCCGACGAGCCAGGCGCTGCGACCGGCGAGCGCCTCGCGAGCGATCGCGCGCGGATCGTTCATCGTGCGGCGGCCCGCGCGAGCGGGCGGAGCGTGCCGGCGGCGCGGTGGCGCGTCCTCATGCCGCCGGCGCGCCGTCGTGGTGATGGACGCGCGGCACGCGCGCCAGCAGCCCGCAGGTCACCTCGTAGTTGATCGTCGCCAGCCGCTGGGCGACCTCCTCGGCCGAGATCCGCTCCCCGCCCTGCGTCCCGATCAGCACGGCGACGTCGCCCACGGCGGCGGCTGCGGGCGTTCCGACGTCGAGCGTGACGTTGTCCATGCTGACCGTGCCGACGAGCGGTCGCCGCACGCCGCGCACGAGCACGTCGGCGTTGTTCGTCAGCGCCCGCCGCCAGCCGTCGCCGTAGCCGATCGGCAGCGTCGCCGTGTGCGTCGCCGAGGTCGCCACGAAGCGCCGCCCGTAGCCCGCGCTCTCGCCGGGCGCGATCGCCTTGACCGCCGCGACGCAGGAATGCAGCTCGAGCGCCGGCTGCAGGTCGCGCGCACCCGCGTCCTCGCCGAACGGGTCCAAGCCATAGATCGCGACGCCGACGCGCACCATGTCCAGGTGCGCCGCGCGGTCGCGCAGCGTCCCGGCGCTGTTGGCCGCGTGCAGGACGATCGCCGGATGGCTCGCCTGCAGCGGCCGCGCCCAGGACTCGAAGCGGGCGAGCTGCCGTGCGAAGAACGCGTCGCCGCGCTCGTCGGCGGTCGCGAAGTGCGTCATCGCACCGGCGAGCACGACGCCGTCGGCCGCGACCGCCGCCTGCGCGACGCGGCTCGCGGCGACCGGGTCGCGGGTGCCGAGGCGACCCATGCCGGTGTCGAGCTTGACGTGCACCGAGCCTCCCCCGCGCGCGGCGACCGCGGCGACGAACGCCTCGTCCCAGGCGACGACGTCGGCGCCGGCCTCCAGCGCGACGTCGAGCTCGGCGGGCGCGAGCGCGCCCATCACGAGGATCGGCGCCCGGATCCCCGCGTCGCGCAGCTGCGCGGCCTCGCCCGCCGTGGCG
>JAUYGN010000133.1 GCA_030690545.1 Solirubrobacteraceae bacterium
GTCGTCGCGGCGCCCGAGCGCCAGGATGCGCTCGCGCTCCTGGGCGGGACGGCCTCGGCGGAGGCGGCGGCACGCGATCTCGTCGCGTCCCTCCGCGCGCTCGCGGACTGGCCGGGCCGGCCGTCGATGGTGCCCGTCACCGGAGGCCGCGACTCGCGGGTCATCCTGGCGGCGGCGCTCGCGTCGGGCATCGCGTTCCAGGCGCTCACCGCCGGCGGCGACGAGCAGGCCGACGTCCGGATCGGACGCGAGCTGTGCGCCGCGGCGGGGATCGCGCACCACCAGTTCGTCCCGCCCGGCGGGCGCTGGCGCGGCACCGACCCCGCGCTCGCCGCCGAGCTCACGCGGTTGCGCGGCGGCACGATCTCGCTGGCGGACGGGGCGGGGTTCGCGGTGCTGCCCGCCGATCGGCCGCTCGCGCTCTGGCACAGCGGGCAGGGCGGCGAGATCGCGCGCGGGCACTATGGACGCGGGCGCGGCCCGGCGGTGCTCGTGCGCGCCGCGCTGGGCGCGCAGCTCACCGGCTGGCGCCCCCGGCGTCCGCTTCCCTTGACCCGCACGGCGCGCGCGCACGTGCGGGCCGTCCTGCGCGAATGGGCGGACGAGCGGCTGGCGCAGGGCGCCGCGCCCGCCGACCTGCCCCAGCTCGCGTACCTGGACCTGCGGATGGGCTTCTGGGCGGGGCCCAGCCATGGCGCGGTCGAGTGGACGCGCGACACGACCTCGCCGCTGTGGTCGTGGAAGCTGCTCGCGCCGATGCTGGCCGGCTCGCTCGCCGAGCGCCACGCCGAGACGCTGCACCGCCGCCTCGTCGCGCTGCTCGCCCCTCAGCTGAGCGGCGTCCCGTTCGAGGACGGAGCGAGATGGGCGGACGCGGGTGCCGCGACGGCGCGGCCGGCGGCGAGGGAGCGCTCACAGCCGTCGCCACCGCTTGCGGCGGCGTCCGCGGCGTCCGGCCCGGCGCCGGGCAGGGCCGACGACGACGTGGTGCGCCCGCGGACGTTCGCCGAGGTGCAGCGCCTCGCCCAGGCTGGGCTCGCGACGGCCGGCGGAGTCGCGCGGGTGGTCGACCGCGGGCGCGCGCAGCGGCTGCTCACGACGCCCGAGGCCGAGCTCGACTGGCGTCGCCGGTCATGGGTGTGGAACCTGCTCACCGCGGCGGGACCCGGTCCTCCTTCGGCGGGGGACGATCCGAGTGGACCGCGGAGATCGCCCGACGTGGCGTCGTCCGACGTCGGTCGCGCGAGCGCCGACGGCGCCGGGACGAGCGGCTAGATTGCGCTGCGATGTCTGAGGCGCGCGGCGACCGCTCGGTCGCGATCAGGCTCGCGGTCGCGGTGAGCCTGTTCCTCCTGCTGCTCGGGCAGGCGCAGATCACGGTCGTCGACGGCAGCTCGATGCTCGCCGTCGCGCAGTCGATCGTCCATCACGGGACGCTCGCCGTGCCCGACCAGCTCGGCGTCCTCGGCCACGACGGCCGGTCGTACTCGAAGTACGGCATCCTGCTGTCGCTGCTGTCGGTCGTCCCGGTCGCGATCGCGCAGCCGATCGCGCTCGTCACGGGCCATCTCGACAAGGTCGAGGCGGCGCTGGCGGCGTCGCTGATGCCGCTCATCGCCGGCGCGCTCGCAGGGGCGCTGTTCCTGCTCGGACGGCGCCTCGGCGCCCCGCGCGCGGCCGCCGCGCTCGTCGCGACGGGCACGGTGCTCGGGACGTACCTGCTGCCCTACGGGCGCGACTTCTTCACCGAGCCGCTCGTCGCCCTCTGGCTCGTCGTGATGGTCGAGCGCGCGGTCGCCGGCCGCGAGGCACAGGCGGGAGCCGCGCTCGCGCTCGCCGTCCTGGCGCGTCCGCAGTCGGCGGCCTTCGCGCCGCTGCTGTTCCTGTTCCTGGTCGCGCGCGGCGGCGGGCTCGGCGGCGTCGCGCGAACGCTGCCGCCGCTCGCCGTCGCCGCGATCGTCACCGTCGCCCACAACGTCGTGCGCTTCGCCGATCCGCTGGAGTTCGGCTATCGCGAGCCGCTGGATCCCGGCTTCACGACCCCGCTGCTCGAGGGCGCCGCCGGGCTGCTGCTGTCGCCCGAGAAGTCGGTCGTGCTGTTCGCCCCGGCGATCGTGCTCGTCGTGCCGGCGGCGGTGGCGCTCTGGCGGCGCGGGAACGAGGCGCGCGCGACCGTCGGCTTCGTGCTCGCGCTGTTCGTCGCGGTGTTCGTGCTCGCGGCCACGTGGTGGTCGTGGATGGGCGGCTGGAGCTGGGGTCCGCGCCTGGTCATCCCCGGCGTCGCGGTCCTGCTCGCGCTGCTCGCGCCGTGGATCGGCTCCAGCGCTGCGCGGCTGCGGATCGTCGCGGCGCTGTTCGCCGCCGGCTTCGTGATCTCGTTCTCCGCCGTCCTGGCACCGGCGGGCGCGCAGATGATCGGACACGACCCCGATCGCGACGGCCCGCGGATCGTGCGCCAGTACGCCCTGCTGCCCGACCTGACGAGCAACAGCATCAACGCCGTCGGGGATCCCGCCGCCCGTGAGGGGGACTACCGCCGCTACCTCGCCGTCTGGCAGGCCGGTGCCGTCCGGCAGTTCGGCGTCGCCGGCGCGCTCGCGGCGCTGATCGGCTCGCTCGTGCTGCTGTGGGCTGCGATCGTCGTCGCGCGCCCGCTGAGGCGCGAGCTGAAGGGCGCGTAGGCGGCGCGGCGCGGGCGGGCTCGCCGAGCCGCGATGTTCTTCATCCAGTCTTCACGTTCTCGTCGCAACGCCGTGGCGCGCGGGGAGTTAACTGAGCACCGTGAGGCATCTCGACGAGGTTGCGATGAGCTCCGACGCGCCGTCCTCCGACGGGTCCGCGCGGCGACGCTCCGGAGCGGTCCCGGTGCCGATGCCGTCGCGCCAGCTGACGATCGTCGTCGGCGTCGTGCTCGCGAGCGCCCTGGTCGCGCAGCTCGTGCTCGGCTGGGGACTGGGCGTGCACAACGCGTGGATGGCGATCCTGCTCGTCGCGGCGATCGCGGCCGTGCTCGCCTTCGTGGACGCCGGCCAGCGCGGCGCGGACCCGGCGAGCGACGAGCCCTACAACTGGGCCCTGTGCGCGATCGTCGGGCTGGTGATCGTCGCCGCGGTCGCGTCGCTGTACCTGCCGCTGCCGTGGGGAGGGCTCGTTGCGGCGGTGATCCTCGCCGGCGTCGTCGTGCTCGGCGTGATCGATCACCGCGCCGTCAAGCCCCCGGGGGACGCGCGCTGAAGCGAGCCCTATCCGGTCCGCGGCTGGATCTGCACGAGCGGCTGCGGGGACTCGTGGTCGACCTGCAGCGTCGTGTGGTGGATGTCGAACCGTTCGTGCAGGACGGTCTGGAGCTCGCGACGGCGTAGGTGGCAGTCGTCGCCGGGGGCGACGACGACGTGCGCGGCGATCGCGACGAAGCCGCTGGTGACCTCCCAGACGTGGAGGTCGTGGATCTCGACGATGCCGGGCATCGCGGCGAGCGTGCGGCCGATCTCGTCCGGATCGGTTCCGTGCGGCGCGGCTTCGAGCAGCACGCGCGCCGAGGAGCGCAGCAGCGACCAGCCGGAGCGCACCATCAGGACGGCGACGGTCATCGCGGCGATCGCGTCGACCTGCGCCGGGCCGCCGGCGGCGATCGCGGTTCCGGCGCTGATCGCGGCGATCGAGCCGTAGAGGTCGGCGAGCACGTGCGCGCGGGCGCCGGCGATGTTCAGGCTCTGGCGCTCGGAGCGCGACAGCGCCCAGAAGGCGGCGACGTTGACCCCCGCGCCGAGCACGCCGACGACGATCACGATCGGCCCGTCGACGTCGGGCGGCGCGCCGAGCCGGCGGATGCCCTCGAAGGCGATCACGCCGGCGAGCACGAACAGCGTGGCGCCGTTGATCTGCGCCGACAGGATCTCGACGCGTCCGAATCCGAACGTGTACGCGCCGCGTGCCGGCCGGGCGGCGAGCGCGGCGGCGGCGAGCGCGAGCCCGATCGCCCCGGCGTCGGTGAGCATGTGGGCGGCGTCCGACAGCAGCGCGAGCGAGCCGGCGAGCAGGCCGGCGACGACCTCGACGACCATGAAGCTCACGATCAGCGCGAGCGCGACGGTCAGCCAGCGGCGGTCGGCGCTGCCCGACGGGGCGTGCGCGTGCCCAGCATGCGAGTGACCGTCGTCCATCGCGCCGATGCTACGCCCAGCCGCAGCCATCGTCATCTCGTGACGGGCCTCGAAGGTCGCATAGAGGGATCGCGCGTCGTGCCCAGTGTCACAAAGTTGTTACAAAGTCCGCCGAATCGCTATGCTCCGCACACCAGCCATCGGACCCAGCCAGCGACCGTGCCGCCCGCGCGGTCTTGCTGTCTGTAGGGTCCGCGACCTTCCGTGCCCGCCTCCTCCGCCATCCACGCCAACGCGATGACCGCTCCCGAGCGCAAGCCCCTGACCCGCGGCGCCAGTGCCGGCCTGATGCTGCTCGCGTCGCTGCTGCTGTGCGGCCTGATCGGCGGCATCGTCGGCGCGCTCACCGGGGCCGTCGGGATCTTCCTCGCGCTCGGCATCTTCGTCGGGTTCGTCGCCGGCGTCGCCGCCGTTCGGGCCCGCTTCCCGGACTTGTGAGATGACCGCCCTGCGCTACATCGATCTCGTCCTGCTGTGGCTCACGGTGCCGCTCGCGCTCGCGCTCGGCGCACCGGCGCTCGGCCTGCTGCTGGGCAGCGTCGTCTGGACCGTGCAGCGCGGCATCGCCCTTGCGGTCGACCGCAAGGCGCGCACGCGCGACAACGTCCGCGAGGCGATCGGCCTGAACATGGCCACGATGATGGTCCGCATGTGGCTCGTCGTCGGCGCGGTGCTCGTCGCCGGCCTCGGCGGCCAGCGCGAGGACGGCGCCGCCGCCGCCGCCGTGCTGCTCGTCGTCTTCACGATCTCCTTCGCGACGCGGCTGCTGACGCACTCGCTCGAGCGCAGCGCCGCGCGCGCCGGAACCGCGAGCCACGCATGACCAAGCGCGCGAAGATCTGGACCGGCGTCGGCGCCTACCTCGGCATCGGCCTGCTGCTCGGCCTGATCGTGGGCTCGGCCGGCCGCGACGAGAACTTCCAGCCGCAGAACGAGTTCCGGCTCGACGTCTGGGTCGACCTGCCCGGGCCGTTCGACATCACGAAGGGCGTCGTCTACGTGATCGTGGCGGTCGCGATCACGGTCGGGCTGATGATCTACATCGCGCGCCGCATGGAGGACAAGCCCAACCGCGTGCAGACGCTGATCGAGACCGTCTACGTGTTCCTGCGCGACAGCATCACGCGCAACAACATGGACGCCAGCATGGCCGCGAAGTGGTTTCCGTTCATCGCCACGCTGTTTCTCTTCATCTGGGTCTCGAACATGATCGGCTACATCCCGATGCCGGTGAACACCGAGCATCCGATCACGCTCTTCGGCATCGACTTCCCGACGTTCCAGATCTACGCGGCGACGGCGAACCTCTCGGTGCCGCTCGTGCTCGCCGCGATGGTCTTCATCGGCTACACGGTCGAGGGGATCCGCGCGAAGGGCCCGGGCGGCTACCTCAAGGCGCTCGTCCCGGCCGGCGTGACCGGGCCGATGGCGGGCTTCATCTTCGTCCTCGAGCTGTTCTCGAACATCCTGCGGCTGATCTCGCTGAGCGTTCGACTGTTCGCGAACATCCTCGCCGGCCATCTCATCATCCTGTTCATGGCCGGCGGCATCGCGGTGCTGCTCGGGATCGCCGCCATCGCCTGGCTGACGCTGCCGCTCGCCGTGATCCTGTTCATCTTCGAGATCGGCCTGATCGCGACGCTGCAGGCATTCATCTTCGCCATCCTGGCCTCGATCTACTTCGGCGGCGCCGTCGCCCAGGACCACTGATCAACTGAAAGCAAGGAGCATTTCGTGGACCCGTCAATTCCGCTCATCATCGCCCAGGCCGCCGAGAACGCGAGCATCGGCGCAGACGCCGGTGGCAAGATCGCCCTCGGTGTCGGCGGCGGCCTCGGTGCAGCCGGCGCCGGTGTCGGCATCGGCTACATCTTCGGCAAGGTGATCGAGTCGGTCACCCGCCAGCCGGAGATGAAGGACGAGATCACGTCGATCCAGTGGCTCGGCTTCGCGCTCACGGAGGCCTGCGTGTTCTACGGCCTCGTCGCCGGCCTGCTGGCGTTCTTCCTCTAGCCGACGATGCTCGACGCGCTCGTCATCGCAGCTGAAGGGGCCGACGGCGGCGGCAGCTTCCTCGTCCAGCCCGACGTCGGGCTGATGCTGTGGACCGTGGTCGCCTTCGCGATCGCCGCGTTCCTGCTGCAGAAGTTCGCGTTCCCGCCGATCGCGGCGGCGCTCGATCGCCGTCAGAACATGATCGAGGAATCGATCGAGAGCGCCGCGCGCACGCGCGCCGAGGCCGACGAGGTGCTGGCCGAGTACCGCGAGCGGCTCGCCGCGGCACGCGAGCAGGCCGAGGCGATCATCGCCCGCGCCCGCAAGGCCGCCGAGACGACCGAGCAGGAGACGATCGCGCAGGCCAAGCAGCGTCGCGAGGAGCTGCTCGAGCAGACCAAGCGCGACATCGCCGCCGAGACGCGGCGCGCGATCCAGGACATCCGCAACGAGGTCGCCGACCTGACGATCCTCGCGACCGAGAAGATCACCCGCAAGACGCTCGGCGAGGACGATCAGCGTCGGCTCGTCGAGGAGGCGCTCGCCGAGCTGGACTTCACGGCGCTCGCGGGCGACGCCGGGAGCAGGAACTAGCGATGGAGGAGATCGCGGAGGTCTACGGCCGGTCGCTGTTCGAGGTCGCCTCGGAGCACGGCACGGCCGACGAGATCCGCGAGCAGCTCGGCGAGTTCGCCGGCGCGCTGCACGACAACCGCGATCTGGCGATCTTCTTCTTCTCGCCCTACTTCTCGACCCAGGAGAAGAAGGACGGCCTGCGCAAGGCGGTCACCGGCGCCGACGCGACGCTCGCCAACTTCCTCGAGCTGCTGATCGACAAGCACCGCATGCCGGCGATCTTCCGGATCCGCCGCTACTACGACACGCTCTGGGAGCAGACGCACCACATCCTGCCCGTCCAGATCGCCACCGCGGTCGCGCTCGACGACGGCGTCGCACGCCAGCTGGGCGATCAGATCGCCAAGAGCACCGGCCAGAAGATCGAGCTGACGGCGAGCGTCGACCCCGACATCCTCGGCGGGATCGTCCTGCGCGTCGGCAACTCGATCCTCGACGCATCGATCCGCAACCGACTTGAAAACCTGAGAAAGGCCGTCGCGCGCGGCACGGCCTAAGGAGCTGACACGACCTCCATGCAGATCAAGCCAGACGAAATCACCTCGATCCTCAAGAGCCGCATCGAGGGGCTCGACGCCGGGTCGGCGGAGCTGACCGAGGTCGGCACCGTCCTCTCGGTCGGCGACGGCATCGCCCGCGTCCACGGCCTCGAGAACGCGATGTCGTTCGAGATGCTCGAGCTGCCGCACGGCGTCACGGGCCTGGCGCTGAACCTCGAGTCCGACAACGTCGGCGTCGTGCTGTTCGGCAACTGGGACCGCATCACGGAGGGCGACACGGTCAAGCGGACCGGCTCGCTGCTGGAGATCCCGGTCGGCGAGGCGCTGCTCGGCCGGATCGTCGATCCGCTCGGCAACCCGCTCGACGGCAAGGGCGACATCGTCACGACCGACAAGCGCCCGGCCGAGTTCAAGGCGCCCGGCGTCGTCCAGCGCCAGCCGGTCACCGAGCCGATGCAGACCGGCCTGAAGGCGATCGACTCGATGATCCCGATCGGCCGCGGCCAGCGCGAGCTGATCATCGGCGACCGCCAGGTCGGCAAGACCGCGATCGCGCTCGACACGATCATCAACAACAAGGGCACGGGCCTGATCTCCGTCTACGTGGCGATCGGCCAGCGGATGGCGACCGTCGTGCAGATCGCCGAGACGCTCGCCGAGAACGGCGCGCTGGAGAACACGATCATCGTCGCCGCCGCCGCCGACGAGGCCGCGCCGGTGAAGTTCCTCGCGCCGTACGCGGGCTGCGCGATGGCCGAGCACTTCCTCTACGAGGGCAAGGCCGCGCTGTGCGTCTACGACGACCTCACCAAGCACGCCTTCGCCTACCGCCAGATGTCGCTGCTGCTGCGCCGCCCGCCGGGCCGCGAGGCCTACCCGGGCGACGTCTTCTACCTGCACAGCCGCCTGCTGGAGCGCGCGGTCAAGCTCAACGACGAGCTCGGCGGCGGGTCGATGACCGCGCTGCCGATCATCGAGACGCAGGCCGGCGACGTGTCGGCCTACATCCCGACGAACGTCATCTCGATCACCGACGGGCAGATCTTCCTCGAGCCGAAGCTGTTCTTCTCCGGCGTGCGCCCGGCGATCAACGTCGGCATCTCGGTGTCGCGCGTCGGCGGCAACGCCCAGATCAAGCCGATGAAGAAGGTCGCCGGCCGCCTCAAGCTCGAGCTGTCGCAGTACCGCGACCTCGAGGCCTTCTCGCAGTTCGGCTCCGACCTCGACGCCGATACGCAGGCGACGCTGGCGCGCGGCGAGCGGCTCGTCAAGACGCTCAACCAGAAGGAGCGCTCGCCGATGTCCGTCGAGGACCAGGTCGTCGTCATCTACGCGGCGACGAACGGCTACCTCGATCGCGTCAGCGTCGATCGCGTGCCCGAGTTCCACGAGGCGCTCGTCTCGCGGCTGCGCTCCGAGCACGCCGAGCTGCTGGCGAAGATCGCCGGCGGCGACTGGAGCGGCGAGACCGAGCAGGCCGTGCGCGACGCGGTCGCGGAGTTCGCCGACGACTTCGGCTACGACCTCGACGAGGACGGCGTCGCGACCGAGGCGGCCGGCTCCGATGCCGGCAGCGCGCCTGCCGCCGACGTCACCGACGAGGCCGTCGCCGAGGAGGAGGCAGTACCCGCGTGACATCGCGTCGCCGCCTCACCTCGGCCGCCGCGGCCGCTGACCGGAGGCGCCCATGAGCGCCACGCAGCGCGACGTCAAGAACCGGATCGGCTCGGTCAAGAACATCCAGAAGATCACCCGCGCGATGGAGATGGTCGCGGCGGCGCGCCTGCGCCGCGCCGAGCAGCGCATCGAGCACCTGCGCCCGTACGCGGCGGCGATCCGGCGGATGACGCGGCAGGCCGCCGACGCCGCCGGCACCGAGATCACCGGCCTGCCGATCTTCCACGAGCACGAGTCCGAGGAGACCGTCGCGCTGCTGCTCGTGACCGGCGATCGCGGCCTCGCGGGCGCGTTCAACTCGCAGATCATCCGCGCCGGGCTGCGCGCCGCGCGTGGGCTGGAGGACGACGGGCGCACGGTGCGCTACAGCGCCGTCGGCCGGCGCGGGGTCTCGACGCTGACCTTCCGCGGCAAGGACCCGATCGGGCGCTACGTCGGCTTCACCGACCGTCCGTCCTACGCCGACGCGCGCGAGATCGCCGGCGAGCTCGTCACCGCCTACGTCGACGGCAAGGCCGATCGGGTCGAGATCTTCTACAACGGCTACATCTCGCCGCTGACGCAGGAGGTTCGCCGCGAGACGCTGCTGCCGTTGCAGCAGGCGACGATCCTCGAGGGCGGCGACGGCGATGACGGCGACGCGTCGGGCGACGACGCGGCCTCTGGCGCAAGCCACCATGCGCTCGTCGAGTACGAGCCCGACGCCGACGAGATCCTCGCCCGGCTGATCCCCGACTACGTCGAGATCTCCATCTATCGCGCGCTGCTGGAGTCGACGGCCTCCGAGCACGGCGCGCGGATGACCGCGATGCGCAACGCCTCCGAGAACGCGGGCGAGCTGATCGAGGACCTGACCCTTGAAATGAACCGTGCCCGCCAGGCCGAGATCACGCAGGAGATCATGGAAGTCGTTGCCGGCGCCGAGTCTCTTACGTAATGTCGTCCGAAGGCCCGAGCTTGCGAGGGCCGGAGGCCGAAACCCTCTTAATCATGGAGAACCATGGCCACCACTGAGATCACCAGCGCAGAGACCAGGACCACCGGGCGGATCGAGGAGATCCAGGGCGTCGTCATCGAGGCGACGTTCCCCAACGACCACCTTCCCGAGATCTACAACGCGATCACCGTGCAGCGCGGCGGCGACGAGGGCGTGCTCGTCTGCGAGGTCCAGCAGCACCTCGGCGACGACCGCGTCCGCGCGGTCGCGATGGACACGACGGACGGCCTGTCGCGCGGGATGGAGGTCGTCGACACCGGCGGCCCGATCACCGTGCCGGTCGGCAAGGGCACGCTGGGACGGATCTTCAACCTGCTCGGCGAGCCGATCGACCTCGCCGGCCCGGTCGAGTACGAGGAGCGCTGGCCGATCCACCGGCCCGCCCCGAACGTCGAGAACCTCATGCCGACGACGGAGATGTTCGAGACCGGCATCAAGGTCGTCGACCTGCTCGCGCCGTACGCCAAGGGCGGCAAGGTGGGCCTGTTCGGCGGCGCCGGCGTCGGCAAGACCGTGCTGATCCAGGAGCTGATCAACAACCTCGCCCAGGAGCACGGCGGCCTGTCGGCCTTCTGCGGCGTCGGCGAGCGCTCGCGCGAGGGCAACGACCTCTGGCTGGAGATGAAGGAGTCGGGCGTCATCGACAAGACGATGCTCGTCTTCGGCCAGATGAACGAGCCGCCCGGCGCCCGCATGCGCGTCGCGCTGTCGGGCCTGACGATGGCCGAGTACTTCCGCGAGCAGGGCGGCCAGGACGTGCTGCTGTTCATCGACAACATCTTCCGCTTCGTCCAGGCCGGCTCAGAGGTCTCGGCGCTGCTGGGGCGGATGCCGTCGCAGGTCGGCTACCAGCCGACGCTCGAGACCGAGATGGGCCAGCTGCAGGAGCGCATCACCTCCACGCGCGACGGCTCGGTCACCTCGGTGCAGGCGATCTACGTCCCCGCCGACGACCTCACCGACCCGGCGCCGGCGTCGGTCTTCGCCCACCTCAACGCGACGACGGTGCTGTCGCGGGCGATCTCCGAGAAGGGGATCTACCCGGCGGTCGATCCGCTGGACTCGACGTCGACGATCCTCAAGGCCGACATCCTCGGCGACGACCACTTCACGACCGCCAACCGCGTCAAGGAGATCCTCCAGCGCTACAAGGAGCTGCAGGACATCATCGCGATCCTCGGCATCGACGAGCTGTCCGACGAGGACAAGCTGATCGTCGGCCGGGCGCGCCGCGTCGAGCGCTTCCTGTCGCAGCCGTTCTTCGTCGCCGAGCAGTTCACCGGCACGCCCGGCCAGTACGTCCCGATCGCCGAGACGATCCGCGGCTTCAAGGAGATCATCGACGGCCAGCACGACGACGTGCCGGAGTCGGCGTTCTTCCTCAAGGGCACGATCGACGACGTCGTCAAGGCCGCCGCCGGCAAGACGGACGACTAGGTGGTCCGTCTCGTGACAGTCCGCCGCGAGCAGGGCCGGTAGCGTGGCCGCCAAGACCCCGTTCCGCGTCGAGGTCCTGACGCCCGAGGGCTCGTGCTTCGACGGCGACGTCGTGCAGATCTCGACGCGCACGAAGACCGGCTCGATCGGCATCCTCGCGCGTCATCAGCCGCTGCTGGGCATGCTCGAGCCGACCGAGCTGCGGCTGTATCGCAGCGAGTCGGAGATCCTCACCTACGCGCAGGGCGAGGGCTACATCCAGGTCTCGCCGGACGGCGTGCTCGTGCTCGTCGAGGAGGCGCATGAGCCCGGCTCGCTCGATGTCGCCGACCTGCGCGAGAAGCTGCGCCGCGCCTCGGACGCGCTGGCGTCGGCGCAGGCCGGCACGGAGGAGGCGCGCCGCGCGGCGACCGACAAGCGCCGCTGGGAGACGTTCCTGCGGATCGCCGAGGGCGCTGCGGCGTAGACGGAGCTCGCCCGCGGCAGCGGGCGCAGCCGCCTCGCTCGACGGTCCGCGGGGTCAGTCGGCGGCGCGCAGCTTGCCGCTCGACCACGTCGCGTAGGCGCGGGCGGCGGACCGGTCCTGACGGCGCTCGTCGTGCTGGATCCCGATGCCCTTGCCGTCGGCCTGGTCGATCAGGCCGACGTACTGCTGCTCCACGGAGCTGACGCCGACGAGGTTCTCCGGCGGGTTCGCGCGCCACGCCTCGAGCTGGGCGAGCGCGCGCTCGTGGACCTTCTCGCGCGTGAAGCGCAGCTCGAGCTCGCCCTGCATCGTGCCGCCGGGCTTCTGCGAGCGAATCCAGCCGTCCGGGCCCGCGTCGGGATCATCGGGATCGCACCACTCGACGCGCTGCGCCAGCACCGCGACGTACAGCGGCTCGCCGGCGCCGGACTCCAGCACGCCGCGGATGCTGACGCCGTAGTACGCGCCGTCGCGCGTCACCCGCAGATCGCCCATGCGGCGAGGATAACCCGCGAAGCGCCTGTCTCCCGTCCTGGCGTCGCGTGCGTGGCAGCGCTCGGCACGCCGGCACGGCAGCGGATCTGCGAGCCTGCCGGGTTCATGCTCGATCGCCTGCGCGCCGTGTTTCCGATCGCTCTCGCGATCGTGCTCCCGCTCGCGGGCATCATCATCGCCGGCGCGCGCTACGCCGACGGCGATCGTGACGAGGCGCTGCGGATGGCCGCGGCCTCGCTCGTCGGCGGCGCGATCTACTGGCTGCTGCTGGGCTGACCCGGCGGCGCTGATCTCGGCGGCCGCGCTCCGCACGGAAGACCTCCACAACCGCGACGGGTCTCAGCCCTCCCGCAACCCCAACCGCGCATGCAGCCGCGCCAGCGGGCGGGGCGCCCACCAGTTGCGCTCGCCGAGCAGCTTCATGAGCGCCGGGACGAGCAGCGCGCGCACGATCGTGGCGTCGATCGCCACGGCGATCGCGACGCCGATGCCGAGCTGCTTGATGAAGACGATCTCCGAGGTGGCGAACGCTCCGAGGGCGACCATCAGCAGCAGCGCCGCCGCCGTCACGACGCGGCCGGTGCGCTGGATGCCGATCGCCACGGCCTCGTCGTTGCTCGCGCCGGCGTCGCGCGCCTCCTTGATGCGCGTCAGCAGGAAGACGCCGTAGTCGGTGCTCAGGCCGAAGACGATCGCCAGCAGGACGAGCGGCTGCGTGATCTCGAGCGCTCCCTGGCTCGTGTAGTCCAGCAGGCCTTCGAAGCGACCGTCCTGGAAGATCAGGACGAGCAGGCCGAAGGCGGCGCTCAGGCCGAGGACGTTCATCACGACCGCCTTGATCGGCAGCACGACGGAGCCGGTCATCGCGAAGAGGATCAGCAGCGTCGTGATCGCCAGCACGGCGATCGCCAGCGGCAGCCGGTCGGCCAGCCCGGCCCGCTGGTCGACGAAGCGCGCCGACTCGCCGGTCACCTGCACCTCGCCGGGACCGGGTCCGGCGCGCACCGCGCGCACGAGGTCCAGCGCGCGCTTGTCGAGCGCCGCGGCGACCGGCACGACCTCGACGAGCCAGGTGCCGTCGCCGACGAAGCGGGGCGCCTCGACGGCCTCGACGTCCTCGCGCGCCTGCAGCCTGCCGGCATAGGCGCGCAGCGCGCCGGCGCTGCCCTGCGATGCGCCGACGGCGACGAACAGCGGCGACGTGCGACCCGGCGGGAACTCCGTCCGCAGCGCCGTGTCGACCTGCTTGGGAACGGAGCTGTCGGGCAGCACGCTCGCATCGACGCCGGTGAACTCGATCCGCGTGAACGGTATCCCGGCGGCGATCAGCACGGCCGCCGTCGTGATCGCGACGGTGAGCGGGCGGCGCATCACGAGGTGCGACAGGCGATACCAGAAGCCGCGCTCCGTGGCGACCTCGCGGTGGCGCCAGCGCTTCGGCGCCAGCGCGTCGACCTTCTCGCCGAGGACCATCAGCAGGGCGGGCAGCGCCGTCAGCGAGATCAGTCCCGCGCCGAGCGCGGTGAGCGAGCCGCTGATCGCCATCGAGTACAGGAAGCGCTGCGGGAAGACGAGCAGCGACAGCATCGCGACGGCGACCGTCAGCGCGCTGAAGACGACGGTTCGCCCGGCCGTCTGCAGGGTGCGCGTCAGCGCCTCGCGCCCCGGCCCGTAGCGCTCCATCTCCTCGCGATAGCGCGACAGGACGAACAGCGAGTAGTCGATCGCCAGCCCGAGCCCGAGGCCGATCGCGAGGTTCAGCGCGAAGATCGACAGGTCCGTCGCCTCGTTGAACAGGCGCAGCCCGAGGAACGTCGTCATGATCGTCAGCAGGCCGACGAACAGCGGCAGCAGCGCCGCGACCGCGCCGCGAAAGACGATCAGGGCGAGCAGGAAGAGCAGCGGAAACGCGAGCAGCTCGGCTCTCGCGAGGTCCTTGGAGACCTGGTCGCCGACGACCGGGGCGGCGACCGAGAGCCCGCCGACGCTGACCCCGGCAACGCCCTCGAGCGCCGCCTCGATCCGCTCGCCGGCTTCCTCGCCGTCGCCGCTCGCCCGCACGTACGTCGCGACGAAGCTCGCCGTCCCGTCGCGCGAGACGAACGGGCTCGTCGGGCGCGGATCGGTCAGCGCCGAGACCGTCTGGGCGATGTCGGGATCGGCCTCGACGCGTTCGACGACCTGGCGCAGCTGCGCGCGCCCGGCGGCGCTGCGGACCGCTCCGTCGGCGCGCACGAGCACGACGATGCCGGGGTTCAGGCCGCGGCCGACCGCCGCGCGCAGCCGATCGCCGGTGACGTTGCTCTCCGACTGCGGATTGATGAAGTCGAGGTCGGGGTCGACCGACAGCTTCTGCGTGACGGGTACCCCGAACCCGATCGCGACGGTGAGCAATAGGACCGTCGCGACGAGGACGCGGCGCGGATGAATCGTGACGAGTCGGGCGATCCCGGCGAGCACGGGCGAGAACGTAAGTGATCACTCACTCACTTGTCAAGGGCAGCGGGATCAGGTCGTGCTGGCGATTCCCGCCCGCGCGACGCCGGCCCGCAGCGCGTCGAGGCCGAACGCCTCGACGGGTCCGAGCGCGCCGCTGGCGCCGATCCCGCCAGCCGCCGCGGCGATCGCGCCCCAGGCGAGCATCCGCGCGGTGAAGTCGTACGGGTTGTCGCCCTCCAGGCGCACGGTCGCCAGCGGCCGGCCGGCCGCGTCGGAGGCGACCGCGACGATCTGCGAGCTCGCCCGCGCCCGCCGC
>JAUYGN010000137.1 GCA_030690545.1 Solirubrobacteraceae bacterium
CGCCTCCGGCCTGCACCCCACCTACATCTCGGACATCGAACGCGGCGCCCGCAACCCGAGCTGGGAGGCGATCACCCGCCTCGCCGGTGGCATCGGCGTCGACACCGCCGACATCGCTCGCCACTACGACGCGCAGGACGAACCGGCTTCAGGCGAGTAGCTCGGCGGCCTCGTCGAGCCCGGCGTCACCGACGAACACGCCGCTCGTGCTCCAGATCGCCGGCAGCGCCCCGACGCCCCGCGCCGCGGCCTCGGCGGTCGCGCGTTCGAGCGCGTCGCGCACCGACCGCAGCTCGGCGGCCTTCAGCACCGCCGACGGGTGCATCTCGCACGCCGCTGCCGCGATCAGCACGTTGTCGGGGACCGACAGGTCGCGTCCGCCCGCGTAGATCTGGCGAAACGCCGCCTGGGTGAAGGCGACGGCGCGGCCGATGCTCGCCGCGTACGTCGCGACGCGCATCGCAAGCGAAGAGTCCAGCGGCAGCTGCTGCGGCCAGCGAACGGGCTGCAGCCCGTGACGGGCCGCGTCGCGCTCGAGCTGCGACAGCGCGATCTCACGCTCTTCGGCGCAGCGCCAGCCGCCGAATCCGCCGAGACCGCCGGGCAGCTGGGAGGCGAGCACGGGCCGCCATTGGCAGGCGACCGGCAGCAGGCGCAGGATGCGCTCGGCCACGAGATAGCACTCGGGGACCGCGAGGTCGAAGTAGAACGCCGGCGCGTCAGAAGTCATCCGAACGGACGGCCGCGGACGTTTTCGGATGGCTTCTCAGCCGTGGATGAGCCAGCCGTCGGCATCGCGCGCGGCCTCCATGACGGCTTCCGACAGCGTCGGGTGGCCGTGCACCATGCGGGCGACCTCTGGGAAGCCGCCTTCCAGTGCCCGCACGTTGACGAGCTCCTGGATCAGCTCGGTCGCCTTCGTGCCGACGATGTGACCGCCCAGCAGCTCGCCGTAGCGGCGGTCGCCGACGACCTTCACCAGGCCCGTGCGGTCGCCGTAGACGGTGCCCGCGCCGACCGCGCCGAAGCTGATCTTGCCGACGACGACGTCGTGGCCGGCGTCGCGCGCCTGCTGCTCGGTCAGGCCGAAGCTCGCGACGTTCGGCAGGCAGAAGGTCGCGCGCGGGATGTCGACGTGCTCGAGTGGGTGCGTCTCCAGGCCGGCGATGTCCTCGGCGGCGATGATCCCCTCGTCTGAGGCCTTGTGCGCGAGCGCCGGGCCGGGCACGAGATCGCCGATCGCCCAGACGCCCGCCAGCGACGTGCGCTGCGCGCCGTCGACCGCGATCAGGCCGCTCTCGGTCAGCGTGATGCCGGCATCCTCGATGCCGAGGTTCTCGATGTCGGGCGCGCGGCCGGCGGCGATCACGAGCCACTCCGCCTGCGCGGGCTCGCCGGCGACGGTGAACGTGACGCCGTCGTCGCCCGACGCGACGTCCTCGACGAAGACGCCGGTGCGGACCGTGATGCCCTGCTTCTTGAAGCCGCGCTCGGCGACCTTGGAGATGTCGGCGTCCTCGGTCGGCAGCACGCGGTCCAGGCCCTCGTAGAGCGTCACCTCGCTGCCCAGGCGAGCGTAGGCGGAGGCGATCTCCGTGCCCGACGCGCCGGCGCCGACGACGGCGAGCGTCTTGGGCAGCTCGGTGAGCGCCCACGCCTCCTCGGTGCCGATCACGCGGCCGCCGAACTGCGTTCCGGGCAACGGGCGCTTGACCGAGCCGGTCGCGAGGATCACGGCCTTCGCCTCGATCTCGGTGCCGTCGAAGTTGCCGCCGACCTTGACGTTGGCCTCGTCGGTCACGACGCCGTGGCCGTCGATGACGTCGATCGCGTTGCGCTTCATCAGGCCCGCGACCCCCCCGGTGAGCGTCTTGACGACCTTCTGGCGGCGCTCTCCGACGGCGGCGAAGTCGACGGTCGGCTCGCTCACCGTGATGCCGAACGTCGCAGCCTCGCGGATCTCGCCGAGCACGTCGGCGACGCGCAGCACGGCCTTGGCGGGGATGCAGGCGTAGTTCAGGCAGCGCCCGCCGATCTGGTCGACCTCGACCACGGCGGTCTTCATGCCAAGCTGGGCGGCGCGGATCGCGGCGACGTAGCCTCCGGGGCCCGAGCCGATGACGATGCAGTCGTAAGAGCGTTCGGCCATGGTGAATCGAGCCTATCGAGCGCAGGTCGCCGCCGGACGCCGCGATCGCGTGGCGCCCGTGCGCCGCACGGTGTTCAGCGCGGCGGGCGGGTCGACGGGTGCGACGCCATCTGCAGCTGTGCCATCGGGCGCACGAGCTTCCAGAACAGCCAGCCGAGCAGGCCGATCGCGACGACCGGGATGATCGCCTCCCAGAGCGATTGCACGCCGATCAGGTATAGCGAGAAGAAGACGATCTGCAGGCCGAGGATCGCCTCGAAGCCGAGCACGGCCCAGTACTGGCGGGCGAGCATCCCGAACCCGGCGACGAGCAGCAGCGCGGTCGTGACGGCGGTCGCGAGCGACGGGTTGCCGCTGGCTGAGGAGATGTCGTTGCCGGTCAGCGCGGTGGCGAGGTTGGCGATCGCGAAGACGATCGCGATGACGGCGGCGAGCGTGACGACGGGCGGGCGCTCGCCGGGCGCGAGCGGCTTGATGTTCGCGCGGATCGCGTCGTCGCGAGCGCGGCCGCGGGCGTAGCCGCGACGCATCGTGTCGTCGGTCGCCCGGGTCGCCTCGTCGCCGGCGGGCGACGCCGTCTCGTCGTGGGCGGGCGGGGCGGTCTCCTCGGGGATCGGCGGCGACTGGCCGGCGGCGGATGGCGCGGCGCCGGCGCGGACGATGTCACCTGTGCGCTCCGCGGACTCGGATCGCCCAGCCGCGTCGGCTGCGCTCTCGCGCTTGCGCTTGCCAGCGCTCATGGGAGCGGCTCCGCGTCGAGGGCGCTTCGCAGGGCGGCGGTCGCTGCGCCCGGGTCGTCAGCTTCGGTGATCGCTCGCACGACCGCGATCCGGTGTGCGCCGGCGGCGAGGATCTCGCCGATGTTCGTGCTGTCGATCCCGCCGATCGCGAAGAACGGCACGGGGGCGTGGAAGGCCGCGAAGCGCACGAGCTCGACGCCGACCGGGTGGCGGCCGGGCTTCGTCGGCGTCGCGTGGACGGGGCCGACGCCGATGTAGTCCGCTTCGCCACCGTCGGCGACCTCGTCGGGGAAGTGCGTCGACTGCCCGACGAGCGCGCCGTCCCCCGCGCGCTCGCGGGCCGCGACCGGCTCCATGTCGTCCTGCCCGACGTGGCAGCCGTCGGCGCCGGCCGCCTCGACGAGCTCGGGGCGGTCGTTGAGGATCAGCAGCGCGCCGGCGTCGTCGCACAGCTGTCGTGCGATCGCGGCCCCGGCGAGCAGCTCCTCGCCGGTCGCCTGCTTGTCGCGCAGCTGCACGACGTCGACGCCGGCCGCCAGCGCGGGTGCGACGACGTCGGCGAGTGGGCGTCCACCGGGTCGCAGGTCGCAGACGAGGTACAGCCGCGCGTCGCGCAGACGCGCGCGGCGTTCGTCGAGGTCGGGCATCACCGCCATTGTGGCAACGGCCGACCGCACGGACCCCATACGCACCACGATCGCCCGACGCCGAGTGGCGTCCGACGTGTCGCCACGACATGCTCGTCGCCACTCGACCTCGTGCGGGCGGGTGCGGAGGGCTCTGCACGACGGTCTAGACTGAGAGGCAACGGGAGCCCGCGTGCGCGGGCTGAGAGGGCGTTCGTGCCGACCGTCAGCAGCTGATCCGGATCATGCCGGCGAAGCGAGGTGTCATGCAGCAGGATCGAACCGCAACGACCGACGTCGCCGTCATCGGCGGGGGCGTCATCGGGCTCGCCGTCGCCTGGCGGGCGGCCCAGCGCGGCCAGGCGGTCTGCGTGCTCGAGCGCGGCGAGCTCGGCGGCGGCGCCTCGCGCGTGGCGGCGGGCATGCTCGCACCCGTCACCGAAGCGGACGCCGGTGAGCTCGCGCTGCTGCGGCTCGGCCTGCGCAGCGCGAGCGTCTGGCCGCAGTTCGCGCAGGAGCTGGCCGACGCCTCCGGCACCGATCCGGGCCTGCGCCGCAGCGGC
>JAUYGN010000138.1 GCA_030690545.1 Solirubrobacteraceae bacterium
GCTGCCGGCCAGCAGGGCGACGCCGAGCACCGCGCGCCGCGCGACGTCGCTCGCGCTGCCGCCCGGCCGCTCGCCCGAGACGAGCCACCAGACGGCGAGGCCGGCAAGCGCGAGGAAGCCGATCGGCACGAGCGCGTCGCCGAAGAAGAAGCCGAAGCTGCCGAGGATCAGGCAGGCGATCACGAGCGCGACGACGATCGCGATCGAGGTCGCGCGGTCGCGCCGCGTCGGCGGGGTCGATGCCGCGGCCGTTTCATCGAGCGGGACGAGCAGCAGCGCGGTCGCGTAGACCAGCACGCCGACGCCGCCGAGCAGCGAAAGCCCGACGAAGGAGATCCGGACGAGCGTCGGGTCGATGCCGAAGTACTTGCCGATGCCGCCGCAGACGCCGCCGATCATGCGGTCGTCGCCCGAGCGGGTCAAGCGGCGCGGGGCGGGATCGGAAGGCGGTGGGGGCGGCGGCAGGGCGGGGGTGTCGGGTGGCGATTGCATGGGATCAGTGTCGGCGCGGGCGGCGCCGCTGCCTATCGGGAATGATCCCTAGGGAGCGACCCCCAGGGGTCACCTTGGGAAGCGTCCATCGACACGTTGCGTGCTTGGGCATCATCTCGCGGCGCTCGGAGCCACCCGGCCCCTTGCGAATACCACCGGTATTCGCTGCGGGAGCGCGGCCCCGAGCATCCACGATCCGGCACCCAAACCCACAACGTGTGCTCGGACGCTTCCTAGACTCGACCGGGATGGACCTTCTCGAGCGTGTCCGCGCGACGGGCCTGCTGTCCGCCGGCGCGCCCGTCGTCGTCCTGCTGTCCGGCGGGCGCGACTCGGTCTGCCTGCTCGACGTCGCGGTCCGGCTGACGGGCGCGGAGGGCGTCAGCGCGCTGCACGTCAACTACGGGCTGCGCGAGGCCGCCGGCGAGGACGAGGCGTTCTGCCGCGCGCTCTGCGTGCGCCTCGGCGTCGGCCTCGACGTGCAGGCGACCGCACGCCCGTCGGAGGCCGGCAACCTGCAGGCCTGGGCACGCGACGTGCGGCTCGGCGCCGGCGCGCGGTTGGCGCTCGCGCGCGGCGCCCGGCTGGCGACCGGGCACACCGCGACCGACCAGGCCGAGACGATCCTCTACCGGCTGGCCGCCTCGCCCGGGCGCCGCGCGCTGCTCGGGATGGCCGAGCGCGACGGGCGCCTCGTGCGCCCGCTGCTGCGCACGACGCGCCTGGAGACCGCCGAGCACTGCACCGCGCGCGACCTGCCGTGGCGCGAGGATGCCTCCAACGCCGATCCGCGCTTCGCGCGCAACCGCGCTCGCGCCGGGCTCGTGCCGGCGCTGCGCGAGCTGCACCCGTCGGCCGAGCGCAACGTCGTCCGCACCGCCGCGCTGCTGCGCGACGAGGCCGCGGTCCTCGACGAGGTCGTGCGGACGGCGCTCGCCGGCCGCGACGAGATCGCCGTGACGCGGCTGGCCGCGCTGCCCCCGGCGCTCGCCCGCCTCGTCGTGCGCCAGCTCGCCGAGGACGCGGCGGGCCGCCTGTGCGCCCGCGCGCCCGGCCGGCTGGCGGAGATCCTCGAGCTCGGCGACGGCGCGCTCGATCTCGGCGACGGGGCCCGAGCCGTCGTCGCCGGCGGGGTCCTGCACGTCGAGCCGACGCCGCCGGGGCGGTCGTCGCCGGCCTCGCCGCCGGCTGCGCCGCACCCCTCGACGTAGACTCCCGCCTCATGCGCGATGCCGCCGTGGGCGAGATCCTCGTCCAGCCCGATGAGCTTGCGCGCCGCGTTCGCCAGCTCGGCCGCCAGATCAGCGAGGACTACGCCGGCCGCGACCTGCTGCTCGTCGGGGTGCTCAAGGGCGCCGTCTTCTTCCTGTCGGATCTCATGCGCCACATCGACGTGCCGTGCGAGGTCGACTTCATGGCGGTCGCGAGCTACGGCTCGGCGACGGACTCCTCAGGGGTCGTGCGGATCCTCAAGGACCTCGACATCGCGCTCGAGGGGCGCGACGTGCTGATCGTCGAGGACATCGTCGACTCGGGCCTCACGCTGCAGTACCTGCTGCGCAACCTCGGCGTGCGCAACCCGGCGTCGATCGAGGTCTGCGCGCTGCTGACCAAGCCGGAGCGGCTGAAGGTCGCGATCGAGCCGCGCTACGTGGGCTTCGAGATCCCCAACCGCTTCGTCGTCGGCTACGGGCTCGATCACGCCGAGCGCTACCGCAACCTCCCGTATGTGGCGGTGCTCGAGACCGACCCCTGAGCTGCCGATACGCCTCGGATGAGGCCCCGGCAAGGTCTGATCCACCCGGCGGGGCGCCACCGTACCCCTGCTAGGCTGGCCACTCCGTGATCTCCCTGTTTTCCTCACCTTCATGAGCCGATTCTCCAAGAGCGCAGCGTTCCCGATCCTGATCGTCGTGATCCTGGCGTTCTTCGCGCAGCAGCTCATCAGCAGCCCGAACAAGGAGAAGGATCCGAGCTTCGCGACGTTCGTGCAGCAGCTCGACAACCGCCAGATCAGCGCGGTCGAGATGCGCAACCGCTCCAACGAGCTGCAGGTCAAGCTGCGCGACAACAGCGAGTACGTGATCGGCTTCGCCCCCGAGTACGGCAGCACGCTGACCAGGCAGCTGCTGGCGGCCGAGCAGGCGAAGAAGATCGAGGCCTTCGACGTCAAGGGCACGCGCGCAGCCTGGTGGTCGTCGCTGATCTACATCCTGCCGTTCATCCTCTTCATCGGCTTCTGGATCTTCCTCATGAACCAGATGCAGGGCGGCGGCTCGAAGGTCATGCAGTTCGGCAAGTCGAAGGCCAAGAAGATGTCCGTCGACGCGCCGAAGATCACGTTCCGCGACGTCGCCGGCGCCGACGAGGCCGTCGAGGAGCTGCACGAGATCAAGGAGTTCCTCGAGAACCCGAAGAAGTTCCAGGCGCTCGGCGCGCGGATACCGAAGGGCGTGCTGCTGTTCGGGCCGCCCGGCACCGGCAAGACGCTGCTCGCCCGCGCGGTCGCGGGCGAGGCCGGCGTGCCGTTCTTCTCGATCTCCGGCTCGGACTTCGTCGAGATGTTCGTCGGCGTCGGCGCCAGTCGCGTGCGCGACCTCTTCGAGCAGGCCAAGACGAACAGCCCGTGCATCATCTTCATGGACGAGATCGACGCCGTCGGGCGCCATCGCGGCGCTGGCATGGGCGGCGGCCACGACGAGCGCGAGCAGACGCTCAACCAGCTGCTCGTCGAGATGGACGGCTTCACGATGACCGACAACATCATCCTCATCGCGGCGACGAACCGCCCGGACATCCTCGACCCCGCGCTGCTGCGCCCGGGCCGCTTCGATCGCCAGATCGTCGTCGACCGCCCGGACCGCAAGGGTCGCGCGAAGATCCTCGAGGTCCACACGCGCGGCAAGCCGCTGGCCAAGGCGATCAACACCGACGATCTCGCCGGCCAGACGCCGGGCTTCACGGGCGCCGACCTCGCCAACCTCGTCAACGAGGCCGCCCTGCTCGCCGCCCGCACCGGCCGCAAGGAGATCGGCCAGCACGAGCTCGAGGAGGGGATCATGCGCGTCATCGCCGGCCCGGAGAAGAAGACCCGGGTGATGAGCGAGAAGGAGCGCGAGATCACCGCCTTCCACGAGATGGGTCACGCGATCGTCGGCCACTACCTCGAGCACTCCGATCCGGTCCACAAGATCTCGGTCATCGGCCGCGGCCAGGCGCTCGGCTACACGATCTCGATGCCGCAGGAGGATCGCTTCCTGACGACCCGCGCGGAGCTGAGCGACTCGATGGCGATGACGCTCGGCGGCCGCGCGGCGGAGGAGATCGTCTTCAGCGAGATCACGACGGGCGCCTCGAACGATCTCGAGAAGGTCACCGCGACGGCGAAGAACATGGTCATGCGCTACGGCATGAGCGAGCGCCTCGGTCCGCGCGTCTTCGGCAGCGATCACTCGCAGCCGTTCCTCGGCCGCGAGTTCTCCTCCGAGCCCGACTACTCCGACGAGATCGCCCGCGAGATCGACGACGAGATCCGTCGCGTCGTCGAGGGCGCCCACCAGCGCGCGCGCGACATCCTGACCGAGCATCGCGAGGTGCTCGACACGGTCTCCGAGATCCTCATCCGCCGCGAGACGATCGAGAAGGACGAGTTCGAGGCGCTGCTGCTCGGCACGCCCGAGTCGGAGGTCTTCCCCGAGGAGGCGCCGCAGCTGCCGCCGCCGACGCCGGCCGACACGCCCGGTCAGAAGGCACCGCGCACGCTGCCCCGCCCGGGGCTCGCGGGCGGCGTCGAGGCTCGCGCCGACGAGCCGCGCAAGCCCGCGCTGTAGCGCGCCGGGAGCCGTTCACCGCGCGGCGAAGCCGGCATCGAGCTCGCGCCTGCCCGCGCATGCTCCGGGGTGTGGCGGATCAGCCGCGCTCGGCGAGGCTCATCCGCCACACCCCTGTTCTGCGGCAGCTGCCAACGCTCGCCGGTGTATGTAGCGTGCGGCCATGATCCGCGATCTCGCCGAGCCGGTCGTGATGGGCGTCGTCAACGTCACGCCGGACTCGTTCTCCGACGGCGGCACGTGGCTCGATCCGGGGGCGGCGATCGCGCACGGGCGCGCGCTCGTGGCGCAGGGCGCGCAGATCCTCGACGTCGGCGGCGAGTCGACCCGGCCGGGCGCCGAGCCGGTCGGCGAGGCCGAGGAGCTGCGCCGCGTCGTGCCGGTGCTCGCGGGCCTCGCGGGCGCGGGCGCCCGACTGTCGATCGACACGTCGAAGGCGGCCGTCGCGGCCGCGGCGCTCGACGCCGGCGCGACGATCGTCAACGACGTCACGGCGCTGCGCGGCGACCCGCGGATGGCCGCGCTGATCGCCGATCGCGGCTGCACGGCGTGCCTCATGCACATGCTCGGCGAGCCGCGCACGATGCAGCGCGACCCCAGCTACGGCGACGTCGTCGACGACGTCAAGGCGTTCCTGAGCGAGCGCCTGGCGGACGCCGTCGCCGCCGGCATCGACGAGGATCGCGTCTGGCTTGACCCGGGGATCGGCTTCGGCAAGACGATCGACCACAACCTCGCGCTGCTCGCGCGGCTGGACGAGATCGTCGCGCTCGGCCGACCGGTCGTCGTCGGCACCTCGCGCAAGTCGTTTCTCGGCGCGATCACCGGGCGCGAGCCGGACGAGCGGGTGGCCGGGACGATCGCCTCCAACGTGCTCGCGCTCGCGCGCGGGGCGAGCGTGTTTCGCGTCCATGACGTCGCTGAGGCGCGCGATGCGCTGCTCGTCGCGGCTGCTACGTTGCGCGGGCGATGGCTGGCGACGACGAGATCGACGACGACATCGACGACGAGTTCGACGACGAAGCGATCCAGACAGTCGTGACGGTCGAGGTCAACGGCCTGTCGCTGTTCACCCACCATGGCGTCACGGCAGCCGAGCGCGAGGTCGGCCAGCGGCTGATCGTCGACATCCGGATGGAGCTCGGCGAGGCCGACGCGACCGTCACCGACCGGCTCGAGGACACGATCGACTACGCCCGCGTCTGCGAGGTCGCGGCGCTCGTCGCCACGCAGCGCTCCGACAAGACGCTGGAGCGGTTGTGCGCCGCCGTCGCGGACCGGCTGCTGAAGGACTTCGACGCCCAGGCCGTCTCGGTCAAGGCGTCCAAGCCCGAGCCGCCGATCGCGCTGCCCGTCGAGGACGTATCGGTCGAGGTCTGGCGCGAGCTCGGCGAGATCGACGACTGAGTCCATCCGTCGGCGAATGGCGATCGGCTACCTCGGCCTGGGCTCGAACGTCGGCGACCGGCGCGGCCATCTGCAGGCGGCGGTCGACGCGCTGCCGTCCCACGGGGTGCGGGTGCTGGCGAGCTCGTCGACGTACGACACCGATCCGGTCGGGGAGATCCTCGACCAGGCCGACTTCCTCAACGCCTGTCTGCGCATCGAGACCGCGCTCGCGCCCGACGCGCTACTGGACGCCTGCAAGGCCGTCGAGCGCGAGCTCGGCCGGATGCCGGGGGGACCCCGTCACGGCCCGCGCCCGATCGACGTCGACGTGCTCCTGCTCGGCGACGTACAGCTGACGACCGACCGCCTGTCGCTGCCGCACGAGCAGGTGCTGGCGCGGCGCTTCGTGCTGATCCCGCTGCTCGAGCTCGACTTCGCGCTGGCGACGCCGTCGGGGGCGCGCCTGGCCGACGCGCTTGCCGTGCTCCCGGTCGACGAGGACGTCCGCCACGGAGGACCGCCGCTCGTCACGCGAAGCGACCCATCTGAGTAGCGTTCCCTGGCGTGAGCGGACACGACAGCAGCAGCGAGGCACCGGCCGCCGAGGACGAGGGAGGCCGGCGCCGCACCGCCGCCGAGGAGGCCCGCACGCTCGTGTCGTCGGTCGCGGTCGGCTACCTGGCGACCGTCGGCGAGGAGGGCGACCCGTGGTGCTCGCTCGTCGTCTACGGGCCGAACGCCGCCGGCGACCCCGTGCTGCTCGTCTCGACGATGGCCGAGCACGGGCGCAACCTCGTGCGCGATCCGCGCGCGAGCCTCGCGATCAACGACCCGTCGGCGCCGGGCGATCCGCTCGACCGGCCCCGCATCACGCTCGCAGGCCGAGTCACGCAGCCCGCGGGCGAGGCCGCCGAGGCGGCGCTCGACGCCCACGTCGCGGCGGTCCCCGGTGCGCGCCTGTACGCCGGCTGGGACGACTTCGGCCTCTGGGTGCTCGAGGTGCAGCGCGTGCGCTGGGTCGGCGGCTTCGCCCGCATGGACAGCGTC
The DNA here is from genome assembly GCA_030690545.1 of Solirubrobacteraceae bacterium. Taxonomy (GTDB): domain Bacteria; phylum Actinomycetota; class Thermoleophilia; order Solirubrobacterales; family Solirubrobacteraceae; genus CADCVQ01. Next base: position 6,759 of record JAUYGN010000138.1, read on the forward strand.
AGCCGCGAGGACTATCGCGCCGCCGAGCCCGACCCGACGACGCCGGTCGCCGCCAAGGTGGTCGCGCTGCTCAACAAGGACCATGCCGAAGGGCTGCTGGCGATCGCTCGCGAGCTCGCCGGCGCGCGCGGCGCGGTGTCGGCGGTCTGCACCGGCATCGACCGCTACGGGATCGACCTGAGCTGCACCGGCGCCGGCCAGTCGGCGGCCGCGCGCGTCGAGTTCGACTGGCCGCTCGCGAAGGCCGCCGACGTGCGCCCGGCGACCGTCGAGCTCGCCCAGCGCGCGCGGGCGATCCAATCCGGCGGCAGCTAGCGCCGGCGCGGCGGCACGCGTTCGCCGCCACGTCGCGGGGATAGGCTGGACCGCATGCTCCTCGCTGTCGACGTCGGCAACACGCAGACGCACTTCGGTACCTTCCGCGGCGACGAGCTCGTCGAGCACTGGCGCTTTGCGACGATCGCCGAGTCGACTGCCGACGAGATCGGCGCGACGCTGCGCAACCTGCTCGAGCTGCGCGGCATCGGGATGGCCGACATCGCCGCCTCGATCGTCTCCTCGACCGTGCCGACGCTCGCGCCCGAGTGGCTGACGATGGGGGAGCGCTACCTCGGCCACGCGATGCTCGAGGTCGGCCCCGGGCTGAAGACCGGGATGGCGCTGCGCTACGACAACCCGCGCGAGATCGGCGCCGACCGGCTCGCCAACGCCGTCGCGATCCGCGAGCGCTTCGGAGGCCCCGCGATCTGCGTCGACTTCGGCACCTCGGTGAACTTCGACATCGTCGGTCGCGACGGGGACTTCCTCGGCGGCGTGCTCGTGCCCGGCGTCGAGATCTCCCTGGCCGCGCTGACCTCGCGCGGCGCGCGGCTGCCGCAGATCGACCTGCTGCCGCCCCGCACGGTGATCGGCAAGTCGACCGTGGAGGCGATCCGCTCGGGCGTCATCTACGGCTTCGCCGGCGCGATCGACGGCATCCTGCGGCGCCTGCTCGACGAGCTCGGCGACGACGCCGACGTGATCGCCACGGGCGGCTTGGCGGACGCGATCGTGCCGTTCACCGAGCACATCGATGCGATCGACGACATGCTCACGCTGACCGGGCTGCGGCTGCTCTACGAGCGCAACGCGTAGTCCGCGGCGCGAGCGGGGCGCGGTGGCGCTCCGCTCGAGGCGTCGCGTGGGTGCGGGGGCCGCGCTGGAACGGCATCGATGAAGGAGGAGCCCGATCGCATTGGTTGTGGGCCGGAGCGCCGGGCGCGATGAACGAGTGACGGATGCATCCGCGGGCAGCGTTGGATCCGTCGCTGCTTCACGACAACCGTGAACCAGCGACGGATGCACCCGCGCGCCGCCCGGATCCGTCGCTCCTTCACGCCGCACGAATCGCCACCGGGCCCGATGTCACCCGCAGGCAGTCGGACCCTTCCCTCATCGATGCCGTTCCCGCGCAACGCCAGCGCGACCGCCTGCCTTCGAGCGGAGCTCCTCCCGGCGCAGCGTCGCGACGACCACCCGCCCTTCGAGCGAGCTCCGCCCGCGCTCACGTGCCTACCATGAGACCGATGGCGCCCCGCACGCTCAACGACTCCTGGCAGCTCGCCCACCTGCGCGTTCCCAACCGCGTCGTGCTCGCCCCGCTGGCCGGGATCGGCAACTGGTTCGTGCGCCTGCAGGCCAAGCGCTACGGCGCCGGCATGGTCGTCTCGGAGATGGTCTCCAGCCACGGCGTGCACCACGGCAACGAGAAGACGACGAGCGAGATGCTGCGCATCGAGCCCGCCGAGCGCGCCGGCGGCCCGGTCGCGATCCAGCTCTTCGGCCAGGACCCCGACGTCATGCGCAGCGCTGCGGCCGCGATCGCGCGCGACACGGACGCCGACGTCATCGACCTGAACATGGGCTGCCCGGTGCCGAAGGTCTGCAAGACCGGTGCCGGCGCGGCGCTGATCGACGATCCCGATCTCGCGGTCGCCGTCGCGCGGGCCGCCCGCGAGGGATCGCGCCTGCCCGTCACCGTGAAGATCCGCAGCGGCCGCCGGGCCGGGGACCGCGACGGCTTCGACCTTGCGCACCGGCTCGTCGACGAGGCCGGCGTCGCCGCGATCGGCTTTCATCCGCGCTCGGCGCAGGTGCACCACAAGGGCTCGCCCGACTTGGACCTCGCCCGCGAGCTCGTCGCCAGCCTGAACGCGCCGGTGATCCTCAGCGGCGGGATGAACGAGCCCGACGCGATCCGTCACGCCTTCGAGCACACCGGCTGCGAGGCGGTCATGCTCGCGCGCGGCGCGCTGGGCAATCCGTGGCTCTTCGCGCGGCTGCTCGGCACGCGTGATGGCGAGCCCACGAGGGCCGAGGTGCTGGCCGAGCTGGAGTGGGTCATGCAGCGCGCCGTCGAGCATCTCGGCGAGCGCCGCGCGGGCCGTTATCTGCGCAAGTTCTATCCCTGGTACGTCGAGCGGATCGGCGGCTCCAAGGCCCTGCAGGCAGCGTTGCAGGCGACCGATACGATCGACGAGGCGCGAGCGGCGCTCGCAGCCCTCGGCGAGCGTTCCGTCGCCGCTTGACGCGCTGCTATCCTGCTGCGTCGCCTGCGGACCTCTGCGCACCTGCACCCCGCCCCGCGCCGGGGTCTTGCACTACGTTCACGCCTCACGCCTCCTCACTATTGCCCAAAGACGTCATCCTCACTGCCGACGGCCTCGAGAAGCTCAAAGCTGAGCTTGTCCTGCTGCAGGGTGACAAGCGCCGCGAGGTCGCGCAGCGCATCAAGGAGGCGCGCGAGTTCGGCGACATCTCCGAGAACTCCGAGTACGACGACGCCAAGAACGAGCAGGCGATGCTCGAGGCGCGCATCGCGCAGGTCGAGGAGCGGCTGCGCTCGGCGACGGTCGTCGACGCCAAGGACGTCTCGACCGAGGTCGTCCAGGTCGGCTCGGTCGTCAACGTCAAGGACGAGGACAGCGGCAAGTCGCACAAGTTCACGATCGTCGGCTCGCCGGAGGCCAAGCCGCCGGAGCGGCTGTCCTACGAGTCCCCGGTCGGCAAGGCGCTGCTGGGGCACAAGCGCAACGACGTCGTCGACGTCCCGCTGCCCAACGGCAAGAAGCTGCACTACAAGATCACGAAGATCGACGTCGGGCTCTAGGGCCCGCCCGTCGTCGTTTCCGCGCGGGACGAACGACTAGGCTGAGCGGCGATGGCTGACGAGCTGCTCGCCGTCAGGCGCGCGAAGCTCGAGAAGCTGCGCTCCGACGGCATCGATCCCTTTCCGCACGCGTTCCCCGGCGTCGAGCCCGTCGCCGCTGTCCACACCGCTCACGCAGGGCTCGCAGACGGCGAGGAGACCACCGTCGCGCATCGCGTCGCCGGTCGCCTGGCAGCGCGGCGCGGCCAGGGCAAGATGGCGTTCCTCGACCTCGTCGACCGCTCCGGGCGGCTGCAGCTGCAGGCGCGCCAGGACGTCCTCGGACCCGAGCTGCACGAGCGCCTGCTGACGCAGGTCGACCTCGGCGACATCATCGGCATCGACGGCACCGCGCTGCGCACGAAGCGCGGCGAGATCTCGCTGCGGGTCGACGCCTTCACCGTGCTCGCCAAGGCGCTGCGCCCGCCGCCCTCCAAGCACCACGGCCTGCAGGACGTCGAGACGAGATATCGCCACCGCGAGCTCGACCTGATGGCCAACGAGGAGGCGCGCGAGCTGTTCATCGCGCGCGCCAAGACGGTGACCGCCGTGCGCCGCGCGCTCGACGACGCGGGCTTCATCGAGGTCGAGACGCCGGTCCTGCAGCCGCTCTACGGTGGCGCGCTCGCACGGCCGTTCACGACGCATCACCACGCGCTGGACCGCACGCTGTACCTGCGGATCGCGACCGAGCTGTACCTCAAGCGCTGCATCGTCGGCGGCCTCGAGCGCGTCTACGAGCTCGGCAAGGACTTCCGCAACGAGGGCCTCTCGACGAAGCACAACCCCGAGTTCACGATGGTCGAGTTCTACGAGGCCTACGCCGACTACGGCGACGTCGCCGACCGCCTCGAGACGCTCGTGCGATCCGTCGCCGCGCAGGTCGGCTCGGTCGGCGCGGTCGACTTCGAGCAGCCCTGGCGCCGCGTCACGCTGCGCGATGCGATTCGCGACAAGACGGGCATCGACTTCACCGCGCACGCCGACCGCGACAGCCTCGCGGCGGCGATCGGCGACCGGCTGCCGACGGACGAGCGCACCTGGCCGCAGCTCGTCGACGACCTGCTCAGCACGTTCGTCGAGCCCGACCTGCAGCAGCCGACGTTCGTCCTCGACTATCCCGTGCAGCTGTCGCCGTTCGCCAAGGCGCACCGCTCGCAGCCGGGGCTGGTCGAGCGCTGGGAGGCGTTCTGCGGCGGCGTCGAGATCGCCAACGCCTTCACCGAGCTCAACGACCCCGACGAGCAGCGCGAGCGCTTCGAGGCGCAGGCCCGCCTGGCGGCCGAGGGCGACGACGAGGCCGCACCCTACGACGAGGTCTTCGTCCAGTCGCTGGAGCACGGGATGCCGCCGACCGGCGGCGTCGGACTGGGCATCGACCGGCTCGTGATGGCGCTGCGCGATCGATCGTCGATCCGCGAAGTCGTGCTCTTTCCGGCGATGCGGGATGCGTGAGTGCGCGACGCAACATTTGGGCACCCATCCCGTTGGTAGACTGCCCCATGCCCGTCTTTTGTTCCCGACCCCTCATCCATTTCGCGTGCGGAGCCGAAAGGATGAACAACAGTCGGGCAGTGCGCCGTACGTAGAAGCACATCCGGACCACGCATGAACCGAGGCTAGAGGCCCCGCCCCAGCAGGAAGGATCGGCAGCATGTTCGAGCGATTTACAGAGCGAGCCCGTCAGGTGGTCGTTCTCGCGCAGGAAGAGGCGCGTACGCTCAAGCACAACTACATCGGGACCGAGCACATCCTGCTCGGCCTCCTCCGTGAGGAGGAAGGTCTCGCCGCGCGGGTCCTCGAGTCCCTCGACATCACCGTCGAGCGCGTACGTGCCCAGGTCGTCCGGATCGTCGGGTCGGGTGAGGAGGTGACCTCTGGTCAGATTCCCTTCACGCCCCGCGCGAAGAAGGTCCTCGAGCTCGCGCTGCGCGAGGCGCTGAGCCTGGGCCACAACTACATCGGCACCGAGCACATCCTGCTCGGCCTCGTGCGCGAGAACGAGGGCGTCGCCGCACGCATCCTGCTCGACTTCGACGCGGACTCCGAGAAGATCCGCAACGAGGTCATCCGCATGCTGTCGGGGCCCGGCGGGCGCCGACAGGGCGCCGGCGCGGGTGCCGGTGCCGGCAGCTCCTCGTCGAGCGCGTCGGGCGAGGGCAAGAAGTCCTCCAAGCTGCTCGACCAGTTCGGCCGCAACCTCACGAAGCTCGCCGAGGAGGGCAAGCTCGACCCGGTCGTCGGGCGCGCCACCGAGATCGAGCGGATCATGCAGATCCTCTCGCGGCGCACGAAGAACAACCCCGTGCTCGTCGGCGAGCCGGGCGTCGGCAAGACCGCCGTCGTCGAGGGCCTCGCACAGCGGATCACGACCTCTGACGTGCCCGAGCTGCTGAAGGGCAAGCAGATCTACACGCTCGACCTCGCGGCGCTCGTCGCGGGCTCGAAGTACCGCGGCGAGTTCGAGGAGCGCCTGAAGAAGGTGATGAAGGAGATCACCCAGCGCGGCGACATCATCCTGTTCATCGACGAGCTGCACAACCTCGTCGGAGCCGGCGCGGCCGAGGGCGCGATCGACGCAGCCTCGATCCTCAAGCCGGCGCTCGCGCGCGGCGAGCTGCAGACGATCGGCGCGACGACGCTCGAGGAGTACCGCAAGTACCTCGAGCGCGACAGCGCGCTGGAGCGTCGCTTCCAGCAGATCCGCGTCGAGCAGCCCTCGACGGAGGAGACGGTGCAGATCCTCAAGGGCCTGCGCGACCGCTACGAGCAGCACCACAAGGTGAACATCACCGACGAGGCGCTGGAGGCCGCGGCGGAGCTCGCCGACCGCTACATCTCCGATCGCTTCCTGCCCGACAAGGCGATCGACCTGATCGACGAGGCCGCGTCGCGGATGCGGATCAAGTCGATGACCTCCCCGCCCGTGTACCGGGAGCTCGAGGAGGAGATCGAGTCGACGCGGCGCGAGAAGGAGGCGTCGATCGAGGCGCAGGAGTTCGAGAAGGCCGCCAACCTGCGTGACAAGGAGCGCCAGCTCACGCAGAAGAAGCGCGAGCTCGAGGAGCAGTGGGAGGCCGGCGAGGCCGAGACCGAGCGTCCGTCGATCGGCGAGGAGGAGATCGCCGACATCGTCTCGATGTGGACCGGCATCCCGGTCTTCAAGCTGACCGAGGCCGAGACGGCCAAGCTCATGCGGATGGAGGAAGAGCTCCACAAGCGCGTCATCGGCCAGCAGGCCGCGGTCGAGGTCATCTCCAAGGCGATCCGCCGCTCGCGCGCCGGACTGAAGGATCCCAAGCGGCCGACCGGCTCGTTCGTGTTCCTCGGCCCGTCGGGCGTCGGCAAGACCGAGCTCGCCCGCACGCTCGCCGAGTTCCTCTTCGGTGACGAGGAGGCGATGATCCGCGTCGACATGTCGGAGTACATGGAGAAGCACGCCGTGTCACGGCTCGTCGGCTCGCCTCCGGGCTACATCGGCTTCGACGAGGGCGGTCAGCTGACGGAGGCCGTGCGGCGCAAGCCGTACTGCGTGCTCCTGCTCGACGAGATCGAGAAGGCGCACCCGGACGTCTTCAACATCCTCCTGCAGATCCTCGAGGACGGTCGCCTGACCGACTCGCAGGGTCGCACCGTCGACTTCCGGCACGCGATCGTGATCATGACGTCGAACATCGGCGCGTCGGAGATCGCGCGCAACACGCCGCTCGGCTTCGCCGTCTCCGACGACGAGACCGGCATCACGTATGACGACATGAAGAACCGGATCATGGGCGAGCTGAAGAAGGTCTTCCGGCCCGAGTTCCTCAACCGGATCGACGACGTGATCGTGTTCCACAAGCTGCAGAAGGACGAGATCAAGCAGATCGTCGATCTCCTCCTGCGGCGGATCCGCGAGTCGATGGCCGAGCGCGGGCTGCAGCTCGAGCTGACCGACGAGGCCAAGGACCTGCTCGTCGACAAGGGCTGGGATCCCGCGATGGGCGCCCGCCCGCTGCGCCGCGCGATCCAGCGCTACATCGAGGACCCGCTGGCCGACTTCGTCCTGCGCGCCGAGCTGACGCCCGGTGCGACGGTGATGGTCGAGAAGGCGCCCGACGAGGACGACCGCGAGGTCTCCCTGACGGTCGTCGAGCCGGCGAAGGTGCCCGCCGCGGTCGGCGGCGGCAGCGCCGAGGCGGCCGCGGGCGACGACGACGCGCCGGTCGAGCCGAGCGGCGCGCTGGACCAGCCGACGCTCGAGGAGCCCAGCGAGAGCTGAGCCGCGACTCGATGACCGTGTGACCCGAGGGCGGCCTTGCAGGGCCGCCCTCGGTCGTGGTGCGAACGCGTGCTACAGCAGCGTCTGACGCGCCGCGGCGAGGTCGACATGCGACTCCCAGCGCGCGATCCGGCCGTCGCGAACGGTCCACAGGTGTGCGGCCGCCCAGCGCAGCTCCTGCTGCCCGGAACGCGGTGTCGCGCTGATCGAGACGAGGGCGAGGACGCTCTCGGGATCCAACGGGATGACGCCGTCGACCGCGACGTGCATCGTGTCGTAGCTCTCCTCCCAGCGGGCGACCCACCGCTTCCAGCCGTCGATGCCGTGCAGCGCCGACTCGTTCGGGCGCAGGGGGTCGCAGACCAGCTCGACAGCGGGATCGACGCTGGCCGTCATGACCGAGAGCCGGTTCTCGTTCCAGCGCTCGTAGAGCCGCTCGGCGACTTCGATCGCAGTCGGTTGCATGTTCGTCGTCGACACGATATGCGGCGCCCGATCGGGCCTGGCCGGCTGTTCGATCGCGCGTGCACGGCAAGCGAACACTGTTCGCCGCAGCGTTACGCCGACAGGGCATGGAGATCCTTCACCTCCTGTCGTTGGCCCATCTGCCGGCATTGACCGCGCGCCAGCTGGCCGAGATCGCTCCCTACGCCTCGGAGACCGTCGTCCCGGTGGGGCGGCGGCTGCTGCTCGACGGACCGTTCGCGCATGAGCTCGTGCTCGTCGGGCGGGGCCGCGGTCGCGTGCGCTGCGCCGGCGAGCCGATCGGCGACATCGGTCCAGGCGACGTGCTCGGGGTGCTCGCTCCGCGCCGCACGTCCTATCTGACCGCGACGGTCACCGTGACGAGCGAGCTGCGACTCGTGATGCTCAGCACGCGCGACCTGCGCCGGCTCGGAGCATCCATGCCTGCGACGGCCGCGGCCCTGCTGGCTGCCGTTGCGCCCGTGCAGCAGCCCGCCGCACAGGCGCGACGGCTCACGCTCGTTCCCGCCGTCGCTGCGTAGCGGTGCGCTCGGCCGGCGCACGTCGGCCGACCGTCGCATCGGCCCGCGGGGGTGTGTCGAATCGATCGCGGCTGGCGCGAATCATTCGCCACGCCGCGGGGAGACGTCGGCTCCGAACCTTAGGGTGAGCAGATGGCCCGCCCCACGACCGTCCACGTCTGCTCGCAGTGCGGACACAGCAGCGTGCGCTGGCACGGGCAGTGTCCCGGCTGCGAGGAGTGGAACACGCTCGTCGAGCAGCGCGCGCCGGCAACGGGTGCCGGCGCTGCGCGGGGCCGCCCCCG
>JAUYGN010000141.1 GCA_030690545.1 Solirubrobacteraceae bacterium
TGCCTCCAGCTGTTTGGGAACGAGTGTTTGTTTCACTTTGTCAAGTTGGATATGTCTCAAGGAGGGGAAGGCTCGGTGCATCTTGATCCCCCTTCGCTGCGAAGATGAAAGGAAACGCTTGCACCAAAGCTGGCGAAACAGCGGCCAATAGGAGGGCGTGGCGAGTTGCGTTAACCCAGGCGAACGAAAGATGTTCTACTATTGGAAAGGACTGCATCTCTTGCGCCCTAAGGAACCGTACGAAGATCTTGGTGAGATGTCTTTTCGCGAATTCTCAATGAGGCGCGGGAGTAATACATAATCGTAAGGAATGCTCGGCCCGGCAGTCGGGGAAAGCGAGGGCAGCGGATGACAACCTTGACGCACCTGCAGCGCCTGGAAGCCGAGAGTATCGACATCATGCGCGAGGCGGTCTCCGAGAGCGAGAATCCGGTCATGCTGTACTCGATCGGCAAGGACAGCTCGGTGATGCTGCACCTGGCGATGAAGGCGTTCTATCCGTCCAGGCTACCGTTCCCGCTGCTTCACGTCGATACCACCTGGAAGTTCCGGGAAATGATCGAATTTCGCGACGCGATCATCAAAAAGCACGGCCTCGACCTGGTGGTGCACGTCAATCCCGAGGCCCTCGCGATGGGCATCAATCCGTTCACGCACGGTTCCGCCGTCCATACCGACACATGGAAGACCGAGGGTCTCAAGCAGGCGCTCGAAAAGTACGGCTTCGACGCCGCGTTCGGCGGCGCGCGCCGCGACGAGGAGCGCGCCCGCGCGAAGGAGCGGATCTTCTCCTTTCGCGACGACTTCGGCGGCTGGGACCCGAAGAACCAGCGCCCCGAGCTGTGGAACATCTACAACGGGCGCATCCGCCGCGGCGAGAGCGTGCGCGTGTTCCCGATCAGCAACTGGACCGAGCTCGACGTCTGGGAGTACCTCGCCGTCGAGCAGCTCGAGGTGCCGTCGATCTACTTCGCCCACGAGCGCGAGGTCTTCGAGCGCGACGGGATGCTCTACGCGATGTCCGAGCGCGTCGAGCTGATCGACGGCGAGCAGCCGTTCAGCGCGCGGGTGCGCTACCGCACGGTCGGCGACATGAGCTGCACCGGCGCCGTGCGCTCGACCGCCGCCGATCTCGGCACGGTCGTCGCCGAGATCGCCGCGACGCGGATCACCGAGCGCGGCGAGACGCGCGCCGACGACCGCGCGACCGAGGCCGCGATGGAGGACCGCAAGGTCGCCGGGTACTTCTGATGAGCACGAGGCACCGCTGATGGCCGCGCTCGCCTCGGCCGACCTGCTGCGCCTGGCGACCGCCGGCTCCGTCGACGACGGCAAGTCGACGCTGATCGGTCGCCTGCTGTTCGACGCCAAGCAGGTGCTGACCGACCAGCTCGAGCACGTCGAGGAGGCGTCGCGGCGCCGCGGCGGCGAGGGCGCGGTCGACCTGTCGCTGCTCGTCGACGGCCTGCGCGCCGAGCGCGAGCAGGGCATCACGATCGACGTCGCCTACCGCTACTTCGCAACGACGAAGCGGACGTTCATCATCGCCGACACCCCCGGCCACGTGCAGTACACGCGCAACATGGTCACCGGGGCGTCGACGGCCGACCTCGCCGTGATCCTCGTCGACGCGCGCAAGGGCGTGCTCGAGCAGTCCAAGCGCCACGCGTACATCTCCTCGCTGCTCGGCATCCCGCACCTCGTCGTCGCCGTCAACAAGATGGACCTCGTCGACTTCGACGAGGAGGTCTTCGACGTGATCGTGCGCGAGTTCTCGGAGTTCGCGCACGGCCTGCGCGGCGTGCGCGACATCGTCTACATCCCGATCAGCGCCAAGCTCGGCGACAACGTCGTCGAGCACTCCGAGCAGACGCCGTGGTACGGCGGCGCGCCGCTGCTCGAGCACCTCGAGACCGTGCAGGTCGCCGACGACCGCAACCTCGACGAGGCGCGCCTGCCCGTCCAGTGGGTCATCCGCGACCACGAGAGCGACTACCGCGGCTACGCCGGCCAGCTCGCCGGCGGCATCCTGCGCACCGGCGACGAGGTGCTCGTCCTGCCATCCGGCCTGACGACGCGGATCGAGCGGATCGACACCTTCGACGGACCGCTCGCCGAGGCCGTCGCCGGGATGTCGGTGACGCTGCTGCTCGAGGACGAGCTCGACGTCTCGCGCGGCGACATCATCTGCCACCCCGGCGACGCGCCGCAGCTCTCGCGCGAGCTCGAGGCGACGGTCTGCTGGATGGCCGACGCGCCGCTGCGCGCCGGCGCGCGCTACGCGATCAAGCACGCCACGCACGGCGCACGCGTGATCGTCGACGAGGTCGTCGACCACGTCGACGTCCATACCCTCACGCCCGACGAGAGCGCCACCGAGCTCGGCCTCAACGACATCGGCCGCGTGCGCCTACGCACCTCCAAGCCGATGGCCTTCGACCCCTACGCGCGCAACCGCGCGACGGGCTCGTTCATCCTGATCGACGAGTCCAGCAACGACACCGTCGGCGCCGGCATGATCTGCTGACGCAACGGTTCTTGCGCGCGGGACCGCGCTGTGGGATGGTCCGGGCCTCCCGACACACGCGATCTGGGGATACGGGGCATGTCACGCGCGATCACGATCACCGTCACGGGCGACTGGGCGGCCGCGTACTCACGCGCCGTAACGCGCGACCGGCGGGTCATTCAGCGTCGTCGCCGGCTTGCCGTCGCACGTGCGCTCGTGGTCACGTCGCTGCTGGTGGGCGGTGTCGCCGTCAGCGACGCCGCGGCGACGACCGGCGCGCTGACCCAGAAGACGGGCACCGCCGGCTGCATATCGGAAACCGGCCACGGCGGCGACTGCGCCACCGGAACCGCCCTCACCAGCGCCGTCTCGGTGACGGTCAGCCCCGACGGCGCCAACGCCTACGCCGCATCACTCAGCAGTGGTGCGGTCGTCGTGTTCGACCGCGACCCGAGCACCGGTGAGCTGACCCAGAAGACCGGCACCGCCGGCTGCATATCGGAGACCGGCAGCGGCGGTGACTGCGCCACCGGGACCGCTATCGACGGCGCCAGCTCGGTGACGGTCAGCCCCGACGGCGCCAACGCCTACGCCGCAGCAGTCTACAGTGGTGCGGTCGTGGTGTTCGACCGCGACCCAAGCACCGGCGAGCTGACCCAGAAGACCGGCACCGCAGGCTGCATCTCACAAACCGGCAGCGGCGGTGACTGCGCCACCGGAACCGCCCTCAACTACGCCATCTCGGTGACGATCAGCCCCGACGGCACCAACGCCTACGCCGCAGCAGCCGGCAGTGGTGCGGTCGTCGTGTTCGACCGCGACCCAAGCACCGGTGAGCTGACCCAGAAGACCGGCACCGCCGGCTGCATCTCCCAGACCGGCCACGACGGCGACTGCGCCACCGGAACCGCCCTCGCCGGCGCCTACTCGGTGACGGTCAGCCCCGACGGCGCCAACGCCTACGCCGCATCAGCCATCAGTGATGCGGTCGTCGTGTTCGACCGCGACCCAAGCACCGGCGCGCTGACCCAGAAGACCGGCACAGCCGGCTGCATCTCCCAGACCGGCGGCGACTGCGCCACCGGAACCGCCCTCGACGGCGCCGTCTCGGTGACGAT
>JAUYGN010000144.1 GCA_030690545.1 Solirubrobacteraceae bacterium
CGTCGACCTGAGCGGGTTCGAGGTGCGCGGGCTCGCGCTCGGCGCCGCCGCGCGCGCCGAGCTGCTGGCGATCGCGACGCGGCGAGCGGCGCCCGATCTGGCCACCGCGGCGATGCTGCGCAAGGTCTTCCGGCGCCGGCCGCCGGCGAGCCTGATCGCGCCGTGGGACGGCGAGCCCCACGGTCGCCTGACGGTGAGCCTCGCCCGCGAGGCCGGCGTGCGGACGCTCGTCCTCGCGCATGGCGCGTTTCTGCTGCCGCAGACGCTCGCCGACATGGAGGTCTGCGACGAGCCGCTGCTGTGGTCGGAGGCCGTCGCTCCGCCGATCGCCGATCGCGATCGACCGATCCATGTCGTCGGATATCCGATGCCGCACATGCGGCCGCCGCCCACGCGGCCCGCGCCGCGCGGCCCCCGGCGCCGCGTCCTCGTGCTCGGCCAGCCGACGCTCTCCGGGACGCTGCTCGACGACCCGCGGATCACAATGCGCCAGTACGACGTCGCCGTGCGCGCCGTGCTCGACCGGTGCCCGTCTGCGACGCTCGTCCTGAGACCGCATCCGGCGGAGGGGCCTGACGCCGCGGCGGCGATCGTCGCGCGCTTTCGCGCCCTCGACTTCGAGATCGACAGAGCGACGCCGATCGCCGACGCGCTCGCCGCGTGCGACCTGTGCATCGGGACGATCACCACGGCCACGCTGCAGGCCGCGCTGGTGGGAACCCCGGTCGTGGCGCTCAACCTGACCCGGTTCGAGTGGCGCTGGCCGCTCGGCGGCGACACGACCGTCCCCGTCGCGCGCGACCAGCGGCAGCTCGCGGACTGGCTCGCGCGGTGGGAGGCCGGAGGACCGTTGCCCGGCCGGGACGACCTGCTCGGCGCACTGGGCGCCAGCGTCGAGGGCGCCGACCCGACGGCATCGATCCTCGCGGTCGTCGCCGGCGAGGGTGCGCCGGCGTCAGGCTGAGGGCTCGCGCGGGCCCTCGCCGGACGGGGACCGCGCGCTGCTCGGGAGGTCGTGCCTGATCCGATACTGACGCAGGCCCTCGACCTCGATCACGTATCCGTCATGGTGCCAGCCGAGCCCGCGCAGGAAGTTGCGCGAGCGATCGTTGCCCTCGGCCACGAACCCGAAGCCGATCGTGTAGCCCAGCTCGGCCATCGCGTCCAGGCTGGCCTCCATCAGCGGCGCGGCGACGCGCGAGCGCGGCCGGCAGCGCGAGAGCACGTAGATGTTCTCGACACGTCCCTCGCCGAGGCCGCCGTCCTCGTCGGGATGCGCGGTGCGCCCGCTGACGAATCCCACGACCTCGCCGCCCTCCACGGCGACCAGGACGAAGCTGCGCGCAGGCGGATCGGCGAGGCGCTCGGACCAGACGCGCCGGCGCAGCTCGAAGTTGCGGACCGCGAGCGAGGCCGGGTCGAGGATCCCGCGGTGGGCGCTGTCGTATCCCTCGACGTGCACGGTCGCGATCGCCGCGGCATCGCCGGGCACCGCGTGGCGGATCTCGAGCTGCTGCGGACTGCTCATTCGACGACGAAGTACGAGGGGAAGGGGACCATCGGCGAGCGGCGCAGCCGCACCGAGTCCAGTCCGACGACCTCCGCCACCGCGGCGGTCTCGCCGGGGAAGTCCGGGCAGCACAGCTCGTCGAAGGCCACGATGCTGCCCCGCGTCAGCCGGCCGCGCAGCGCGGCCAGGCAGTGGCGCGTCGGCTCGAAGAGGTCCAGGTCGAAGTAGGCGAAGGCGACGATCGTCTCCGGATGGTCGGCGAGGTAGCCGTCCAGCGTCCTCGTCACGTCGCCCTTGACGAGCTCGTGCTTGCGGATGTGCGCCAGCGGGCTCTCGCCCTCGTGGTAGTCCAGCACCGCGGCGAGGTAGTCCTCGTAGCCGTCGGTGACGTCGTAGGCGCCGACGGTGGCGTGCTCGGACGTGCCGTCGCGCGCGTCGACCGACGGGAAGCCCTCGAACGTGTCGAAGCCGACGACCCGGCGGCTGTAGTTGTACGGCTCGAGGATCCCGCGCAGCGCCTGGAGCAGCACGAGGTCGCGACCCCAGCGCACGCCGAGCTCGAGCACGACGCCGGGAACGTCGACGATCTGCCGATAGAGGTCGATCAGGAAGATCGTGCGGGCGAGATCCTGGCGCTTGAGGAAGAGGCCGAGGTTGGCGAGCAGCTCGTCATCGGGAATCGGGCAGGCGCGGAACAGGTCGACGAAGCCGTGCCGGAGCGCCAGCTCCTCGTCCGTCGCGTGGCCTGCGATCTTCGTGAACGGCTCGTCCATCGCGCTGAGGCTACCCGGCCGCCGCGCCGTCGAGGTCGTCGGCCGACAGCACCGTCCCGCGGGGGCGCGCGGCGCGGAGCGTCGCGCCGATCACGCGCTCCAGCTCGGCCGGGGCGATCCCGGTGCCGGGGCGCTTGACGCCCAGGTCGCCGGCGGTCAGCGGCACGCCGGCCGCCACGTCGCGCTCGAGCACGAGCGAGCGGCGGGCTCCGGCGCGCGCCGGTCGCTCGGAGTCGCGCACGCCGATCCACTCCTCGCCGCGCAGGACCGCCGCGCGCTCGCAGGCGTCGACCATCTCGGCGAGCTGGGCCGGCTCGACGCTGAAGGCATGGTCGGGGATGTCGGGCAGGCGCTGGTCGAGCGTGTAGTGCTTCTCGATGCAGACGCCGCCCAGGGCCGTCGTCATCCACGCGCCGGCGACGCCGCGAGTGTGATCGGAGAAGCCGATCAGGTACGGATCGAACTCGCGGCGAAACGATGCGATCCGCGCGAAGTGGCCGTCCTCGTCGGGCGTCGGATAGGTCAGCGTGCAGGCCAGCAGGCACAGCCGGTCGGGGCCCAGCCCGCTCCAGTCGACGGCCTGGTGGATCTCCTCGCGCGTCGACGCGCCCGTCGCCAGCAGCACCGGCCGCCCGGTCGCGGCGACCGCCTCGATCAGCCGCCGGTGCGTGATGTCGCCGCTGGCGATCTTGTAGACCGGCGTGTCGATCGCCTCCAGCGCGGCGACGGCATCGAGGTCGAACGGCGTCGCGAAGAACGCGATCCCGAGCTCGCGACAGGCGGCGGCGATCTCGCCGTAGGCGTCGTAGGACAGCCGGTCGGAGACCTGGAAGGCTTCGTGCTGCGTCGCCGTGCCGAACGGGTCGTCCCAGTACTTCGGCGAGTCGGGCACCGAGATCGCGTCGGCCTTGTAGAGCTGGAACTTGATCGCCCAGGCCCCTGCCGCGGCGGCCGCGCGCGCCATCTCGATCGCCCGCTCGACGGAGTTGTTGTGGTTCGCGCCGGCCTCCGCGATGACGCGGCAGGCGCCGGGCTGCAGCGGCGCGTGGCCTTCGACGGCGATCCGCGCGGTCATCAGTCCAATCCTCGCAGCAGCCCCCGGATGCGGTGCCCGATCCGCGCCGCTCCGCGATCGTCGATCGAGTCGCGCAGGCGCTGCGACAGCTCGCTGCGCAGCCCGTGGTCGCCGAGCAGGCGCGTCACCACGTCGACGATGTGGGCGTCGTCGACGAGCGGGCCGATCCCCAGGAAGACGACCCCGCTCGTGAAGTCGAGGTGGGCGTGCGTCGCGTCGCGCGCGCCCTGTGCGAGCACCGCGACGGGCGTGCCGGTCGCCGCCGCCTCGTAGACCGTGCGCCCGGCCGAGGTCAGGATCAGGTCGGCCTCCATCATCTCCGCGGCCATGCTGCGGACGTGGTGGATCACCTCGATGCCCTCCGGGAAGTCGCCGTCGGGGGCGCTGTGGCCCACGACGACGCGGATCGCGGCGTCCGAGCGGCCGTGCAGCAGGCGGGCGCAGCGCGGCCCGAGGCGGCCGGGGTCGGTGCCGCCGAAGGTGATCAGCACGCGCGTCGGCCGCGCGCGGATCTGCTTGGCCGGCAGATGGTGGAACTCCGTGCGCAGCGTCGCGTAGGCGTGTCCGGAGGAGACGTTCGCGCCGCTCGCGTCGTCGACCGGGTAGAGCGCGTTGACGACCCAGTCGGCGAGGCGCGCCC
This sequence comes from Solirubrobacteraceae bacterium, assembly GCA_030690545.1. GTDB lineage: Bacteria > Actinomycetota > Thermoleophilia > Solirubrobacterales > Solirubrobacteraceae > CADCVQ01. The sequence goes on from JAUYGN010000144.1 coordinate 3,999, forward strand.
CGGGACCGAGATCCTCGATGTTGACGACGCGGAAGCCCGCGGTGCGCTGCTGCAGGACGTCGCGCTCGCTCGTGTTGAGCACGTCGTTGACGACGACGTTGGCCCCGGGTCCGGCCAGCGCGGCGAGGTCGGCCACCAGGTCGCTCTCGGTGCGGTGCGAGTAGCCGTGCTCGTCGATCAGGTCGTGCACGAACGGGTCGCAGTCGACGAGCAGGAAGCGAAGCCGCTGGTCGGCCAGCTCGTCGGCGAGCTGCAGGCAGTGGTACGCGTGCCCGGAGCCGACGCTCGCGTTGGCCCGCAGGCGGAACACCACCGTGCCGCGCGCGACCCGCCGCCGGGCCGCGACGAGGTCGTCGGGCGTGTCGATGTCCAGCGACTCGTGTGCCGCGGTCGCGAACAGCAGGTGGCGCTCGGTGACCATCTGCCGGCCCGCGCGCAGCGCGGCGGCCGTCACGAGCTGGATCGAGCCCGTCTCGCGCAGCACGCGATGCTGTCCGTACTGGCGGTTGACGCGGCTCTCGAACAGCGGGGCGGCGGTCGTCAGGTCGTCGTCGCGGTCCTGCCAGAAGAGGTGTCGCTCGCGCACGGCGGAGGACAGCGAGTCGACGTCGGCGGCGTGGAAGGCGTTCAGCGCGCGGCGCACCGAGTCGGCCGATCGAAACGGCGAGGTGGGCTGGAAGACGCCCACGTCGCCGGTCCAGCGCAGCTCGTCGGCGATGTGGGCGGCGACGTCGGAGATCGTCGCCTCGTCGGTGGCGAGCTCGGCCGGGCGCGGGAGGGCCTCGTAGCCGTGCAGCTCGGCCCAGCGCAGCACCGGCTCGTGGTCGCTGGAGACGACGAGCCGGTCGGCGACGCCGGCCGCCGCGACGGCCTCCAGCGTGTGCGCCAGCAGCGGGCGGTCGCCGAGGGCGCGCAGGTTCTTGTTCGGCACGCCCTTGCTCCCCCCGCGGGCGGGCACGATCGCCAGCAGCGGCCGGCCGGTCATCGCGACCCGCCGCTCGTGCGCAGGATGGCGAAGCGCGTGGTCTCCAGCCGGCGCACGGGGTGACCCGCCGCGAGCAGCGACGTCAGGCCCTGGCTCACGCCGGGGTGGTAGAGGTGACAGTCGTCCCAGACGATCGTGCCGCCGGGCGCGAGCATCGACAGCGCGGCCTGCGAGTCGCCGCGGACGTAGTCGGCGGTGTGGGCGCCGTCGACGAACACGAGGTCCATCGTCCCGCGAAACGGCGTGAAGTCGAAGGCCGCGCTGTCGCCGAGGTGCTGCGTGATCGCACCCGCGACGGAGGTGCCGGCGAACGCCTCGCCGACCGCGCCGGCCTCGAGCGGGTGGTCGCCGGACTGCACCCCGAGCGAGGACGGGGCGTCGCCGAGGTCGAGCGTCTCGACGCGCGCGCCGTCGGCGGCGTTGGAGGCCATGATCAGCGTCCCCTCCCCGGTGCCGGTGCCGATCTCGAAGATCCGCCGCGGGCGCAGGTAGGCGCAGATCAGCGCGAGCACGAAGGCGTCGCCGTGCGGCAGGCCGCGCGGGCGGGCGCGGTGGGCGAGCGTGACCGAGAGGCGCTCGATGCCGGGAAACAGCGTCTGCAGGTCAGCGCCCGGGATCCGCCGCAGGAACGCCGCCGAGCGGGCGGCTCGGCGGACGAGGAAGAGCTGGTGGCGCCCGGAGCCACGCTGGTCTGCGGCGCTCATCAAGACGCGGTCTGCGCCTCGTGCTCCCTGCGGTACTCGTGCCACAGGTCGGCGTGGTCGCAGTCCTCGCAGCCGGCCAGCCACGGTCCGCCCGAGGTGTAGTGCAGCAGCTTCGTGGGCCCCGTCATGTGATCGAGGACGTTCCACTCCTCGGAGAGGTCGCCGATCTGCTCGTCGGGGATCGCCTCGAAGCGGTGCAGCCAGGCGCCGCTCTGCGTCTCGACGGCCTCCTTCGTCCAGGCGCCCAGCTCGGCGCAGTTCATCAGCATCAGGCTCGACCAGTTCTTGCGCGGGTACTGGGTCTGGACCTTGCCGCCCATCTTGACGGTCTCGCTCGGGTTGTAGTCGTGCTGGCGCACGCGCAGGGCGAGGCCGTCCATCGGCAGCGCGAACAGCTCGCTGATGTCGCCGAGCGCGAGCATGTCGCCGTCCATGAACAGCGCGATGCCGCGGTAGCCCATCAGGTGGGGGACGAGGAAGCGGGTGTAGGTGAACGGCGTCGAGGCGAGCGGGTCGACCGGGCGCGCGAAGTCGGTCAGCTGCGCGGCGTCGATCGCCTGGATGTCCAGCGGCTGCGACGCATGCTTGTGCAGCGAGTGGCGCAGCACCTCGAACGAGATGTGCTGGGAAGGGTCGTAGCCGATGAAGATCCGGTGGGGAGCGGCCATGGACAACCTCTGCGGTCGGTGGCGGACGCTCGGCAGAGTAGACGATCGCGATGCGGCACAATCCTCGTATGCGACGGCGGATCGCCCGGCCGCGGGGAGAGCGGGCGCTCACTGTCTGGGGCTCGCGGCTGGCCGTGGCCGCGGCCGTCGTCGTCGCCACCGTCGTCGTCGTCGAGCTGACCGCGGGCGACGAGGTCGTGACGCCGCCGGCACGCCCGCCGGTCACGCCGATCGCCGTCGACGCACGGCTCGGCGAGGTCGTCCACCGCTCGCCCCAGGCCAACGCGACCGAGCCCGGCACCGATCGCCACTGGGTCAGCGGGCAGCACTGCCGCCCGGCCGAGCACCCGGACACCGGTCGGGCGCTGGGCAAGTACACGGCGTGGTCGGGGGCCTGGCTCGGCGACGACGGCACGACGATCGCGCACAGCTTCATGCAGGTCACCGGGCCGACGGCGCCGTACCCCAAGCGCTGCGACGGCGACTCGGTCGCCGGCCCGGTGTCGCAGGCCGAGAGCTTCGCCCGGGCGACGAGCACGCAGATCATCCGCTCGACGCGCGACGGCGGCCGGCGGTGGCGCACCGTCCATGCCGGCGCCGTCATCGGGACGCATCCGATCCCCTTCACGCCGCAGGCGACGATCGCGTTGCGGGCGCACCCCGACAGCGGCGTCCGGCAGGGCACGCTGCTGCGGCGCGGCAACGGCGCCGACCTGCAGGACGTCGCGGCCTATCGCGGCCGGCCGAGCACCGCCTTCCTGCAGCGCCTGGCGCCCGGCGCCACGCGCTGGGTCGACGTCCCGACGCCGTACGGCCAGGGCGTCGTCCTGGACCCGGACCGCTTCAGCTACCAGTTCTCGCGCCTTCGCCGCCTGGCCGACGGTCGGCTGATCGCCGTCGGCTCGGTCGGACCGGCCGGCTCGACGGACTTCGCCCGCTACCGCTGGCTGCTGATGGTCTCCGGCGACGAGGGGACGACGTGGAGCAGCGCGCTCACGGTCCCGCCCGGCGCGCCGCCGCCCAACGAGTGGGACGTCGCCGAGATCCCCGACGGCAGCGGCGATCTGCTGGCCGTGATGCGCACGCAGCAGGACGGCGAGCAGATCCGCGCGCAGGCTCGCCTCGTCAAGGGCGCCGAGGACACGACGACGACGACCGGCACGCCGAACAGCTCCGCGGGCTGGATCATGGAGCAGCTCCGCAAGGCGCCGGCGCAGCTGCCGCACTCCGGGCACCCGGAGCTGCTGTCGGCGCGGGTCGGGCGCGATGACGAGCCCGCGGTGATCATCGACTTCGCCACCACGGGCGTGCACTACACGACCGACGCCGGAGCTACGTGGAGGCCGCTGCCGTTCCCGTCGGGCGAGCTCGTCAGGACGGGGTACTACCCGCGCTCGGTGCAGGCGGCGGACGGGACGATCTTCGTCTTCGCGCACCGCGGCGCGGACGACCCGTACCGGCCGGATCTCGACCAGGCGATCGTCATGGATCGCTTCGCGCTGCGCGCCGCCCCCCGTCCCCGCGCCCGGCAGCCAGCGCCCTGACGCGCTCCGCGTACAGGCCGATGACGTCGTACGGCTCCTCGCTCGAGCCGTAGACGGCGTGGCGCAGCAGCTCGGCGCGCGCGTCCGGCGACGTGCGATGCCGCCTGCCCGAGGCATGGGCGAGCAGGTAGCCGACGACGTCGTCGGCGTCGCGCGCCACGACGCAGCAGCCGGCGACGGTGTCGAACAGCGTCTCGAGCTCGTGCAGGTAGCTCGGGTTGACGAGCACCTTGTCCTGCATCAGGACCTCGATGCCGATCGAGCTGCCGGCATCGATGACGACGTCGGCCTCGCGGATGATCGAGACGGAGTTGTGGCGCGACAGGTCGTGCACGCGCGACCAGTCGATGCCCGCGGCGGCGCGCAGCGGGTCGCCGCCGCCGGTTCCGGGCCGCGGATGACCGACGACCGCCAGCGAGATCGCGTCGAGCTCGTGCAGGCGCCGGAAGAGCGCGATCGTCGCCGGCGCGTCGACGCGGTTGCGCCACTTGGGCACCATGAACGCGACCTTGACGCGCGCGCTCGGCGGCCCGGGCCAGGCCAGCGGCGGCGCCAGGCGGCGGTTGAGCTCGAACCACTCCGGCGACCAGCGCAGCGAGCCCCATGTCTGCATGACGTCGGGATCGCCGCGCGCATGGTCGAGGTGGATGCGGCGGTGGTGCTCGGTGTTCAGCACGTAGGCGTCGAAGCGGTTGCGGTCGCTCCAGTCCAGCGCGCCGCGCTCGAGCAGCTCGGCGACCTCTCCGTTGGAGGCGGCGTCGAGCTTGACCGTGAGGCCGTGCGGCAGGCAGACGACCGCTGCGCCGCACAGGCGCGCGGCCGCGATGAAGCTCGCGCGCGGCTGCTGAGCGTTGCTCCCGGCGCGCAGCAGCGATGCCCCGAGCGTGCGCACGATCGCCGCCAGCCCCGCCGCCGATCGCGGCCGCTCGTACCCGGCGGGGATCCCGTAGCCCCATTCGACGGCGACGAGCCGGATGCGGTGACGGCGCACGAGCCACAGGGCGTAGGGCAGCGTCGCCCGCCAGCGCCCGTCGAGCCCGCCGCCGGGCCGGTGCAGGTGAAAGCGCTCGTAGGCGCGCAGGATCCCGAGCCGGTGATCGGCCTCGACGTCGTAGCCGGGGGCGACGACCGCATGGACCTCCTCGCCGTCCTCCAGGAGCTTCCAGGCGAGCGGCGCCATGTGGTCGACGTCCGGCGAGACCCGGAACACGATCAGGTAGCTCATCGGGCAGGCGCGGCCTCGGCGAGCGTCGCGTGCAGCGCGCTGCAGGTCCGCAGCAGCACGCCGATCTCGCCGAGCGCCACCATGCTCGGCCCGTCGCTGAGGGCGCGGTCGGGATCCGGATGCGTCTCGAGGAAGAGCGCGTCGACGCCGACCGCGACGGCCGCGCGCGCGAGCGGGGCGACGAGCTCGCGCCGCCCGCCCGACGAGCCGCCCGCGCCGCCCGGCGACTGCACGCTGTGGGTGGCGTCGAAGACGACCGGCGCGAGCGCGCGCAGCGTCGCCAGGCCGCGGTAGTCGACGACGAGGTCGTGATAGCCGAACGACGTTCCGCGCTCGGTCAGCGTGATCCGCTCGCCGCCGCCCTCGCGAACCTTGTCGCGCGCGTAGGCCATGTCCTCCGGCGCGAGGAACTGGCCCTTCTTGACGTTCACGGCGCGACCGCTCGCGCCGGCCGCGTGCAGCAGGTCGGTCTGGCGGCAGAGGAAGGCCGGGATCTGCAGCAGGTCGACGGCCTCGGCGACCGGCGCGACCTGCCAGGTCTCGTGCACGTCGGTCATCACCGGGATGCCGAAGCGCTCGCGCACCTCGGCGAGGATCTCGAGCGCCGGCTGCATCCCGATCGAGCGAAACGACGTGCCGGCGGTGCGGTTGGCCTTGTCGAAGCTGCCCTTGAAGATGAGCGGCAGCTCGAGCGCGGCGCACAGCCCGGCGAGCTGCTCGGCGACTTCGAGCGCCAGCGCGCGGCTCTCGATCGAGCAGGGTCCGGCGAGGATCGCGAGGCGCCCGTCGCCGACGACGACGCCGGAGCCGATCTCGACGGGCACGGGCATCAGCTCGGCAGGTGGGCGCGCACCGCGTCGTGCAGGCGCAGCAGGCCGACGCAGCGCTCGTCGGCGACGACCGGCGCCGTCATCAGCGCCTTCTTGCGCTGCTCGAGCAGCAGCAGCGCCTGCGAGAGCGGCAGCTCGGGGGTGACGGTCAGCGGCGCCCTGCTCATGACGTCGGCCACCGGCACGGCCGCGATGTCGTCGATCTGCAGCAGCTGGCGGCGCACGTCGCCGTCGGTGATGAAGCCGGCGAGCGCGCCGTCGGGGTCGAGCACGCAGACCGCGCCGTAGCCGGTCCGCGTGATCTCCAGCACGGCCTCCTTGAGGCTCGCGCCCTCGAGGACGCGCGGCAGCTCCTCGCCCTGGCGCATGACGTCGGCGACGCTCAGCGTCAGCCGCGCGCCGAGCGCGCCGGCGGGATGCAGGCGCGCGAAGTCCTCCGCGGTGAAGCCGCGCGCGCGCATGACGGCGGCGGCGAGCGCGTCGCCGATCGCCGAGGCGACGAGCGCGCTCGCCATCGGGGCGGCGTCGAGCGGGCAGCCCTCGCGCTCGACCGAGCCGTCGAGCACGATGTCCGACTCGCGCGCCAGCGGCGAGCCGGGCGTGCCGGTGATCGCGATCAGCGTGACGCCGCGCGCGCGCAGGTGCGGGACGAGCGTCATCAGCTCGCTCGTCGCCCCGCTCTTGGACAGCAGCAGCGCGGCGTCGCGCGGGCCGACGACGCCGAGATCGCCGTGCAGCGAGTCCGACGCGCTGAGGTACAGCGCGGGCAGCCCGGCCGAGCGCAGCGTCGCGGCGAGCTTCTGGGCGACGAGGCCGGACTTGCCGACGCCGAGCGCGAGCACCTTGCCGCCGTCGATCCCGGCGAGCGCCGCGGCCGCGGCGACGAAGCGCTCGTCGAGGCCGTCGTGCAGGCGCTGCAGCGCGGCGATCTCGTCGGCGAGCGTCTGGCGTCCGACGTGCAGCGCGCCCGGGTCGGCGGGACTCGTCGCGCCGCGATCCGCCGGCGCGGCGCCGGCGCCGGCGGGTGCGCCGGTCGTCCCGGTCGTGGCGGCGCGCGTCATGCCGGCAGCCCCTCGCGCTCGGCGAACGCCGCCCGCACGCGCTCGAGCTGCTGTGGCGTGTCGACCGACGGCCCCTGCGGCTCGACGAGGAAGGAGTGCACGTGCAGGCCGGCCTGCAGCCAGCGCAGCTGCTCGAGGCGCTCGGCGTCCTCCAGCGGGCTCGGCGGCAGCTCGGCGAAGCTCTCCAGGAAGGCGCGGCCGTAGGCGTAGATCCCCGAGTGACCGAGGCAGGCGGCGCGCTGCGTCCACAGGTCCGTGGGCGCGTCGCGGACGTGCGGGATCGCGCTGCGCGAGCAGTACAGGACGCGGCCGTCGTGGGCGCGCACGACCTTGACGACGCTCGGGTCGTGCAGGTCGGCGGCGTGCTCGAGCGCGTAGACGGCCATCGTCACGGCGGCGCCTGTCGCGGCCGCCTGCTCGGCGCTGCGGGCGACGATCGCGGGATCGGTCAGCGGCGCGTCGCCCTGCAGGTTGACGACGACGTCGGCGTCGAGGGCGTCGATCACGGACGCCACGCGGGCGGTGCCGGAATCGAGCTCGACGGCGGTCAGCAGGACCTCGCCGCCGAAGTCGCGCACGACGTCGGCGACCTCCTCGGAGTCGGTCAGGACGACGACCGGGCCGGCCTGCGCGGAGATCGCGACGTCGTGCGTGCGCGCCAGCAGCGAGCGCCCGCCGATGTCGGTCAGGACCTTGCGCTCCAGGCGCGTCGAGCCCAGCCGGGCGGGGATCGCGACGACGCTGCTCGCGCTCACGGCGTGCGGGCGGGTCGCAGGAGCTCGTGCGCGACGGCCAGCCGGTCGGACTGCGCCGCGAGGTCGACGCCGGCGTCGGCGCTCCAGGCGGCGATCAGACGGGCGGTGATCGGGCCGGGCGTGGGCGCGGGCAGCGCGCGGCCGTCGAGCGCGCCGATCGCAAGCAGGCAGAACGGCATCCCGCAGAGCATCAGCTCGTCGGCGCGCGCGAGATCGTCGCCGGTCAGGGCGCGCTCGGCGAGCTCGATCTCGCAGGCCGCGGCGAGCGCGCGCAGCCAGCGCAGCGAGACCGGCTGCGGACCGCCGGCGGGTGCGACGATCAGGGCGCCCGCGCGGACGGCCACGAGCCGTCCGCCGAGGCCGTCGCCGAT
>JAUYGN010000001.1 GCA_030690545.1 Solirubrobacteraceae bacterium
TCGAGGTGCGCGGCTACGCGAGCCCGGCGGCGCGCGGGCGGACGCGGCGCGCGCGCGAGCCCTGGTCGCGCCACGACTTCTCGGTCGCCGCGTCGGCGCTCGGGCTGCTGGCGCTGGCCGGCGGCGCACGGGTCTTCGGCGTCGCCTCGTTCGAGGCCTACCCGCAGACGGTCGCGCCGGTCGGGCCCGGCGAGTGGGTGCTGGCCGCCGCGCTCGTGCTCGTCGCGCTGGCGCCGTTCGCCGACCGCCGCGGGGTGCTGCGATGACCGCGCGCAGCGTGCTGCGCTTCGAGTCGGTGACGTACCGCTACCCGCATGCGCGGCAGCCCGCGCTGCGCGACGTGTCCGTCGACGTCGCGCCCGGCGAGTTCGTCGTCGCGGCGGGGCTGTCGGCGTCGGGCAAGTCGACGTTCCTGCGCGCCGCGTCGGGGCTCGTGCCGCACTTTCACGGTGGCGAGTTCGGCGGTCGCGTCGTGACCGGCGGGATGGATACGCGCGAGCACGGCCCGGCGGCGCTGTCGGCGGTTGCGGGCACGCTCTTTCAGGATCCCGAGACGCAGGTCGTCCTGTCGACCGTCCGCGCCGAGCTCGCGCTGCCGCTGGAGAACCGCGGCGACGGCGCGGCGGCGGTCGCGCGCGGGGTCGAGGAGGCGGCGCTCGCGCTCGGCATCGGCGACCTGCTCGATCGCGCGACGCACGAGCTGTCGGGCGGCGAGCTGCAGCGCGTCGCGCTCGGCGCGGCGCTCGCGGGCCGGCCGCGGATCGTGCTGCTCGACGAGCCGACCTCGCAGCTCGATCCGGTCGCCGGCGACGAGCTCGTCTGGCTGCTGCGGCGGCTCAACGAGGAGTGGGGCACGACGATCGTGCTCGTCGAGCATCGCCTCGAGCGCTGCCTGAGCGCGGCCGATCGGGTGCTCGCGTTCGACGGCGGCGCGCTGGCCTGCGACGCGCCGCCGCGCGGGTTCCTCGAATGGGCCGCCGAGCGGGCGCCGGCGCTGGCGACCCCGGGCGCGCGGCTGTTCGCGCGGGCCGGGCTGCGGCCGCCGCCGAGCGGCGTCAAGCAGGCGCGCGCGACGCTGCGCGCGCACGGGCTGCTCGACGAGGACGGGCCGGCCGGGCTCGCGACGGCGGAGGCGCCGCCGGC
>JAUYGN010000002.1 GCA_030690545.1 Solirubrobacteraceae bacterium
GTCGGAACCGAGGGCCAGCTCGGCGGGCAGGCGACCGTCGAGGGCGTCAGCGGCACCTGGCGCGACCTGACCGAGAACGTCAACCAGCTCGCCGACAACCTCACCGACCAGGTCCGCAACATCGCCCAGGTCACGACCGCCGTCGCCAACGGCGACCTCTCCAAGAAGATCACCGTCGACGCGCAGGGAGAGATCGCCGAGCTGAAGGACACGATCAACACGATGGTCGACCAGCTCAACTCGTTCGCCGCGGAGGTGACGCGGGTCGCGCGCGAGGTCGGCACGGAGGGCAAGCTCGGCGGCCAGGCGACGGTCGACGGCGTCAGCGGCACCTGGCGCGGGCTGACCGACAACGTCAACCTGATGGCCGGCAACTTGACCAGCCAGGTGCGGGCGATCGCGCGCGTCACGACGGCCGTCGCCAACGGCGACCTGTCGAAGAAGATCGACATCGACGCGCGCGGCGAGATCCTCGAGCTGTCGGACACGATCAACACGATGGTCGACCAGCTGTCGTCGTTCGCCGACGAGGTCACAAGGGTCGCGCGCGAAGTCGGCACCGACGGCAAGCTCGGCGGCCAGGCCGAGGTCAAGGGCGTCAGCGGCACCTGGCGCGACCTGACCGAGAACGTGAACTTCATGGCCTCCAACCTGACCGACCAGGTCCGCAACATCGCCCAGGTCGCGACGGCCGTCGCCAACGGCGACCTCAGCCAGAAGATCACCGTCGACGCGCGCGGCGAGATCAGCGAGCTGAAGGGAACGCTCAACACGATGGTCGACCAGCTCTCCTCGTTCGCCGACGAGGTCACAAGGGTCGCGCGCGAAGTCGGCACCGACGGCAAGCTCGGCGGCCAGGCGCAGGTCAAGGGCGTCAGCGGCACCTGGCGCGACCTGACCGAGAACGTCAACCAGCTCGCCGGCAACCTGACGACCCAGGTGCGCGCGATCGCCGACGTCTCGACGGCCGTGACGCAGGGCGACCTCACGCGTCAGATCGCGGTCGACGCGCAGGGCGAGGTCGCCGAGCTGTCGGACACGATCAACCAGATGATCGCCAACCTGCGCGAGACGACGCGGCGCAACGCCGAGCAGGACTGGCTGAACACGAACCTCGCGCGGATCTCCGGCCTGATGCAGGGCCAGCGCGATCTGGCGACCGTCTCGCGGCTGATCATGTCGGAGATCTCGCCGCTCGTGTCGGCCCAGCACGGCGCGTTCTTCCTCACCCGGCGCGCCGACGACGGCGAGCACGAGCTGCGGCTGATCGCCAGCTACGGCTACCAGAAGAGCGCGTCGGCCTCCGACCGCTTCAGGATCGGCGAGGGCCTCGTCGGGCAGGCCGCGCTGGAGGGCAAGAGCATCCTCGTCTCCGAGGCCCCGCCCGACTACGTCAAGGTGACCTCCGGCCTCGGCGAGGCGCTGCCGGTGAACATCGTCGTGATGCCGATCCTCTTCGAGGAGCAGGTGCTCGCCGTCGTCGAGCTCGCCTCGCTGCGCGCGTTCTCCGACGTCAACCGGGCGTTCCTCGACCAGCTCGGCGAGACGCTCGGAGTCGTGCTCAACGCGATCATCGCCAACCGCCGCACGGAGGATCTGCTCGAGCAGTCCCAGTCGCTCGCCGAGGAGCTGCAGGCGCAATCCGAGGAGCTGCAGAGCCAGCAGGAGGAGCTCAAGCTGTCCAACTCCGAGCTCGAGCAGCAGACGGCGTCGCTGCGCGCGTCGGAGGAGCTGCTGCAGACCCAGCAGGAGGAGCTGCAGCAGACCAACGAGGAGCTGCAGGAGAAGGCGGAGCTGCTCAGCCGCCAGAACCGCGACATCGAGATCCAGAACGCCGAGATCGAGCAGGCGAGCGTCGACCTCGAGGAGAAGGCGGCGCAGCTCGCGCTCAGCTCGAAGTACAAGTCCGAGTTCCTGGCGAACATGAGCCACGAGCTGCGCACGCCGCTCAACAGCCTGCTGATCCTCTCCAAGCTGCTGGCCGACAACCCGGAGCAGAACCTCACCGACAAGCAGATCGAGTTCGCCTCGACGATCCACACCGCGGGCGCCGACCTGCTGTCGCTGATCTCCGACATCCTCGACCTCTCCAAGGTCGAGGCCGGCAAGATGGAGATCAACCCCGGGCAGATCGAGCTGCACGCGATCCGCGACTACGTCGAGCGCGCGTTCGGCTCGGTCGCCGAGCAGAAGCGCGTCGCGTTCGAGGTCTCCAGCTCCGACGACGCGCCGGCCGCGATCCACACCGACGAGCAGCGCGTCCAGCAGGTGCTGCGCAACCTCCTCTCCAACGCCTTCAAGTTCACCGAGCAGGGGTCCGTCGAGCTCGAGCTGGCGGCCGCGCCGGCCGACACGCCATACGAGCTCAGCCTGACCGTGCGCGACACCGGCATCGGCATCGCCGAGGACAAGCTGCGGCTGATCTTCGAAGCCTTCCAGCAGGCGGACGGGACGACGAGCCGGCGCTTCGGCGGGACCGGCCTGGGACTGTCGATCAGCCGCGAGATCGTGCGCGCGCTGGGTGGCGAGATCCGCGTGCGCAGCGCGCCCGGCGAGGGCAGCGCGTTCGAGCTGCTGCTGCCCGCCTACCGCGAGCCGGACGTGACGGCCGAGCCTCCCGCGCCCGCGACGCCCTCGACCGAGCCGCGCGAGCCGCAAGCGCAGGCAGCCTCCGAGCGTGCGCCGGCGCCACCGCCCCGCGACGACGACGATCCGCTGCCGGCGGCCGACGACGACCGCGAGCGAATCGAGCCCGGCGACCGCGTCGCGCTGATCGTCGAGGACGACGGCGACGCGGCGCTGCGAGCGCTCGTCCAGGCGCGCGAGCACGGCTTCCGCGCCGTCGTCAGCGCGCGCGGCGCCGCCGGGGTCACGCTCGCGCACGAGCTCGCGCCCGACGTGATCGTGCTCGCCGTGCCGGTGCTGGGCGCGACCACGATCCTCGACCAGCTCAAGCACCATCCGCGCACCCGCCACATCCCCGTCTACGCGGCGGGCGCGCCCGAGCAGCGCCTGGCGGCGCTGCGCGCCGGCGCGGCCGGCTTCCTCGAGCGCCCGGTCGAGGCCGACGCGCTGGCACAGACGTTCACGACCGCGGAGCGCTTCCTCGACCGTCCCGTGCGGCGGTTGCTGATCGTCGAGGACGACGAGGTCCAGCGGCGCAGCGTGGCCGCGCTCGTCGGCTCCGGCGACGACGTCGAGGTGACCGCCGTCGGCTCCAGCGAGGAGGCGCTCGCCGCGCTGCGCGACGAGCACTTCGATTGCATCGTGCTCGACCTCAAGCTGCCCGAGACGACCGGCTTCGCGCTGCTCGACCACCTGCAGGCCGACGCGCGCCACAGCGAGGTGCCGGTCATCGTGCACACCGGCAAGCAGCTGACGCGCCGCGAGGAGACGCGCCTGCGCCGCTACGCCGAGTCGATCATCGTCAAGGACGCCGCCTCCCCCGAGCGGCTGCTCGACGAGACCGCGCTGTTCCTGCACCGACCGCAGACCGCGCTGCCCGACGACAGCCGCCGCGTGCTCGAGCAGCTGCACGGTTCGGACGACGTGCTCGCCGGCAAGCGCGTGCTGATCGTCGACGACGACGTGCGCAACGTCTTCGCGCTGACGAGCGCGCTGGAGACGCGCGGGATGGTCGTCCGCTTCGCCGAGAACGGGCGTGACGCGATCGAGACGCTCGACGCCGACCCCGGCGTCGACCTGATCCTGATGGACGTGATGATGCCCGAGCTCGACGGCCACGCGACGACGCGCGCGCTGCGCGACGACGGGCGCTTCGCCGAGCTGCCGATCATCTCCCTGACGGCGAAGGCGATGAAGGGCGATCGCGACAAGTCGATCGCCGCCGGCGCGTCGGACTACATCACCAAGCCGGTCGACATCGAGCAGCTCATCTCGCTGATGCGGGTATGGCTGTACGCGTGAACGACGATGTCCAGGAGGCACGCGAGCGGCTCGAGATCGAGCTGCTGCTGGAAGGCATCCAGCGCGCCTACGGCTATGACTTCCGCGGCTACGCGCTGGCCTCGCTGCGCCGCCGGCTGTGGCATCGCGTCCACGGCGAGGGGCTCGAGACGATCTCCGGCCTGCAGGAGCGCATCCTGCACGACCCGTCCTGCATGGACCGCCTGCTGCGCGACCTGTCGATCAACGTCACCGGGATGTTCCGCGACCCGAACTTCCACCGGGCCCTGCGCGAGACCGTCTTCCCCGTCCTGCGCACGCATCCGTTCATCCGCGTCTGGAACGCGGGCTGCTCGACCGGCGAGGAGATCTACTCGCTGGCGATCGCCCTGCACGAGGAGGGGCTGCTCGACCGCGCGCGCATCTACGCGACCGACATCGACGAGGCCGCCCTGCAGCGCGCGCGCAGCGGGGCCTTCTCGATGGAGCACATGCAGCGCTACACCGAGAACTACCTGCGCGCCGGCGGCCGTGACGAGTTCTCGCGCTACTACAGCGCCGACGGCGACGTCGCGCGCTTCGACCCGGCGCTGGCCGAAGGGACGGTCTTCGCCCAGCACAACCTCGTCACCGACGGCTCGTTCAACGAGTTTCAGCTGATCGTCTGCCGCAACGTGCTGATCTACTTCGGACGCGAGCTGCAGGAGGCGGTGCTCGAGCTGTTCGGCGCCAGCCTGACGCGCTTCGGGATCCTCGCGCTGGGGCGCAAGGAGTCGATCCGCCAGTCACGCCATGCCGGCGCGTACGAGCCGCTCGTCGAGAGCGAGAAGATCTTCCGGCGGCGCTCATGACGCGGGTCGAGCTTGTCGCGCTCGGCGCGTCGTGGGGCGGACTGCAGGCGATCGAGACCGTGCTCGGGGCGCTGCCGAGCACGTTCCCGGCGACCGTCGTGATCGCCCAGCACCGCCCGAGCGCCGGTCAGGACGGCATGCTCGAGCACCTGCTCGACACGCACTGCGCGCTGGCCGTGACCGAGGCCGAGGACAAGCAGGAGCTGCGGCCCGGCTGCGTCGTCGTCGCCCCGGCGGACTACCACCTGCTCGTCGATGCGGGGCGCGCGGCGCTGTCGGTCGACGAGCCGCTGCACTACAGCCGGCCCTCGATCGACGTGCTGTTCGGCTCCGCCGCCGCCGCCTACGGCGACCGCGCGGCAGGCGTCGTGCTGACCGGCGCCAACGCCGACGGCGCCCACGGCCTGGCGCAGATCGCCGCGCGCGGCGGTCACGCGATCGTGCAGGACCCCGACTGCGCCGAGCGCAGCGAGATGCCTGCCGCGGCGCTGTGGTCGACGCCCGAGGCACAGGTGCTCGCGCTCGAGCAGATCGGGCCCGCGCTCGTCGAGCTCGCCGGCACGCCGGAGGACGCGCGCCGATGAGGGCGGTCGACGCGCACACGGCGATCCTGCTCGTCGACGACCACGAGGAGAACCTGCTCGCGCTGGAGGGGATCCTCGAGCCGACCGGCTACCGGCTCGTGCGGGCGGGCTCCGGCGACGAGGCGCTGCGAGCGCTGCTGCGCGACGAGTTCGCGGCGATCCTGCTCGACGTCCAGATGCCGGGCCTCGACGGCTTCGAGACCGCTGCGCTGATCCGCGCGCGCGAGCGCACCCGCAACGTCCCGATCATCTTCGTCACCGCGATCAGCAAGACGCCCGAGCACGTCTTCCGCGGCTATGACTCGGGCGCCGTCGACTACCTCTTCAAGCCGGTCGACCCGGTCGTGCTGCGCTCGAAGGTCGAGGTCTTCGGCGAGCTGTACGAGCGCGGGCGGGCGCTGGCCGAGCGCGAGGAGCTGCTGCGCGCGACGTTCGAGGACGCGCCGATCGGCATGGCTCGCGCCGACCCCGACGGACGCCTGCGCCATGTCAACCGGGCGCTCGAGGAGGCGGTCGGGCGCGACGCCGTCGAGCTGATCGGGCGCACGCTCGACGAGCTCGGGCCGCGCGACGACGCCGGCATCGACGACGAGCTCCGCGCGCAGCTGCTGGCCGGCGAGCTGCGCCACTACGAGTTCGAGCGGCGGCTGACCGGCCCGCGCGGGACGACGATCCCGGTGCTCGTCAGCGCATCGCTCGCGCGGCCGTCCAACGGCGGTCCGCCCGACCTCATCCTGCAGTTGCAGGATCTGCGCGAGCGCCGCCGCGCGCAGCGCGACCGCGAGCAGCTGATCCGCGCCCAGTCCGAGCGCGCGCACGCCGAGGCCGCCGCCGAGCGCCTGCAGATCATGCACTCGATCGCCGCCGCCGCGCTCGGCGCGGAGAGCGTCGAGGACCTGCTGCGCGAGCTGCTCGATCGCATCCTCGAGGCGCTCGACGTCGATCGCGCGGCGGCCGTGCTGACCGACGAGGCGCGCGTCATCGTCGCGCGCGCGGCCGGCGGCGTCGACACGACCTTCGAGCACGGGCCGCGCGAGGACGTCGACGGCGTCGTGCAGCGCGTCGTGCACGAGCGCGGTCCGGTCACGATCCCCGATGTCGCCGGGGCGCAGATCGACGCGAGCTCGCTGGGTCCGGCGATCGGCTCGCTGCTCGCCGTGCCGCTGCTCGACGGCGACCGCGTGATCGGCTCGATCAACGTCGGCACGCTGACGCGGCGCGACTTCGATCCCGAGACGATCGGCCTGCTGCGCCTCGCCGCCGACCGCGCCGGGCTGGCGATCGCGCGCACGCGCGTCCATGAGCACGAGCGGCGCATCGCCCAGGAGCTGCAGCGCTCGCTGCTGCCCAAGCGCCTGCCGGACGTCGCCGGCGTCGCGCTCGGCGCGCGCTACGAGCCCGGTGAGAACGGCACCTCGGTCGGCGGCGACTGGTACGACGCGATCGCGCTGCCCAGCGGCCGCGTCGCGCTGGCGATCGGCGACGTCGTCGGGCGCGGTATCGAGGCCGCCGCGACGATGGGCCAGATGCGCAGCGCGCTGCGCGCGATCCTCATGCAGGCCGACGACACGGGCGCGATGGCCGACCGCCTGAACCGCTTCACGCTGGCGATCGGCTCCGACGAGGCGATGATGACGACCGTCGTCCTGGCGATCCTCGAGCCGAGCACGGGCGTCCTGCGCTTCACGAACGCCGGGCACCCGCCGCCGCTGATCGCGCGCGGCGACGGAAGCGCCGCGTTCTTCACCGAGCAGCCGTCGCCGCCGATGGGCGTCCTGGCGACGCCGCGCTACCAGCAGCACACCGCCGTGCTCGAGCCCGGCTCGACGCTCGTCCTCTACACCGACGGCCTCGTCGAGAGCCCGGCCGAGGTGCTCGACGTCGGCCTCGAGCGGCTGCGCGACGCCGCGTGCGATGCCGGCGCGGACGTCGACGCGACCTGCGAGCTGCTGCTGAAGCGCAACCTCGACCCGGCAGCCACGCAGTCAGACGACGTCACGCTGCTCGTCGTGCGCATGCAGGAGACGCTTGGCGCAGACGTGTCGCTGGAGGTCTCGGGCGAGTCGGGCGGCCTGTTCGCGATGCGCCAGACGCTGCGCCGCTGGCTGCGCGAGCACGGCGCCGGCGCCGACGAGACCGAGGACGTGATCATGGCCTGCAACGAGGCCTGCGAGAACGCCGTCGAGCATGGCTACGGCTTCGGCGGCGACCTCTTCGACGTGCAGTTCACCCACGCCGGCGGCGAGGTCACGGTGCGCGTGCGCGACCGCGGCACCTGGCGCGCGCCGCAGCCGTCCCCCGTCCGCGGCCGCGGACTGCCGCTGATGCGCAAGATGATGGACGTCGTCGACGTGCAGCCGCGGGCGGGCGGGACGACCGTGCTGATGCGCCGCCGCCTCACGACGGGACCCTGAATTCGGCTTGAGGTACGATGACGTGCATCTGCGCCTTCCGCTGACCCGCCACTGCATCGTGCGGGGCACTTCTGGAGGGATCGGGCGCCGCACTCGGGAGCTCCCCCCAGCGTCTCCCTCCCACGTGCGGTCCGAGTTCTCGACGGAGACCAGAAAGGCCCGTGGCCGTGGCAGGCTCGGAAGTGATCCGATCGCGAGGCGAGGCCGCGCAGGCGATCAGCAACGCCGTCGTCCGGCTCGTGCGCGAATACACCGGCCGCGGCCCGACGCAAGCCCACACGACGATCGGCGAGCACCACGTCGTCGTCGTCCTGCGCGAGACCCTGCTGACGGGTGAGCGCAGCCTCGTCAACGACGGTCACGGCGACGCGGTCATCGACATGCGCCGGCGGATCCAGCGCACGATGCGAGAGGCGCTGATCGGCGTCATCGTCGAGCACACCGGACGCGAGGTCCTCGCGTTCCTCAGCGACCACCACGTCGATCCCGACATCGCCGTCGAGATCTTCGTCCTCAAGCCGCGCCGCTGGACGGACGAGCAGGACGACGGGCCGACCGTCGACGGCGACGGCGCGACCGGCGGGTGAGCGGCGATGCGCGGCCGCCGCCCGTCGGGAACGCCCACGCGAGGACGGTCTACGCCGGCAGGCGCTGCGCGGCCAGGCGCGCGCCGCTGATCGTGACCGCCTCGGGGTTGGAGTCGACGAGGACGAAGCGGCGGCCGAGCTCGCCGCAGGCGGCGCCCAGGGTGCCGGAGCCCGCGAACGGATCCAGGCACCAGCCGCCCGGCCGCGACGACGCGGCCACCATCCGTCGCACGATGCCGACCGGCTTCTGCGTCGGGTAGCCGGTCTTCTCACGCGAGTTCGTCGGCACGATCGTGTGCCACCAGCAGTCGCTCGGGCGCTTGCCGCGGGCAGCCTTCTCGGAGCCGACGAGGCCCGGCGCCATGTACGGCTCGCGGTCGACCTCGTCGTCGTCGAAGTGGTAGCGATCGCGGTCGCGCACGTACACGAGGATCGTGTCGTGCTTGGCCGGCCAGCGCCGCTTCGGCCGGCCGCCGTAGTCGTAGATCCAGATCAGCTCGTTGAGGAAGCACTGCGGGCCGAAGATCTCGTCGAGCGCGAGCTTGCAGCGGTGCGCCTCGCGGTAGTCGAGGTGCAGGTACAGCGTGCCGTGCGGCGCGAGCAGCTCGCGCACGCGCTCCAGGCGAGGGACGAGAAAGCCGGCGTAGTCGGCGTAGGCGTCGGCGTAGCGAAGCGCGCCGCGGCGCTGCTCGCTGCCGGTGTTGAACGGCGGGTCGAGATAGGCCATGTCGAACGCGGCGTCGGGCAGTGTCGCCATCGCGGCGAGGTTGTCGCCGGCGATCAGCAGGTCGTCGTCGAGGATCGCCTGGTCGCCGGCTTGGAGCGTCCGCATGACGTCGCAGCGTACGGCGCGCGACGGTCGACGCCGGGGACGCGTCGACGAGCGATTTGCGAGCCTAGGGGCGGATGACGTCCCTCGTCCGCCGCGTGCTGGTGCTGCTCGCCGTCGCCGTCCTCGCGGTCGTCGCGGTCGTCGTGCTGTTCGGCAACGACGCGGGACGCCCAGGCCTCGTGCCGGAGGCGGGCGTCGACAACGACCCGCTCGCCTACACCGAGCAGCGCGAGCAGGCGTTCGTCGCCGCCGCGGCGCGCGGGCACGCGCACGTCCTGTACGCGAAGTCGCCGGGCGGGGCGCGTGCCAGCGCCGCGCGGACGGCGCGCTACCGCCCGCTCGTCGAGGCCGCCGCGCGGACGGCGCGGATCGAGCCCGACACGCTCGAGGCGCTCGTCCTGCTGGAGAGCGCCGGGCGCCCGGACGCCGCCGCCGACCCGCAGCTGGAGGGCGCCGTCGGGCTGACGCAGATCCTCGCCGAGACGGGCCGCAACCTCCTGAAGATGACGGTCGACCCGGCCGGCGCGCGCGCGATCGGGCGCTCCCTGCGCCGCGCCGCGCGCAGCGGCGACCGCGCCCTGATCGAGCGGCTGCGCGAGCGCCGGC
>JAUYGN010000003.1 GCA_030690545.1 Solirubrobacteraceae bacterium
GCCGGCGCGCGACTCGACCCCGCCCGCCCCGCGCGCGGACGTGGCCCGGAGGCGATCGCGGCGGTGACGCAGCGGATCGGCTGCCTGCAGCTGGACCCGGTCAGCGCCGTCGCGCGCAGCCCGCTGCTCGTGCTCTTCGCCCGCCTCGGCCCGCTGCGCGACAGCACGCTGCAGGTCGCCGCCTACGAGCAGCGAGCGCTGTTCGACGCCTGGGCGCACGAGGCATCGCTCGTCGCGACCGCCGACCTGGCGCTGCACCGCTGGGCGACGCGCACCTGGCTGCAGGCGCCGACGACGCGTGCCGAGCGGGCCCGGACGTTCCTGCACGCGAACGCGGCGTTCGCCGACGAGCTCGTGCAGGAGCTGCGGGCGCGCGGGCCGCTGCGGGCGCGCGAGCTCGAGGACCGCTCGGCCGAGCCGTGGCGCCACGGCTGGTGGACCGACGACGTCTCGGGCCGCCAGACGATCGCCCGGCTGCTGCACCTGCTGTGGATCACGGGACGGATCGGCGTGTCGAGCCGGATCGGCGCGACGGAGCGCGTCTGGGACGTCTTCGAGCGCTGCCTGCCTGACGGCGTGCACGCGGGTGCGGCGGCCACCGACCTCTCCGATGCGCAGGCCGAGCGCGCCGCCGCGCTGCGCGCCGTGCGGATGCTCGGCGTCGCCCGCGCCGGTCACGTGCGCGCGCACTTCCTGCGCCGCCGCTATCGCGAGCTGCCGCGAACGCTCGCCGGCCTCGTCGCCGCGGGCGAGCTCGAGACGGTGAGCGTCGCCGGCCTGCGCGGCGACTGGCTCGCAGCGCCGGAGGACCTCGAGCGCCTTCCCGACCTCGCGCCGGGCGCCCGCACGACAGCGCTGTCGCCGTTTGACAACCTGCTCTGCGACCGCGCTCGCACGGCCGAGCTGTTCGGCTTCGACCATCGCCTCGAGATCTACGTGCCGGCCGCGCAGCGGCGCTGGGGCTACTACGTCCTGCCGATCCTGCATCGCGAGCGGCTCGTCGCGCGCGCCGACATGGCGCTCGACCGCTCCGCGCGCGTGCTGCGCGTCCGCGCCCTGTACCACGAGCCCGGCGTGCGCCGGACGCCGGCTGTCGAGCGCGCGCTCGCGCGGGCGCTCGATCAGCTCGCCGCCTGGCGCGGTGCCGAGCGCGTCGCGATCGCGCCGTCGCCGGTCGCCTGCTGACAGCGCACGCGCAACGCGACCGTCGCCCGGCTGCGCCGGTAGTGTCGGCTCGATGGCCAAGCTGACCTACTCGGCGATCACGTCGCTCGACGGCTACGTCGCCGACGCGGACGGCAGCTTCGACTGGTCGGCGCCAGACGACGAGGTGCATCGCTTCGTCAACGAGCTCGAGCGGCCGATCGGCACCCACCTCTACGGGCGCCGGCTGTACGACGTCATGGTCTTCTGGGAGTCCGACGAGGCCGTCGCCGGACAGCCGCAGGCGATGCGGGACTACGCGCGGATCTGGCGGGCAGCCGAGAAGATCGTCTATTCGACGACGCTGCACGCGCCGGCGAGCGAGCGGACGCGGATCGAGCGCGCCTTCGATCCCGCGGCCGTGGCGCAGCTGAAGGCGAGCGCCGAGCGCGATCTCGCCGTCGGAGGCGCCGAGCTGGCCGCGCAGGCGCTGCGCGCCGGGCTCGTCGACGAGGTCCAGCTCCTCCTCTCGCCGGTGATCGTCGGCGGCGGCGCGCGGGCGCTGCCCGACGGCGTCCGCCTGGGGCTCGAGCTGCTCGGCGAGCGCCGCTTCGCCAACGGCGTCGTCTACCTGCGCTACCGCACGACGGAGTGAGTCAGGCCGCGACCGACCGCACGAGCGCGTGCGGCGGTGCCGACAGCGCGTGCACGCCGGCCAGCCCGCGCCACTCGCCGAAGCGCGCGAACAGCGCGCGCACGTCGGCCTCATCGGCGCGCGCGGCGGGATCGCCGCCGCTGCGCGCGCGGCCGAGCAGCTTGAGGAAGCCGAGGTCGCCGGCGGGGATCACGTCGTAGCGGCCCTGCCCGTGCAGCGCGAGCATCTCGACGGTCCAGCGGCCGATCGTCGGGATCGCCAGCAGGCGCTTGCAGGCGCGCTCGTGCTCGGCGTCCGTCCGCCCGTCGAGGTCGATCCGGCCGGCCGCGACCTCACGCGCGACCCGCACCAGCGCGATCGCGCGCCGGCCGGCGAGCTCGAAGCTCTCCAGGCGCGCCGGCGAGCAGGCCGCGAGGACCGCCGGCGCCGGGACGTCGCGCAGGCCGGTCTGCGCGCAGCGCGCGCCGTGCGCGCGGACGATCCGCGCCTCGATCGCGTTCGCCTGGCGGGTCTCGATCAGCTGCTCGCAGATCGCCCAGGCGAGCGCCTCGAACGCGACCGGGCGGCGCGCGACCCGCAGCCACGGACGGCGCCGCACCGACGCGCCGATCAGCGGATCGTCGCGGTGGCGCTCGTAGAACGGGCGCAGGTCGTCGTCGACGCCGAGCGCGAAGCGCATCCGCGCGATCGCCGCCTGCGCAGCGGCATGATCGTCCGCCCACGCGCCGAACAGCACACAGCGCTCGCCGGTCTGCGCGACGCGCACGATCGCCGGGCGCCCGTCGACGTGCAGCAGGCGCTCGAGCACGCCGCCGCGCCGGCGCAGCACGCCGTCTCGCCCGCCCTGCTCGGGCAGGCGAAACGCCCAGCGAGGAACGACCTCTACGCGCAGCTGCATCGACACGGCGCTGACGGTACGCCCACCGCAGGACGGCGACCTCGAACGAACGCGCACGTTGCGACGAACGCCGGCAGCCCGGCCGATGTCCGCGCTACTTGCCGCGCTCGCCGAGCACGTGCACGTCGACGAGGAACGACCGGCTCGCAAGCACCGGTCCGATCGTCCGCCGCCGGCGACGCGCCACACGACGCGCACGGCGCCGCTGCGCGATCGCCACCGTCGCGGCGCCCGCCACGACGCTCGCGCCGACGAGGGCGGCCGTCTGCACCACGACTGGACTGAGCGCAAGCGACGGGCGCTGCGCCTCGACGGATCGCGCCTCGTCGGCGAGCACGGGCACGCCGTCGAGGATCTCGCCCTCGTAGGCGGCCTGGTCGAAGACGACCGGCGGTTCGTCCGTCACGCGACCGGCTGACGTCGATGAAAGGAAGGAGAGAGCAACGCAGACAAGATGACGATGAGCAGTGCCGGATCGCGGCGACCCCGGCGGGAGCACCGCGAGCACGAATATTGCACCCAGCGCCAGACGTTGTGCCTCAGAAGCGCGATTCGTACACCCGGAAGCGCTTGACGACCTGGCCGCCCATCGCCTCCATGCCGCGGTTCATCGAGCGGTTCGTCTCGAGGATCCAGCCCATCTCGCCCCATTTCTGCGGCCGCACCTTCGCCATGTCGAAGTGCTCGACGTAGAAGCGCGCCGCCGCGCCGGTGTGCTGGTACTCCGGCTTGATCCCGAGGAAGCCGACGCGAACGCGGTCGATGATCGTGCCCTTGCGCAGGTAGTGCCACCAGCCGAGCGGCAGCAGGCGGCCGTTCATCTTCTTGAGCACCTGGTTGATGTCGGGCACGGTGATCGCCACGCCGATCGTCTCGCCGTCCTTCTGGGCGACCATGAACCAGTGCTTGTCGAAGACGAGCTGCAGCTCCTCGGCATAGTGCTTGAGGTCCTCGTCGGAGTAGGGCACGAAGCCCCAGTTGTCCTTCCAGGCGGCGTTGTAGACCTCGCCGAAGACCTTGACGTCCTTCGGCAGGTCGCGGCGGCGCATGTGGCGCAGCTCGATGCCGTGCTTGGTCTCGGACTGCTCGGAGAGCTCGAAGATGATCGGCAGGATCTTCTCGCGGTCGTCGATCTCCAGCCGCCACATCAGCAGGTCGATCGCCTTCGACAGCCCGGCGCCCTCGCAGCGCTGCGCGTAGTACGGCGGATGCCACGGCTGCTTGATCATCGGCTCGTGCTCGAAGCCGTCGATCAGCACGCCGCACTCGTCGTTCATCGTGTAGTCCATCGGCCCGATCATGTGATGGCGGCCGCGCTCGGCGAGCCACGCCTGCGCGGCGTCGACGAGCGCGCCCATGACCTCCGGGTCGTCCTCGAGCTCGAGGAAGCCGAACATGCCGGTATCGCAAACCCCGCCCACCCCGTGCTGGGCGTCGTAGGCGCCGTCGACCTGCGCCGAGATACGCCCGACGACGCGATCGCCGCGCCGCGCCAGGAACTCCTGCGCACCGGCGTGCTTGAAGTACGCATTCATCCGGCGGCTGTGGAACATCCGGCGCTCCAGGCGCAGCGGAGGGACCCACTGCGGAGAGGTACAGTGCAGCCGGAACGGGAGCTCGATGAACTCCCGCCGATCTCGCTGCGACGAGACGGGCTGCACGTCGACGCCGCTCACGGCCCTCACGCTACATGGCATCCACGACACACGACGTCTTCGCCAAGGTGCGCGGCCACGAGCGCGCCGAGCAGCTGCGCGCCGCGCGCGAGGCGGACCTGCTGCCGTACTTCCGCACGCTCGACGGGCCGGCCGGCCCGGTCGTCGAGATGGAGGGCGCCGAGCGGATCATGCTCGGCTCCAACAACTACCTCGGGCTGACCGGCGACGAGCGCGTCATCCAGGGTGCGCAGGACGCACTGACGCAGTACGGCACGGGCCTGACCGGCTCACGGCTGCTCAACGGGACGATCGGGCTGCACCTCGAGCTCGAGCGGGAGATCGCCGACTGGATGGGCACCGAGGAGGCGCTCGTCTGCTCGACGGGCGCGCAGGCGAACCTGACCGCGCTCGGCACGCTGCTGGAGCCCGGCGACACCGTCGTCGCCGACTCCGGCGACCACGCCTCGATCCTCGACGGCTGCATCCTCAGCCGCGCGAAGCTGCGCGCGTTTCGCCACAACCGGATGGACCGGCTGGAGCGCGCGCTGGAGAAGGCGCGCGCCGACGAGGGCGGCATCCTCGTCGTCGTCGACGGGGTCTTCTCGATGGAGGGCGAGATCGCCCCGCTGCCGCAGATCGCCGACCTCTGCGGACGCTACGGCGCGCGGCTGATGGTCGACGAGGCGCACGGCGCCGGCGTGCTCGGCGCGCGCGGCGCCGGCGCGGCCGAGCTGCTCGGCATCGAGGACCGCACCGACCTGCGGATGGGAACCTTCTCCAAGTCGCTTGCCAGCTGCGGCGGCTTTCTCGCCGGCAGCCATGACGTGATCGACTACCTGCGCGTCCAGAGCCGCGCGTTCCTGTTCACCGCCGCGGGCGTGCCGGCCGCCGTCGGCGCCGCGCTCGCGGCGCTGCGGATCATCCGCTCCGCCGACGGCCCGCCGCTGCTGGCACGCGTGCTCGACAACGCGGCGTACCTGCACGCCGGCCTGAAGGAGCACGGCTTCAAGGTCGTCGAGCACGACGGCGACCACATGACGCCGATCGTGCCGGTGATCGTCGGCGACGACTGGAAGGCCGTCCTGCTGTGGCGCGCGCTGTACGACGCCGGCGTCTTCGTGAACGTCGCGATCCATCCGGCCGTGCCGCCCGGCGGGGCCCTGCTGCGTACGAGCGTGATGGCCACGCACGACCTGCCGACGCTCGACCGCGCACTGGACGCGTTCGCGGCCGTCAAGGCCTCGTTCGAGGCCGAGCACGGTCCGCTTCCGTCCTGACGGTCTGCTTCGATTGTCCAAATTTTCACAAGTGGTTGACCGAAGAAAAACCTCGCTCTGAGCGAGCGCGTTTCGTCCAGGCGCTTGAACTGCCCCCCAGCGCTCGCATACCTTCGACGAGCGTTCAGCACCGGCGAGCGGGAAGGCAGCGGACACCACCGAGGCATGCGGATGACATGCCCTCGAGGGGTTGGTGGCGTCCGCTGCTATACGTGGCCGAGTGCTGACGCGGCTTCCCGACGATCATTCACCGAAGCGCTGCCCTCAAGCACTGAGGGACAGCCGAGGAGGACTCATGCACGACGCGTCAACGACGATTGCCCCTGCGCGACCGCAGCACATGCAGGCCCTCCAGCGCGCCAACGAGGTGCGACTCGCTCGCGCGGAGCTCAAGCGCAAGGTCGGCGAGGGCGCGATCGCCGTCCGCGAGGTCGTCCTGACCTGCCCGTGGGAAGCGGCGAGCATGACGATCGTCGAGCTGCTGACCAGCCAGCGTCGCTGGGGCACGTCGCGCGCCAGCAAGTTCCTCGCCGGCATCGGGATGCCCGAGACGAAGACGGTCGGCTCGATGACGGAGCGTCAGCGCAGCCTGCTGGCGGCGCTCATCTGATCCACCGGAGGGCCGGGGCGGTTATCGCCCCGGTGCGTCCTGCGCGGGAGTACATCGCGATCAGCCGGGTACCCCGAGGGAGAACCTGCCGCTGCCCACTGCGGCGCGGCCGCCCACGGCAGGGACGCATTCGAGAGGACGGAGAGCAGATGGCCTATTCCGGCTTGGACACGTATCTCAACGATCACCTGGCCGGCGCGACCGCCGGCACGAACCTCGCGAAGATGGCTTCCGAGGAGCATCAGACCGACGAGCACGGTCCGTTCTTCTCCGAGATCCACGCCGCGATCAAGTCCGACTACGAGACGCTGCAGCAGCTGATCGCAGCACTCGGCGTCGACGAGAGCGCGAGCAAGACCGCCCTCGCCGAGCTCGGCTCGAAGATGATGGGCCCGAAGTTCACGGCCGGCGATGACGACGACCTCAACGCATTCGTCACGCTCGAGACGCTGTCGATCGGCGTCGAGGGCAAGGTCTGCATGTGGAAGGCGCTGAAGACGATCGCGGGCGACCATCCCGAGTTCGCGCCGTTCGACGTCGACGCGCTGCTGGAGCGCGCGATATCGCAGCGCGAGAGGATCGAGGCCGAGCGTCAGAAGGCGGCCCCACGCGCACTCAGGCACACCGTCGGCGTCTGATCGCGGGCGGCCGAGTCGGCCCCGCTCGTCTCGCGTTCGCCGCGGACGCGACGGGCTCGGCCGCGATCAGCGAGGCAGCCGCGGCGCGATGATCCGGTAGGCCTTCAGGCCGAGCCCCAGCCGCTCGCGGTCCTCGGACTGCATCGGATCCAGGCCGGTCAGGTCACGGACGCGCTCGAGGCGGTAGGCGACGGTGTGACGGTGCGCATGGATCGCCGCCGCCGTCGCGCTCATGTGGCAGTTGGCGGTCAGGTAGGCCTCCAGCGTGCCGATCAGGTCGGTCCGGTACTGGTCGTCGTAGCGCACGACGGGCGCGACCGTGTCCTCATAGAACGAGCGCACCTCTTCGGGGTGCGACGCGAGCACGCGAAACAGCAGCCGGTACGTGCCCTGGTTGATGTCCTCGGCGATCGGCTCGCCGGACACCGTCAGGACGTCGAGCACGAGCTCGGCCTCCTGCACGGCGCGACCGAGCTCGCCCGCCTCGGCGTAGAAGGACGACAGGCCGACGGTGCCGTGGCGCTGCAGGCGCGTCGCCAGGCGGGCGGCGGCGGCGAGCGTCGCCTCGGCGGCGTCGTCCTCGCCGACGGCCGGCAGCAGCGCGTAGACCCGTCCGCTGGGCGATCCGCCGGTCGCGCTCTCCATGTGCTGGGCCAGCGCACCCGGGACGTCCTCGGCGATCGTCGCGACGACGTGGCGCGGGCGATCGGTGTGCAGCTCGGCGCAGAGCGCGACGGCGCCGCGGCTGAGGTCGCACCCGAGCCGCGCGGCCCGGCGCACGAGCTCGTCGGGCGCCAGCCCGGCGCCGGCGCGCAGATCCTCCAGAAACGACCCGCGCAGGTTCTGCTCGACCTCATCGCGCGCCTCCTCGACGGCGACCTCGGTCAGCGAAGCGACCGCGGCGAGGTGCAGGTACTCGGATGCCTCGCCGACGACCGCGCTCGCGCCCTCCAGCAGCAGCACGCAGCCGACCATCTCGTCGCCGGAGGCGATCGGGATCTCTACGGCGAGGCCGCGCGGCGGGTTGGCCGGACGGTCGGCGACGCAGTCGCCGACGTACCGGCGCAACTCCGGAAGGCGATCGGACGCCGGAGCGCCGCGCGGGGCGAGAGCCGCGGCGCCCAGTCGAGGAACGACGATCACCACCGTCCCGCCGACCGCCTCGGCGGCGAGCTCGGCGACGCGGTCCAAGCCGTCGCCGGCCAGAACCGCATCGACCATGCGTAGATGCAGCTCCCTCAGCCGTTCGACGAGGGTGGCCGCTGTCGGCGCGGCCACCCTCACCACCGCCTAGCCGGCTGCCGCAGCCGACGCGGCGTCCGGATGTGCTTGCAACGTTTCCTCACCCGACTCTCCGGTGCGGATCCGGTAGGCCTCCTCGACGGGAAGGACGAAGACCTTCCCGTCGCCGACGGCACCCGTGCGGCCGTGCTTGAGGATCGTGTCGACGATCGTCATCACGTCCTTCGTTGCGACGACGCACTCGATCTTGACCTTCGGGCGCAGGTAGTTGGTCAGCTCCGCACCCCGGTAGCGCTCGGTGATGCCCTTCTGGCGCCCGGATCCCTTGACCTCGCTGATCGACAGCGATGGGAACCCGAGCGTCAGGAGCTCCGTTCGGATCGGCTCAAACGCCTCATGGCGGACGTACGCGATCACCATCTTCATACCGTGCTCTCCTTCGTGGACATCGCGGTGGCCGGGACGGGCGGGGTCGTCGTGGTCGGACCGCCGTAGCCGACGAGCTCCGCGGGCGGAATGAACTGCTCGGGGTAGCCGTACATGCCGTGGTCGGAGATGTCCAGCCCGGCATCCTCGGCTTCGTCATCCGAACGGATGCCGATCGTCACCTTGATCGCATAGAACGTCGCGTACGACAGGGCGAACACGGTGACGAAGGTCAGGACCACCGCCGCCGCCTGGACGCCGAGCTGGTAGACGCCGCCGCCGTAGACGAGGCCCTCACGGCCGTCGCCCCCGAACTGCTCGAGGATCCGCGGCGAGGTGAAGATGCCGCAGGCGAGCGTGCCCCAGATGCCGGCCAGGCCGTGTGCCGACGTCGCGCCGACCGGATCGTCGACGCCGATGCGCTCGAACCACAGCACGCCGTAGACGACGATCACGCCGCCGATGAAGCCGACGAGCGGCGCGGCCCAGAACTCGATGTAGCCCGCCGGAGCGGTGACCGCGACGAGTCCGGCGATCGCGCCGTTGCCGATCATGCCGACGTCGAGGCTCTTGAGCGTGAACTGCACCGCGATCAACGCGCCGATGACGCCGCCGGCGGCGCCGAGGTTCGTCACGCCGATCGCCTCCATGTACTGGCCGTCCGTCGCGGCGCCCGAGGCGCCGTTGAAGCCGAACCAGCCGAGCCACAGGATCAGGACGCCGAGACCGAACAGCGGCATGCTGTGACCCGGGATCGCGCGTGGCTTGCCGTCGGGACCGTACTTGCCCTTGCGCGGGCCGAGCAGGAGGCAGCCCGCGAGCGCCGCCGTCGCACCGGTGAGGTGGACGACCGACGAGCCGGCGAAGTCCTGGACGCCGTCGCCGATCTCGGCGAACAGACCGCCGCCGAAGCCCCAGTGCGCGATCAGCGGGTAGATGATGCCCGCGAACACGAGCGCGAAGATCGGGTAGACGACGAACTTGACGCGCTCGAGCGTCGCGCCCCAGACGATCGCCAGCGCGACCGCCGCGAACGTGTAGCCGAACACGAAGTCCGCCGCGCCGAAGGCGTCGGCCGACTCACCGGCGACGTCTCGCCCGACCTGGAAGAAGAAGCCGCTGTTGCCGGCGAACCAGCCGTCGCCGCCGGACACGATCGCGTACCCGATCGCCCACCAGGCGACAAGACCGACCGAGAAGTTGACGAGGATCTTCGCGATGCCGGCGCCGACGTTCTTCCCGCGGGAGAAGCCGATCTCGAGAAACGCGAAGCCGGCCTGCATGAAGAACACGAGGATGATGCCGACGGCGATCCACGTGAGATCGATGCTCCCAAGCGCGCCTTCAAGGTCTGTCGGGGGCAGGGCCTGCGCGAACGCCGCGGTTGGGGCGATCAAAGCGGTCAAGACGGCGGCCAACGCCGACGCCTTGAGCGTGGTGGAACGGCTCATGGACTTCCTCCGGGGTCGAGTGCGAGGTCATCCTGCGCCAGGCATTCGCGTTCCTCTTTGGCCGCTCGTCGGAAGATCGGCGCGGAGCTTTGGCCATCCGGTCAGACCGTCCCGACGCCAGGGCGAAACGTTCGGCCACGGCTTTGGACATCGGGATAAGGTGACCTTCCAGGGGTGCGATCTAGCGTGTCGCTTCATCGACCCGCGCACGCGTCACAACCCTCGTGCGTCAGTGATCACCGAGCCGTCCAGGAGGACATCAGACCGCCCATGAGCCGCACTCGACAGCAGAACGTCACAGCCGCGCAGTGGAGCGCCAACGGCGGAGCTCTCGGCTCGCCGGATCTCACCGTCCCCGGCAACCAGGTCTTCGGAGCGAACGTCTTCAGCACCGACGTCCAGCGCGCCCGTCTGCCCAAGCACGTCTTCAAGGCGCTGCAGGCCTCGCTCGCCGAGGGGAAGGCGCTCGACACCGCGCTGGCCGACTCCGTCGCGCAGGCGATGAAGGGCTGGGCGCTGGAGCGTGGCGCGACGCACTACACGCACTGGTTCCAGCCGCTGACCGGCATGACCGCCGAGAAGCACGACTCCTTCTACGGACCGACCGGCGACGGCAACGCGCTGGCCGAGTTCTCGGGCAAGGAGCTCATCCAGGGCGAGCCCGATGCGTCCTCGTTTCCGACCGGTGGCATCCGCGCGACGTTCGAGGCACGCGGCTACACGGCGTGGGACCCGACCTCGCCGGCATTCATCCTCGAGAACCCCAACGGCGCCCTGCTGTGCATCCCGACCGCGTTCGTGTCGTGGACCGGCGAGGCGCTGGACACGAAGATCCCGCTGCTGCGCTCGATGGACGCGCTGTCCAAGTCGGCCGTGCACGCGCTCGGCCTGCTCGGCGACAGCGAAGCCTCGCGCGTCTTCACGACCGTCGGTCCCGAGCAGGAGTACTTCCTGATCGACGAGCAGTACTACTACGAGCGTCCCGACCTGATCACGACCGGCCGCACGCTGTTCGGGGCCAAGCCGCCCAAGGGCCACGAGCTCGACGAGCACTACTTCGGCTCGATCCCCGAGCGGATCCTCGCCTGCATGATGGAGACCGAGCGCGAGCTCGCCAAGCTGGGCGTGCCCGTCAAGACGCGTCACAACGAGGTCGCGCCCAACCAGTACGAGCTCGCGCCGATCTTCGAGAACTCGAACGTCAGCTGCGACCACCAGCAGCTGACGATGCAGCTGCTGCAGAACATCGCGCGGCGCTACGGCCTGGTCTGCCTGCTGCACGAGAAGCCGTTCGCCGGCGTCAACGGCTCGGGCAAGCACAACAACTGGTCGATGGGCACCGACACCGGCGTCAACCTGCTCGAGCCGGGCGAGACGCCGAGCGAGAACCTCCAGTTCCTGTTCTTCTGCACGGCCGTCGTCGCGGCCGTCAACAAGCACCAGGCGCTGCTGCGCGCGTCGGTCGCCAACATCGGCCAGGACCACCGGCTCGGGGCCAACGAGGCGCCGCCGGCGATCATCTCGATCTTCCTCGGCGGCGAGCTCGAGAAGGTCTTCGACGCGATCGCCTCCGGAGAGGCGGCGGCCGCCTCCGACAACGGCTTCCTCGGGCTCGGAACGCCGGCCCTGCCGCCCCTGCCACTGCATGGCGGAGACCGCAACCGGACCTCGCCGTTCGCCTTCACCGGCAACAAGTTCGAGTTCCGCATGCTGGGCTCGAGCTCCTCGCTGGGTCTCCCGAACACGGTGCTCAACACGATCGCGGCGGAGGCGATCGACGAGCTCGCCGCGGCGCTGGAGTCCAAGCTCGGCGGCGGGGCGTCGCTCGAAGAGGCCGTCATCGCCGCCGTCAGGGAGAGCTACACGGCGAACTCGCAGGTCGTCTTCGGCGGCGACAACTACGCCGAGGAATGGCACGCCGAGGCGGCCGAGCGCGGGCTGCACAACCTCCCCAACACGCCCGACGCGCTGCCGTGGTTCGTCGCCGACAGCACGATCGAGGTGATGGGCACGTACGGCGTGCTGTCCGAGCGCGAGCTCGAGTCCCGCTTCGAGGTCGCCGTCGAGCAGTACGGCACGAAGGTCAACATCGAGGCCGAGACCGCGGCCTCGATCGCCCGCACGATGCTGCTGCCCGCGTCCGTGCGCCATCTCAACGAGCTGCTCGCCTCGGGCCGGGAGGGGCTGATCGACGAGTTCGCTCCGCTCGTCGCCGAGTTCCACGCGGCGATCGTCGCGCTCGAGCAGGCCAACGAGGATCCCGGCCTGGAGGGCATGGAGCTGGCCCAGTACTTCCGCGACACGGTGCTGACCGCGATGACCGACGTCCGCGAGGTCGCCGACAAGCTCGAGAAGCTCGTCGCCGACGACCTCTGGCCGCTGCCGAAGTACGCCGAGGTGCTGTTCATCAAGTAGCGCCTCGCCACGAACGCCGCTCGCCCCGGAAGCCCCGTCCCTCGCGGGGCTTCCGTTCGTCCGGGCAGGCGTGCGAGAGGAAGCGCTGATCCGGCGGCTGCCCGGCGCCGCAGTAGCCGTCGTGATCTCGACCGCCCGCGGCAAGCTCAACGCCGCATCTGCCGCGCTCGGCGTGAGCCTCGTCGTCGCCGCCGGCGTGCTGTTCGTCGCCTACGGCACGGCTGGCGACGAGACGCCGACATCGTCGCGTGCCGCTGCCGTCGCCACCGATCGCGTGCAGGTCGAGGACTTCAAGTACGTGCCGGAGACGGTCACCGTCGCGGCCGGGACGACGCTCACCTGGGTCAACGAGGACAGCGCGCCGCATACCTCGACCTCCGGCGCCTCGCCGTCCCCGGACGGCGAGTTCGACACCGGCACCTTCGTCGGAGGAGCGAGCGGCACGGTCACGCTCTCCGAGCCTGGGACGTACGCCTACTACTGCGCGCTGCACCCGTTCATGAGGGCGACGGTGATCGTCGAATGACGATCAAGGCGGCTGACCTGCTGCGCTACCTCGGCGCGTCGGCGACCGTCGTCGTCGGCGCCGTGCACCTGCAGCAGTACGCGGACTTCATCCACGACGTGCCGACGATCGGCGTGCTGTTCCTGCTCAACGGCGCCGGCGCGGGCGTCGTCGCGATCGTGCTGGCGACCCGTCGTGCGCCGCTCGGCGCCGTCGCCGGGATCGCGCTGTCGGCCGGATCACTCGTCTCGCTGGCGATCTCGATGACCGACGGCGGACTGTTCGACTACGTCGAGCCGACGTTCCGAACGGCGGTCACGATCTCGGCCGCGGCCGAGGCTGCCGCGGTCGTCTTCCTGCTGGCCTACCTCGTCCTGCGCCTGCGTCCGACCCCCGCGAGAGTCGACTGGAGCTCAGGCCCGAGCAGGTGAGCTCCCCGGCGCGCAGGCCCTGACAAGCTTGCGCGCGTGGTCGAGCCGCTGCGCACCGTCACCGCCACCCGCTACGTCGCCCCGCTGCGCGAGGGCGGGTCGCTGCCGGGCCTCGTCGAAGCCGACGACGACGGCATGTACGTGACGAAGTTCCGCGGCGCGGGCCAGGGCGAGCGCGCGCTCGTGGCGGAGGTCGTCGCCGGTGAGCTGGCGCGGGCGCTCGGGCTCCCGGTACCGGAGCTCGTCGTCGTCGACGTCGATGTCGCGCTCGCCGCCGCCGAGCCCGATCCGGAGATCCAGGACCTGATCGGAGCCAGCCCGGGTCCGAACCTCGGGATGGACTTCCTGCCCGGTGCGCTGCCGTTCACGCCGGCGACCGCGATCGATCTCGCGCTGGCCGCCGACATCGTCTGGTTCGACACGCTCGTGACGAACGTCGACCGCACGCACCGCAACCCGAACCTGCTCGTCTGGCACGGGCGGACGTGGTTGATCGACCACGGCGCGGCGTTCTTTCGCCAGCACGGCGAGCGGTCGCTGACGCTGACCGCGCACGAGCCCGTGCCGACGCTCGACGAGCACGTCCTGCTGGCGGTCGCGGGCTCGATCGAGGAGGCCGACGAGCGCCTCGGCAGCAAGGCGCTGTCCGCCGTCGGCGAGGCTGTGGCGCGCGTCCCGGCGGCGTGGCTGGGCGTCAACCCGACGACGCGCCGCGCGGACCTCGCGTCGTTTCTCGTCGAGCGCCTCGGCCGGCCGCGCTCGTTTCTGAAGGACATCGCGCGTGCCCGCGGCTGACACGCCCTTCGCCTACGCGATCCTGCGCGTCGTCCCGAGCCTCGAGCGCGGCGAGCGGCTGAACGTCGGCGTCGTCGTCTACTGCCGCCAGCGCGAGTTCCTCGACCTGCGCACGAACGTCGATCCTGCGCGCCTGGCAGCGCTCGCTCCCGATCTCGACCCGGCGGCGGTCGCGGCGAGCCTCGATGCGCTGCGCGCCGTCGCCTGCGGCGAGCGTGCCGGCGGCGCGCTCGCGGCGCTCGACCCGTCCGATCGCTTCGGCTGGCTCGTCGCGCCGTCCTCGACGATCATCCAGCCATCGGCCGCGCACACCGGCCTGACGGCCGACCCGGCGGCCACGCTGGAGCGGCTGTTCGTCGAGCTCGTCGCGTGATGCCGTAGGCGACGGCGCGCGAGCTGCCGCGAGCGCCCTCGAGACCCGGCGCTGAACAGTGTTCAGCCGGAAGTCACGCCCTGCGGTCATGGGCGACGATCTCCGCGCGACTCGGGTCCGCTGACCGTTGACGACGTGAGCGTCTCCTCGCCCCTGGCCGCGACCACCCTGCGCCACCGCGTGGCCGAGCACGCCGCGACCGGGGCGCTGCGCGACCTGCTCGAGCATCTGCGCCTCTCCTACGCGCCCGAGCCGCTGTCGGAGGGCGCGATCTTCGGCTTCGCCGGTGCGCTGGACCTGAACGTGCGGATCGCCGCCGCCGGCGTCCCCACGATCGACCTCGAGGGCCGCGCCGCCATGCTCGAGCGGGAGTGCTGCCAGCACCTCGGCATCAACGCCCGCTGGCGCACGACATCCGATCCGGCGGTCGGCTGGGCGATGCTGCGCGACGAGCTCGACGCCGGGAACCCCGTGCTCCTCCGCGCCGACCTCGCCGAGCTGGACTACCGCGAGGGCGCTCGTCACGACACCCGTCATGCGATCGTCGTCACGAGCGTCGATCACGACAGCGACAGCGCGTGGGTCGCCGACGCGAGCTTCCCCGAACCGCAGCGCTGCAGCCTGCGCGCGCTTGCCGCCGCGCGCGCATCGGAGGCCTGGCCCCAGCCCGCGCACCACGGCCTGCTGCGCATCCGTCGCCGGCCGTCACGACTGGCCGATCCGCACGCGGCCGTCGCAGCGGCGCTGCAACGCGTCGTCGACACGATGCGCCGGCCGGCGCGCCCGGTCCATCCACACGTGCGCGCCGGGCTCGCGGCCGCCGATGCGCTCGCCGCCGCCTGGCCGCAGCTGCCGCAGGGCGCCGGCCCGCGACTGGGCGAGACGCTCGCCGCGCTGCGCTTCCGGATCCGCGACGGCGGCACGGGCGGGGCGCTGTACCGCTCGCTGCAGGCGCGCTTCCTGCATGAGGCCGCGGCACTGCTCGGCTCCCCCGAGCTCGGCCATGCGGCGCTCGTCTGCGACGACCTCGCCGATGCGTGGCGCGCGCTGGCAGGCTCGATCGCCGACGACGACCCCGCGTTCGCCCACCGCGTCGGCGGACCGTGGGTGAAGCGCATCTGCGCACTCGAGCACCAGCACGTCGAGGCGCTCGAGGCGCACCTCGAGATTCATCGAGCAATCGCGCGATAGCCATTGAAATAGCTCGACCCGTCCTGGTCAAGCGCGAACGTCGCCTAGCCTAGAAGGCCATGCGCGACTACACCTCGGCAATCCAGACGCAGGTCCTCGTCTTCGACGGCGGGATGGGCGCGACGCTCGAGCAGCTGGACCTCTCGCTCGAAGACGACTACAAGCTGCCCGGCCGCGCGCACGAGGTGCTCGTCCTCAACCGCCCCGACGTCATCGAGCATGTCCACGAGTCGTTCATCGAGGCGGGCGCCGACGTCCTGCAGACCGACACCTTCCAGGCGAGCCGGCTGAAGCTCGACGAGTGGGGGCTCGGCGAGCACACCGTCGAGATCAACCGCCGCGCCGCCGAGATCGCGCGCAGCGCCGCCGGCGAGGAGCGCTTCGTCGCCGGCTCGATCGGCCCGACCGGCTACCTGCCCGCGTCCGACGACCCGACGCTCGGCGACATCTCCTTCCGCACGCTCGCCGACGGCTTCGCCGAGCAGGCCCACGGCCTCGTCGAAGGCGGCGTCGACCTCATCCTGATCGAGACCGCGCAGGACATCCTCGAGGTCAAGGCGGCGATCTTCGGCGCCCGCGAGGCGATGCAGCGCGCCGGCCGCGAGGTGCCGATCCAGACGCAGGTCTCGCTGCTGCCCAACGGCGGCAAGATGCTGCTCGGCACCGACATCTCGGCGGTGCTGACGACGCTCGAGGCGCTCGGCATCGCAGCGATCGGGCTGAACTGCTCGACCGGCCCGGAGGACATGCGCGACGCGATCCGCTTCCTCGGCGAGCACGCGCCGGTGCCGGTCTCCTGCATCCCGAACGCCGGCATCCCGATCCAGGGCCCGGACGGCGAGACGATCTTCCCCGAGCAGCCCGACGAGTTCGCCAAGCCGCTCGTCGAGTTCGTCGAGCGCTACGACGTGAGCATCGTCGGCGGCTGCTGCGGCACGACGCCCGACCACATCCGCGTCCTCGCCGACGCGCTGCGCGGCCGCCGCGCGAACCCGCGCCCCGCGCCCCGCGCCGTCCACGTCAGCTCGATGATCACCGCGACGCCGCTCGTTCAGGAGCCGCGCCCGACGATGGTCGGCGAGCGCGTCAACTCGCAGGGCTCGCGCAAGGCGAAGGAGATGCTGCTCGCCGACGACTACGACGGCCTCAACCAGATCGCCGAGGACCAGGTCGACGGCGGCGCGCACGTGCTCGATCTCTGCGTCGCGCTCGTCGAGCGCGACGACGAGGGCGAGCAGATGCGCCGCGTCGCCGAGCGCGTCTCGCTCTCGCAGCCGGCGCCGATCCAGGTCGACTCGACCGAGCCCGAGGTCATCGAGGCCGCGCTCGAGCAGATCCCCGGCCGCGCGATCGTCAACTCGATCAACCTCGAGGCCGGCCGCGACAAGCTCGACCGCGTCGTGCCGATCGCGCTCGCGCACGGCGCCTGCCTGATCGCGCTGACGATCGACGAGGTCGGGATGGCGAAGACCGCGCAGCGCAAGCTCGAGATCGCCCAGCGGCTGAAGGAGCTGTGCTGCGACGAGCACGGCCTCGACCCCGAGGCGCTGATCTTCGACGTCCTGACGTTCACGCTGACGACCGGCGAGGAGGAGTGGCGCCCGTCGGCGGTCGAGACGATCGAGGGCATCCGGCTCGTCAAGGAGCGCCTGCCGGGGGTCAAGACGTCGCTCGGCGTCTCGAACGTCTCCTTCGGCGTCACCCCGCGCGCCCGCGCGGTCCTCAACTCCGTCTTCCTGCACCACTGCGTCGCGGCCGGGCTGGACCTCGCGATGGTCAACCCGAACCACATCACGCCCTACGGCGAGATCGACGAGCAGGAGCGCAAGCTCGCCGACGACCTCGTGCTCAACGCCCGCGAGGACGCGCTGGAGATCTTCATCGCGCACTTCGAGTCCCAGGGCGAGGTGCCCGAGGAGGAGGCCGCCGACCCGACCGCGGGGATGGAGCCCGAGGAGGCGCTGCACTTCCACATCCTGCGCCGCAAGAAGGACGGCGTCGAGGACTGGATCGACCGCTCCGTCGAGAAGATCGGCGCCGTGCCGACGCTCAACGACGTGCTGCTGCCGGCGATGAAGGAGGTCGGCGACAAGTTCGGCGCCGGCGAGCTGATCCTGCCGTTCGTCCTGCAGTCCGCGACGGTCATGAAGCGCGCGGTCGCGCAGCTCGAGAAGTACCTCGACAAGGTCGCCGGCTACACGAAGGGCACGGTCGTGCTGGCGACGGTCTTCGGCGACGTGCACGACATCGGCAAGTCGCTCGTCAACACGATCCTCACGAACAACGGCTACACGGTCGTCGACCTCGGCAAGCAGGTGCCGATCTCGACGATCCTCGAGGCCGCCCAGGAGCACGACGCGACGGCGATCGGCCTCAGCGCGCTGCTCGTCTCGACGTCCAAGCAGATGCCGCTCGCGATCGAGGAGCTGCACTCCAAGGGCCTCGAGTACCCGGTGCTGATCGGCGGCGCGGCGATCAACCGCGACTTCGGCCTGCGCGCGCTGTATCCGTACAAGCGCGAGTCCGACGAGATCTACGAGCCGGGCGTCTTCTACTGCAAGGACGCCTTCGAGGGCCTCAACAAGATGGACCAGCTGATCGAGCCCGACGGGCGCGAGGCGCTGCTCACCAAGACGCGCACGGCCGCCGAGCACTTCCGCCTGCACGGCAAGGAGCCGGAGAAGCTCGTCACCGACGACGACACGGTGCGCAGCGCAGCGCGCACCGACCTGCGGATCCCGACGCCGCCCTACTGGGGCGCGCGCGAGATCGACGTGCCGCTGGACGACATCTTCCCCCACCTCGACACCCACGTCCTCTTCAAGCTGCACTGGGGCGGGCGCGGCGTGAAGGGCGATGCCTGGCGCAAGCTCGTCGGCGAGGACTTCCAGCCGCGCCTGGAGCGGATGTGGCGCGAGCAGGACTACCTGCATCCGCGCGCGCTGCTGGGCTACTTCCCCTGCTACTCCGAGGGCAACGACGTCGTCGTGCTCGACCCCGATGACCGCGAGACCGTCCTCGAGCGGCTCGTCTTCCCGCGCCAGCCGGCCCACAGCCGGATCTGCCTGGCGGACTTCTACCGCCCCAAGGAGAGCGGGGAGCTCGACGTCGTCGCGCTGCAGGCCGTGACGGTCGGCCCCGAGGTGACCGAGGTCATCACGGCGCTCGAGCAGGATGGCGAGTTCGCCGAGCAGCTCTTCACGCACGGGATCGGCGTGCAGGCCGCCGAGGGCACGGCCGAGTGGCTGCATTCGCGCGTGCGCGCCGACTTCGGCATCGGCCCCGCCGAGGGCCGGCGCTACTCGTGGGGCTACCCCGCCTGTCCGGAGCAGTCCGAGCACGAGAAGATCTACCGGCTGCTGGACTGCCCGTCGATCGGCATGTCGCTGACCAGCGGCTTCGCCGTCGAGCCCGAGCAGTCGACGCTCGCGATCATCGCCCACCATCCGCAGGCGGTCTACTTCGGGATGAAGTCCGGCTTCCTGCCCAAGGACAAGGCGCCCGACGACCTCGTCGCCGGCTCGGAGCGCGACGCGACGGTGCGCAGCGGCGACGTCGAGCCGCCCGAGGGCCCGCCGGAGGACGAGCCGGCACTGGTCGGCGACGCGCGGGCCTAGTGTCGTGAGGCAGAAGCTCGCATGCATCTAACGGATGCCGGGGCGGCATCCGTCATCTGCACACGAACTTCCGCCTCACGACACTAGCGCGGCACCGGGCAGCACGCGTCGAGCCAACCTCAGTAGCGGCGCGCGACGAGCTGCATCATGACGCCGCCGTAGAGCATCACGACGACCCCGAGGATCAGCAGCAGCGGCGCGAGCGCGTCGATCTCGGGCTTGCGCGCGAAGGCGTCGAAGTCCTCGCGCCCGTCGACGAGCACGCCGATCAGGTCCTGGCGCAGGTAGTCGTCGAACGAGGGCAGCGCGCGCACCGCGGAGAGGTCGTCGAAGCGCGTCATCGACACGTTGCCGGTGGCCGCGCTCCAGGCGCCGGTGACCGCCGGCACGGTCAGCAGCGACTGGGCGAGCGCAGGCGTCCGGTCGCGCAGCGTGTCGACGAGCCTGTCGCCGGGCAGCCGCAGCGCACGCGACAGGTAGCGACGCAGGGGCGCGATCTCGGCGGACACCTCGGTCAGCGGGATCGCGTCCAGCAGCGCCGTCGTCTGCGGCGCGCGCCTGCGTACCGAAGCTCGCACCTCGCTGGCGGTGCGGCCGGTGCGGTCGGCGATGAAGCGGTACAGCCGTGGGACCTCGCGCGAGGCACCGCCGGCGGCGGTCATGAGCGGATCGCCGAACTCGATCGCCTCGTGGATCGTGTCCAGCCCGTTCGCCGCCCCCGTCACGCGATCCTGGGCGAAGACCGGATCGAAGGCGGCGATCGTCCGCTGCGCGCCGGCCAGCCGCGGGAAGTACTGCGCGACGACGACGAGCCCGATGACGAGGACGCCGACGCTCACGACGAGCCTCCAGGACAGCGTGCCGGGCACGACCTTCGCGCTGCGCCGAGCGCCGTGGACGCCGAACGCGAGCAGCCCGAGGCCGACGACGAGCAGCAGGTACGGGATGTAGCCGATGCCACCCGAGCCGGCGAGGCGCTGGACGTCGGCGCGGTGACGCACGATCAGCGGCACGACGTCGTCGCGGTAGTACTTGCGCAGCCCCGGGACCGTGCGCACGGGCTTGTCGGCGGTCAGGCGCGTCAGGCCGTCGATGCCGGGAACGTCGTTCCACGCGTCGGCGGTGCGGCGCAGCGCGGCCAGCGACTGGGCGATGCGGGGGAAGTCGCGCTCGAGCGTCGCCCCCACCTCGTCCTCGGTCGTTCCCAGGATCGTCGCGAGATACGTCGTCAGCCGCGGGACCTCGCCGGCGACGCCGTTCAGCGGCAGGGCGCGCAGCAGCGCCTCGGTGTGCGGAGCCTCGCGCCGCAGGATCTTGCGGACCTGGTCGGGCGTGACCGCGAGCCTGCGGCGGATCAGCCCGATCAGCGTGTCGACCTCGCGGCGCGCACCGCCGCGCCTGGTCAGCAGCGGATCGACGACGTCGACGTACTGCGAGAGGACGTTCGTCGCGTTGCGCGTGCCGGCCACGCGCTCGTCGGTGAAGGCCGGCTCGGCGGCATCGACGAGGCGCTGACCGGCGCCGAAGCGCGGCATCAGCATCAGCGCCAGGACGAGCACGACGACGAGGAACCCGATCAGCGCGACTCCCAGCCACGCGCGCGACGCAGCGGTCGACATCAGTCCCTTCATGCGGACGGCTCTGGACTTCCCCGGATCGACGACGGTGGCGGGCACGAACGCGACGTGCGCCGCCGAAGACCGCGCGACCTTACACGGACGCCGGCCCGGCTGCGACGAGCGCGAGCTTCTCGGCCCGCGTCAGGGCCTTGATGCGGGCCTCCTCGCGGCGTGCGGCGCTGCGATCGACCATCGGCTGCGCGTAGGCGAGCGACAGCGGCTGACGGCTCGCCGTGTAGCGGCTCCCCCGGCCCGCGCGATGCGCCGCCAGGCGTCGATCGAGGTCCGACGTCCAGCCGCAGTACAGCGAGCCGTCGCGGCAGCGCAGCAGGTAGACCCAGGCTTCCGGCATCGTTGGCGAGATTCGACGTGAGGGCGCGCGATCATGCCGGTACCGCGGCGCCGGGCGGGAAACTAGACTCCGGCGGCGGTGACGACCCCGCGAGCCATCCTTCTGGTCGGGCTCGCGGTGCTGGCCGCCGTGCCGGCGATCGTCGCGGTGCCAGCGGCGGCGGCGCGGACCGCGACGCCTCCGCTGGCGATCGGCGTGACGGAGAGCGATCCGCGCCTGCTCGTCCCGTCCGGGCCGACGAAGCACATCGCCAACAAGCTCGTCGCGCTGCGGCCCGACTACGTCCGCGTGCTCGTCTCGTGGGAGCGCATCCAGCCGCGGGCGGGCCGCAAGCCCAACTGGGACGTCCCGGCCGGAGGCTGCCCGAAGGTCGCTCCGTACTGCAAGTCCCCGCACGGCCTGCGCGGGCAGCTGCAGGCGATCAAGCAGCGCCAGGACCGCGACGGCGGCTGGAAGATCCTCGCCGTGCCCTACTTCACGCCCCTGTGGGCGATGGCGGGTCCGCCGACGGGCTGCCAGAAGGCACGCAGCCGCCACGCCCGCGCGCAGATGCCGCGCATCGCCGCCTACCGGACGTTCCTGCGCGGCCTCAACGCGCTGGCCGACAAGGTCGGCGTGAAGATCGACTACGTCACGCCGTGGAACGAGCCCAACCATCCGGCCTTCCTGCAGCCGCAGCGCGCATCCTGCACGAGCCGCGCGAAGGCGGTCGCGCCGCAGGCCTACGCCCGGCTGGCGCGTGCCGCCGCCAAGGAGCTGCGCTACGAGCAGACGCTCGTGCTCGGCAGCCTCGCCGGTCTCGGGCAGTCGCGCGTCTACGGCGCCGGGGCCGCCGAGTTCATTCGAGGGCTGCCGCGCGACGTCGCCTGCCTCGACGGGCCGTTCGCCCAGCATGCCTACATCGGCAGGCCCGGCCGCGGCGGTGCGAACCCACCGCGCGCGAACCCGGCGACCGCCGCGAGCAGCGGGCTGATCGGCGACGTCCTCGCGGCGCTCGACGCCAAGCGCTGCCCGACGAGCAAGCCGCTCTGGATCTCCGAGACCGGCACGTTCGATCGCCGCTGCGAGGCGATGTCCGCGGCGCTGCGCTCGTGGGCGCGCAACGACCGCGTCGAGGCGGCTTTCCAGTACACGTTCCGCGAGTCGCGCGACTACCCGGTCGGCCTCGTCAGCCCGACGCTGCGCCAGGTCTACCCGTCCTACCGCGCGTGGCTGGCGTTCGCCGGCGCGCCGCTCCAGGTCCCGCCGAGCCCCTGCTGATCTGCTCGACGATGCGCCCGGCGCCCGGCGGCGCGCTCGTCAGGCGGCCTCGCCGCTCGCCTCGCCGCGAGCGAAGCGCGACGCGGGAGCAAGCTCGACCGGCGAGCTGTGCAGCGCGCGCAGGCGCACCTCGCGCCAGGACAGGCCCTCCTTGAGGAGCGCCGGGCCGCCCATCACGATCGCCGTCGCGATCTCGACGGACTGCAGGATGATCCCGTAGGCCAGCGCGTCGGCGTAGCCGACGCCGTAGACGGCGAGCACGGCGACGCAGGCGGCCTGGAAGATGCCGACGTTCGACGGCGTCGCCGGCAGCACCGCGGTCACGTTGACGGCGAACAGCACGGCCGCGGCGGCGCCGATCCCGGCCCGCTCGTCGAGGCCGAGCGCGACGAGCAGGACGTAGCAGGCCAGCCACTGCACCGCCCAGGCCGACAGCTGCGCGCACGCCGCGATCGCGCCGAGGCGCGGCCGGCGAAAGACCGTCAGCCCGGCGCGCAGCTGCACGAGCGCGGCGCGCGCGCGGGTCGCCAGCGCCGCGACGCGGTCCGACCGCGAGGGCTTGCCGGAGCGCACCACCACCGGCGCCAGCAGCACCGTCGCGAGGATCGCCAGCGGCGCGAGCGCGACGACGACGAGCGCCTTGTGGTGGGTGAACAGGTCGACGGTCGTGAACATCACGATCCCGAGCACGACGAGCGCGACGATGTTCAGCAGGGTCTGCGAGACGATCGTGCCGAGCACGACCGGCAGGTGGTCGCGCACGTTGCCGATCCGCCGCGCCACGATGAAGGCGCGTGACGGCTCGCCGAGCCGGGCCGGCAGCGTCGCCGACATCAGCACCCCGATGACCGTGCCCTGCAGCGCGTCGCGCACGCGCACGCGAGCGCGCGGCAGCGCAGCCTGGAGGATCGCGTGCCAGGCGAACGAGCGCAGCACCATCGAGAAGATCATCAGCCCGAGCGCGACGAGCACCCAGGGCGGGGCGGCGTTCAGCAGCGCGGTGCCGACGCGGTCGGTTCCGATCCGCTGCACGCCGAGCACGGTCAGCGCGACGGCGAGCAGCGCGACGGCGCCGATCGCCAGCCGGCGCGCCATCCGCGCGCCCGGCCGCGAGGCGTCCGCCGCCGTCCGCGCGAGCGCCGGCTCGA
>JAUYGN010000005.1 GCA_030690545.1 Solirubrobacteraceae bacterium
CCCGGCGCCGAGCGCGGCGCGCGCGGCGCCGCACGGGCCGCGGCGCTGCGCGCGATGCGGCCCTACACCGTCCACCAGCGCCTCGTCGACGAGGAGATCCTGCGCGTGCTGCAGACGCTCGACGAGCGCGTCCAGGGGCTCGCCGCGGGCCAGCAGGCGCTGGCCGCCGAGCTTGCCCGCCTGCGACGCGAGGATGATGTCTGACATGTCCTACTCCACAGCTCAGGGCCGCCAGGACCTGCTCGACGCCGTCGCCGACGCGATCGACGACCTCGCACGGGCGCTGACGGCGCTCGGCGCCGCCTACGAGCAGCTCGACGAGCACCACGCCGACGAGCTCGAGGAGCGCCTGTTCGGTCCCGTCCAGTCGGCCTACGGCCGCGCGCGCCGCGCCCACTCGGACTTCGCCGCCCGTCACGGCCTGGCGCCGCGGGCGTTCGAGATGCCGACCGCGAGCGCGCCCTCCAGCGGCGTCAAGGGCTTCGTCGAGGAGGCCGTCGCGGCCGCCGGCAACGCCGATGCGACGCTCGCCACGCTGCAGGACTCGATGCTGCCGATCGAGGTCGGCGACGCCGAGCTGCGCGCCGGCCTGGCGAACGTGCGCGAGCTCGTCGCCGACGTGTCGCGCCACGCCCGCGGGCTGATTCGCACGTTCGGGCGCTGATCGGGTCGCCAGCGGCTGTGGCACCATCGGCGGCGATGAGCCGCAACCCCCAGCTCGCGTCGCTCGGCGTCAACGCCGTCGGCTACCTGCGCGGCGGCCTCGGCCTCGGCCAGGCCGCCCGGCTCTACGTGCGGGCGCTGCACGCGGCCGGCGTGCCGGTCCGCACGACGACCGTCGACGTCAACCTGCCCGACGTCGTCGGTCCCGACGGGCGGCGCGCACAGGTCAAGACGACCGACTTCGCGGATCTGCATGTCGAGGGCGAGCTGCCGTTCAACCTCGTCTGCGTCAACGCGCCCGAGCTGCCCGCGCTGCATGCC
The DNA here is from genome assembly GCA_030690545.1 of Solirubrobacteraceae bacterium. Taxonomy (GTDB): domain Bacteria; phylum Actinomycetota; class Thermoleophilia; order Solirubrobacterales; family Solirubrobacteraceae; genus CADCVQ01. Next base: position 985 of record JAUYGN010000005.1, read on the forward strand.
AGCCTCGGCGCGGACTTCTTCGAGGATCGCTACACGATCGGCGTCTGGGCCTGGGAGGTCGACGTCGTGCCGTCCAGCTGGGATCGCGCCTTCGGCCTCGTCGACGAGATCTGGGTCTACTCGCGCTACGTGCAGGAGATCATCTCCAACGTCTCGCCCGTGCCGGTCGTGCGGATCCCGCTGCCGATCGTCGCGCCGCCGGCCGGCGGCGACCTGACCGGCCTGCACCTGCCCGACGGCTTTCAGTTCCTGTTCCTGTTCGACTTCTACTCGACCCTGCAGCGCAAGAACCCGCTCGGGCTCGTCGCGGCGTTCACGCGCGCCTTCGAGCCCGGCGAGGGCCCGCAGCTCGTCCTCAAGAGCCACAACGGCGACTACAAGCCCGAGCGGCTGGCGGCGCTGCGCGACGCCGTCGGCGACCGGCCCGACATCCAGATCGTCGACGAGTTCCTCTCATCGGAGCAGATGGCCGCGCTGATGCGGCGCGCCGACTGCTACGTCTCGCTGCACCGCGCCGAGGGCTTCGGTCTCACGCTCGGCGAGACGATGGCGCTCGGCAAGCCCGTGATCGCGACCGGCTTCAGCGCGAACCTCGACTTCATGACCGCCGAGAACTCCTATCTCGTCCGCCACCGCGAGACGCTCGTCGGGCCCGAGGGCGAGAACTATCCCGCGCACGGGACCTGGGCCGAGCCCGACGTCGAGCACGCGGCGCAGCTCATGCGCGAGGTCTGGGAGGACCCGGCCGGCGCCCGCGCGCGCGGCGAGCGCGGGCAGCGCGAGATCGCCGAGCACTTCTCGCTGGAGGCCGTCGGGCAGGTCGCGCGCGAGCGGCTCAAGCGCCTCGCCGCCGGGCACCGCCGCCGAGGGCCGGCGAGCGCCGACGGCGGACGCGACGGCGACGACGGCGGCCTCGCCAACAGCTGGGTCGAGACGGCCGAGCTGAAGCTGACCTTCGACCCGCTGCGCGACGCGCGCGAGATCGGCGGCCCGAAGGGCGCGGTCCGCCGCGCGGCGCTGGCGGCGATGCGGCCCTACACCCACCACCAGGACGAGCTGAGCCGGTTCACCGTCCGCGCGCTGCGCGAGGTCGACGGCCGGCTCGACGACCTGACGCTCGACACGCAGGCGCAGGTCGCGCGCCTGCAGGCGCTCGTGCAGCGGCTCGAGGCGGGGCTCGCCGGCGACCTGACGCTCGTCGCTGAGGGCATGCGCGCGCGGCCCGCCTCGACGCACCCGGCGATCTCGCAGACCGACGAGCACGGCCGCCGCGTGCTGCGCTTCGACGGCGCCTCCAGCGACGCCGCGACGTACCGCGGCTTCGAGGACATCTTCCGCGGCGACGAGCGCGCGGTGCTCCAGCAGCAGCTCGCCTACCTGCCGCACTTCGACGGCGCCGACTGGGTGCTCGACCTCGGCTGCGGGCGCGGCGAGTTCCTCGACGCGCTCGTCGCGCGCGAGATCGGCGCGCGCGGCGCCGACATGGACGCGTCGATGGTCGCGCGCTGCCGGGAGAAGGGCCACGACGTCCAGCTCGCCGACGCCGCGACGTACCTGCGCGCGCTCGACGACGGCTCGGTGCCGGCGATCTTCGCCGCGCAGGTCGTCGAGCACCTCGGCGCCGACGAGCTGACCGAGCTGCTGGCGCTCATGCAGGCCAAGCTGGCGCCCGGCGGCGTCGCGATCATGGAGACGGTCAACCCGCACAACCCGGCCGCGCTGAAGGCCTTCTGGACCGACACGACGCACCACCACCCGCTCTTTCCGGAGGTGCTGCTGGCGCTCTGCCGGCTGGCCGGCTTCGAGTCGGGCGAGGTGCGCTTCCCGCAGGAGAGCGAGAACTTCGACGCCGACGTCTACGTCAACCGCGACTACGCGGTCATCGTGCGCGCCGCGCCGGCGGCTACCTGACCGCGTGCACGACCGCGCGGTAGTGGTGCGGTCCGTCGCCGCCGGCCAGCAGCTCCGCCGACGGCCCGAGCTTGGCGTCGGCGGCGGCGAAGCCCGCCGCCGTCAGCGCTCCGCCGAGCCCGACAGGTTCGGCGCCCACCAGTTCGAGACGTCGCCGTTGATCGGCGCCGGGGAAGAAGCGCCACAGCGCCTCGTGCTCGAGCGCCGCGATCGCGACCGCCTCCGTCTCGACGACGGCGAGCTCGCGCGTCACGGCGGCGACGCGGCGCAGCGCCCGCAGCGGATCCTCCATGTGGTAGAGCACGCCGAGGTAGAGCACGACGTCCCACCGGCCGAGCGCGGCGACGTCGAGCGTCACGAAGTCCTCGACGATCGCCTCGACCGCGCTGCCGCGCGCCTCGCGGGCGAGCTCGAAGCCGCGCATCCCCGGCAGCGTGTCGGGATGCCAGAACTCCGTCTCGTGGTAGGGACGGGGCTCGACGCCCTCCTGCATGCAGAGGCGCCAGTAGGCCTGCTGGCCCGGCGAGTCCATCGCCCACATGTAGTGATCGACGACGGCGACGCGAGCCGCGCCGCGCCGCTCGGCCTCGAAGGCCAGTAGCCGTCCCAGCCGCCGATGTCGAGCACCGACCTGCCGGTCAGGTCGGGGCAGCGCGACCGCGTCGAGCTCGGCGCGCAGGACGCCGGGCGGCTTGTGGCTGGGCGTGACGACACGTGGCCGAGGTCGATCGAGTGTCACCAGAACGGATCGCGTCGACGCGCTCCTGCAGCCGGCGCCGGGTCGTCGCCGGCCTCAGAACGGCAGCTCGGCGGCGATCTGCGCGAGCGACGGCGCCTGCCGGTCGCGCTCGGAGACGAGCAGCGCGAGATCGTCGGGCCAGGCGATGCCGACGGCCGGGTCGTCGTAGGCGAAGCCGCGCTCGATCGCGCCGTCGTAGTACGTCGAGCACTTGTACGTCACGTCGGCGACGTCGGACAGGACGCAGAAGCCGTGCGCGAAGCCGACCGGGACGTAGAGCTGGCGCGCGCGCTCGTCGTCGAGCTCGAAGCCCTCCCACTCGCCGTACGTCGGCGACGCGCGGCGCAGGTCCACGACGACGTCGAGGATCGCGCCGCGCGCGCAGCGCACGAGCTTCGCCTGGCCCGCGCCGACCGAGAAGTGCATGCCGCGCAGGACGCCGCGGCCCGAGCGCGAGTGGTTGTCCTGCACGAACGCGTCGCCGACGCCGTGCTGCGCCCAGACGTTCGCGCGGTAGCTCTCCAGGAAGAAGCCGCGCGCGTCGCCGTGGACCGTCGGCTCGAGCAGGATCGGGCCCTCGAGGCGTGTGTCGATCCGCTTCATCGCGTCGCAATCTAGAGCGTCCCGCCCGGCCGGACCGACCCGGCGACGACGAGGTCCCGGCCGGCGGCGCGTCGACTCGGACGAAGAAGTCGGCGACGCGGGGCGCCCAGCCGGGCGCGACGTCGCCCGATCGCCAGCTCGTCGCCGGCCCCGAGCACGCGGATGTCGCTGCGGCGGCGTCGACCGCGCCAGGCCGCGATCGGGCCTCGCGGCGAGCCGGCTAGGGTCCCGCCGATGGACGACGCCCGCGCCAGGCGGCTGACGCTGATCGCCTGCATCCTCGGCTCGGCGATCGTCTTCGTCGACCAGACGGTCGTCAACGTCGCGCTGCCCGCCCTGCGCGACGACCTCGACGCCTCGCTCGCCGACCAGCAGTGGGTCGTCGCGGCCTACCTGCTGCTGCTCGGGTCGCTGATCCTCGTCGGCGGCTCGCTCGGCGACCTCTACGGTCGGCGCAGGATCTTCGCGATCGGCGTCGCCGGCTTCGGCGTCGCCTCGCTGGCCTGCGCGGTCGCGCCGTCGGTCGAGGTGCTGATCGGCGCCCGCGCGCTGCAGGGCGCGTTCGGCGCGCTGCTCGTGCCCAGCTCGCTGGCGATCATCGCCGCGGTCTTCGCAGGTCCGCAGCGCGCCGCGGCGATCGGCTCCTGGACGGCGGGGACGAGCGCCGCGATCGCGATCGGCCCGCCGCTCGGCGGGCTGCTCGTCGACCTGACCTCCTGGCGCGTGATCTTCGCGATGAACGTGCCGCTCGTGCTCGTCTGCCTGTGGCTGATCGTCCGCGCGGTGCCCGAGTGCCTCGGCGACCGCGCGCACCGGATCGACGTGCCCGGCGCGGTGCTGTGCGTGCTCGGCCTCGCCGGACCGACCTACGCGCTGATCCAGCAGCCGCTGCTGGGCTGGTCGGACCCCGCCGTCTGGGTGCCGCTCGTCGGCGGCATCGGCGCGCTCGGCGCGTTCGTCGCCTACGAGCGCCGCGCACCCGACCCGATGCTGGCGCCGCGGCTCTTCGCCTCGCGCAACTTCGCGATCGGCAACGTCGTGACGCTCGCCGCCTACGCCGGCCTCGGCGCGGCGTCGTTCTTCATCGTCATCTTCCTGCAGCAGGTGTGCGGCTACAGCGCGCTGCAGGCCGGCCTCGCGCTGGTGCCGATCACGCTCATGCTGATCGCGCTGTCGCGGCGCTTCGGCGCGCTGTCGGCGCGGATCGGCCCGCGCCTGCTGATGAGCGCCGGGCCGGCGCTCGGCGGTCTCGGGCTGCTGCTCTACACGCGCGTCGACGAGCGCGGCGACTACCTGACGCAGGTCCTGCCGGCGACGCTCCTCTTCGGCCTCGGCCTGGCGATGACCGTCGCGCCGCTGACGGCGACCGTCCTGCAGGCCGTCGACCGCGGCCATGCCGGCATCGCGTCGGGCGTCAACAACGCGATCGCGCGCGTCGCCGCGCTGCTGGCGATCGCGGTCGTCGGCCTCGTCGTCTCGGCGCAGTTCGGGGCCGACGTCGACCGCCGGCTGGATCCGCGCGCGGCGCAGAGCGAGGCGACGCGGGCATACGTCGACGAGGCCCGCGCGCGCCCGCTGTCGGTGCCCGCGGCGCGCGTCGCGCCGCGCACGCGGATCGCGGTCCGCGACGCCAACGTCAAGGCCTTCCACGGCGGGATGATCGTCGCCGGCCTGCTGATGCTCGCCGGTGGCCTGGTCGCGCTCGTCGGGATCGAGAACGCGCCGCGCCGGGAGGATGAAGCGCGGCCGGCACCGGCCGCCACCTAAGCTTCCCGCCGCATGCCGCGGGAACGTCTCACGCTCACCCCCGAGCGCTACGCCCTGGTCGCGCGGATCGCGCTCGTCATGCTGACGCTGATCGTGCTGACCGGCGCCGCGGTGCGCGTCACCGGCTCCGGTCTCGGCTGCCCGACGTGGCCGAAGTGCACCGAGGACTCGCTGTACGCCGAGCTTCACCTGCACGGCGTGATCGAGTTCGGCAATCGCCTGCTGACGTTCGTCGTCGGCTTCGCGGCGCTCGGCGCGTTCGCGGGCGCCTGGCGGCGGCGGCCGTATCGCAGGGACCTGCTGCTGATCTCGCTGGCGCTGCCGCTCGGCGTCGTCGCGCAGGCCGTGCTCGGCGGCTTCACCGTGCTCTACGACCTCGCGCCGGGCCTCGTCATGAGCCACTACCTGCTGTCGATGCTGATCCTCGTCGCCTGCGTCGCGCTGGACTGGCGCGCGCGTCACGAGCCCGGCGAGCTCGCGGTCTCGGGATCCGCCGACCGGCTGCTGATGCGCGGCGCCTGGTCGCTGATCCCGCTCGGCGCGATCACGATCTTCGCCGGCACGGCGGCGACCGCGGCCGGTCCGCACGCGGGCGGCTCGGGCACCGGCGACATCATCAACAGACTCGAGCTCAAGGGCACCGACACGCTGAGCTTCGTCGTCGCACAGCACGCGCGCCTGTCGGCGCTGCTGGGGATCGTCGCCGTCGCGCTGTGGGTCCTCGCGCGCCGCCGCGGCGTGACGAGCGAAGCTCGCGCGCCGCTGACCTGGCTCTGCGTGCTGCTCGCGCTGCAGGGAGTGATCGGCGGGCTGCAGTGGGCGCTCGAGCTGCCGGCCGAGATCGTCTGGGTGCACGTCACGCTCGCCGCGGTGACCTGGCTGGCGATCCTCTGGGTCGTCGTCGCCGCCGGCCGGCTCCAGCCGCGGTCGGCGCCGCCGGTGTCCGCGCCGGGCGGCGGCGAGCCGGCGCCCGCGCGTTGAGTGTCGTCGCCCGGCTCGCGCTCAGCCGAGGCTGGGCGCGAGCGTCGCGAGCACGACCAGGGCGGCCGCGAGCGCTGCGATGCTCAGCAGTCCGATCGCGCGCATGCCGTGACCGCGCCGACGCGTCCAGCGCCGGTCGCGCCGCGTCACGGTGCTCGCGTAGATCTGCCGCGGTTGCACAGGACGATCTTCATCCATGCATCGGATGTCACACACTCGGCGGCGTCGGCGTCAAGTGGGAACCGTCCCCGTTCCGCTCCCTGCGAGGGAATCTCGGGGCGCTTCTAGCCTGAAGCGGGATGCGCCGTGTCCTGATCCTCGCGCTCGTCGCGCTCGCCACCGTCGGCGGGGCTGCCGCCGCGCTCGTGACCTTCGAGCTCGAGCGCCGCCTCGACGTCGGCACGGTGCGCCTGTCGGTCGACCCCGCCCGCGAGGGCGCGCTTGACCTCTACGTCCCGCTCGTCGACTGGGGCGTGCGCTTCCCCGTCGTGCGCCTGCCGGCGCGCGTCAACGTCGACGTGCGCGCCGTCGATCGCGACGCGCTCGTCGAGCTCGCCGAGGCCGGCCAGCTGAACGCCGCGCAGGTGCGCGAGCAGGCACGCGACGCGCTCGCCGCCTACCTGCGCCTGGCGATCCTCGCCTCCGCCCTGGGCGGCCTCGCGTTCGGGCTGCTCGTGGCGTTCGCCGTGCGCGGCGGCGCCGGGCCGCCGCTGCGCTGGACCCTGACGACGGCGATCGCCACGGCGCTCGTCGCCGGCGGCGCGCTCGTCGCCGGCCTGCCGCCGCGCTCGAACATCGGCAGCCCGCAGTACTACGCCAACGGTCCCGAGGTGCCGACCGCGCTGCGCGCGCTGGAGTCGCTCGGCGCCTCCGCGCAGACGCTCGACGACGAGATCGACGAGCAGCTCGTCGGGATCGCTCGCTTCGTCAACGCGCCCGCCGGCCGCGGCGCGCTGCGCAGCGGGCTGCCGCACCTGACCGTCGCCTCGGACCTGCACAACAACGTCATCGCGCTGCCGGCGCTCGAGCGTGCCGCGCGCGGGGGGCTGCTGCTGTTCGCCGGCGATCTCACCGACCGCGGCTCACCGGTCGAGCAGGCGCTCGTGCTGCGTGTCGCGCGCGCCGGCACGCGCCTGGTCTTCGTCTCGGGCAACCACGACTCCGACGTGCTCGAGCGCAAGCTCGCGCGCACGGGCGCGGTCGTCCTGACGCGCAGCGGACGCCTGCGCGGCAACGGCACGACCGACGGGCGCGTGATCCAGCGCGTCGCGGGCCTGCGGATCGCCGGCTACGACGACCCGCTCAAGCGCCTGGCGATCGACGAGTACCGCGACAACGGCGCCAACTACACGCTGACCGAGCAGGAGCGCTTCGCCGCCTGGCTGGAGCCGCTGCGCGACCGGGTCGACATCGTCATGGTCCACGCCCCCGGGCTGGCACGGCTGGCGCGCGCATCGCTGCAGGCGACGCCGCCGCGCAGGCCGCTCGTGCTCGTCGTCGGCCACACGCACACGCCGGCGCTGCAGGCGGCCGGCACGCTGACGGCGCTGAACGCGGGCTCCGTCGGCGGTGGCGGGACGGGCAACCTGGCGGAGGCCGGCGGCAACATCGGCCTGGCCCGCCTGACGTACACGCGCCAGCCGTCGTTTCAGCCGCGCGCGGCCGATCTCGTCGAGATCGACCCCGGCGACGGGCACGCCCAGGCGCGTCGCATCCGCCTCGATCCGGAGGCGCAGCCGCAACCTTCGCCCCCGTAGGCGGGTTGACGCTCGCATGCGCTCAAAGATCTTCATCTCGCTTCTCGCCGGGCTCCTCCTCGTCCCGGTCCTCCTCCCGGCCTCCGCGTCGGCTCGCAGCTCGATCCGGGTCGGGCTCGCCGACCAGAGTCCGCGGATGTTCGAATCGCCGCACTTCCAGCAGCTGAACATCAAGCGCACGCGCTACTTCGTCCGCTCCAACGTCATGCAGAACGCCGCCGAGCGCGCGCGGGCGCGCGCCTTCATGATCGCCGCGCGCAACGCCAAGGTCCAGGTGCTGCTGCACATCTCGACGACCGACCTGCGCTCCAAGCGCGGCAGCGTCGTCTCGACGACCGCGTATCGCTCCAACGCCAACAGGATCGTCACGTACTTCCGCAATCTCGGCGTGCGCGAGTTCGGCGCCTGGAACGAGGTCAACCACAGCACCCAGCAGACCTGGAACAGGGTCGGCCACGCCGTCTCGTACTACAAGAGCATGTACCAGGCGGTCAAGCGGCGCTGCCGCACGTGCCCGGTCGTCGGCCTGGACATCCTCGACCAGGCCGGCGCGGATCGCTACATCCGCTCGTTCTACTCGCGGCTGAACTCGACCTGGCGCAACCGGCTGACGATCGTCGGCATCCACAACTACTCCGACGTCAACCGCAACCGCACGACCGGCACGGCGCGGATCATCAACACCGTCCGCCGCTACAAGCGCAACACGAAGTTCTGGTTCACCGAGACCGGCGCGCTGGCGAGCTTCGGCTCGAGCTTCCGCTACAACGAGGCGCGTCAGGCATCGCGGATGAACAACATGTTCACGTACGCCAGCCGCTTCCGCACGCGCGGCGTGCAGCGCGTGTACTCCTACAACTTCTTCGGCATCGAGACGAGCAACGCGTGCGGGGCGCGCTGCAGGTTCGACGCCGGCCTCGTCAACGCCGACGGGACGCCGCGCCCGGTGCTCGAGACCTTCAAGCGGCGGATCGCCTCCTACTCGCGCTGAGTCGTCGCCGCTCGCTCCGCGGCCGCGCCGCCGCCGCCCCTCAGGCGGGCGGTGGCGGCGGGTCTGCGAGCGGCAGCAGCGTGCCGAGACCGGAGATCTCGAGCACCCGCTCGATCTGACGCGGACCGCGCCAGATCGACAGCGCGGTGCCCGCCTTGCCGGCCTGCACGTTGGCCTGCGCGAGGGTGCGCAGGCCGGTCGAGTCCATGAACGTCAGCTCGCGCAGGTCGAGCACGAGCTCCGCGACGGCGCTCGTCGTCGCGTCGGTGATCGCCTGCTCGAGCTGTGGCGCGGTCGCGAGGTCCAGCTCGCCGCACGGCGCGATCCGCGTCGTGCGCTCGTTGCGGACGACCCGCAGCTCGAAGGAGGAAATCGTCATTGCGATCACCGCGGAGTCTACCTGCGGCTCGGCGGGCTACAGGCCTGCGGGATGGCGCGCGACGAAGCCGCCCGTCGAGCGCATCGTCGACTGCCAGCGCGAGCCCGTCACGCGGTTGCCGCTGGTGTCGAATCGCACTCCGGCGACGACCATGAAGACGTGCTCGGGGTTGGAGTAGATCGTGATCCACTTGCCCTTGCCGGCCTCGCCCCAGCTCATCAGCGGGCCGGAGGCGAGCGGTCCGCTCAGCAGGCCGGCGTTGGCCAGCGCGAAGGAGACCGAGCCCGAGCAGTCATAGCCGGTGTCCAGCCACTTGCCGTGGCCGCCGCCCCACAGGTAGGGCGTGCGCGCGATCTGGTTGCCCGCCTCGATGATCAGCCGCACCTCCTCGGGCGCCTCGATCGGCGGCAGCGCGATCCCGTTCTCGAGCACCTCGGCCTTGGAGATCGCCCCGTCGCTCGACGGACCGCTGCTGCGCTTGAGCTTGGGCACGGCTGCGGAGGAGGAGGAGCGCTTCGTCGTGGTCTGGCCGGCGTCCTGCGCGGTCGGCAGGTTCGCGTACACGGCGCTCTCGCCGGCGACCGGCTCGACGGCGCGCGCGCGGGTCTTGCGCGTCGGCAGCGGCTCGACCGCGGCGCTCGCGGTCGCGCTGGCGCCGTCGGAGTCGTCCGTCCCGCCGCAGCCGGACACGGCGACGGGCGCTGCGACGACGGCTGCCATGAGCCCTGCGATCAGCGCGCGACGACGGGGCACCTGGGGCAGTATGCCGATCGAGACGCGTTCGTGACGCACGTTTGGCCAGATCGGCGCCGGGCATACCGCTCGTCATGCAGTTCGACGACCCCGCCGACGTCCGCCAGCGCCTCGATCTGCTGCGCACAGAGCACGAGCTGGCGATCTCGATCGGCCTCGACGCAGACCCCGTCTACATGGCCGATCTCGAGCGCCAGCTTGCGACCTGGGAGGCCGCCTGGATCGGCGCGGTCGTCACCGAGCGCGCCGTCATGCTGGGACAGGCGCGCGGGCTCCAGCAGGGCTGACCGCGTCGCGCTGGGCGCGAAAGCGCCGCAGCCGCAGCGAGTTGGCGACGACGAACACGCTCGAAGCGGCCATCGCGGCGCCCGCGATCATCGGGTTCAGCAGCCCGACCGCGGCGAGCGGCACCGCCGCCACGTTGTAGGCGAAGGCCCAGAAGAGGTTGCCCTTGATCGTGCGCAGCGTGCGCCGCGAGAGGCGCAGCGCGTCGGCGGCCAGCCGCAGGTCGCCGGTGACGAGCGTGATGTCCGAGGCCTCGATCGCGACGTCGGTGCCCGTCCCGATCGCCAGGCCGAGGTCGGCCTGCGCCAGCGCGGGCGCGTCGTTGACGCCGTCGCCGACCATCGCGACGGCGTGGCCCTGCGCCTGCAGCCGCTCGACGACGGCGGCCTTGTCGGCCGGCAGCACCTCGGCGATCACCTCGTCGACGCCGATGCGCGCGCCCACGGCGCGGCCCGTCGTCTCGTTGTCGCCGGTCAGCAGGATCGTTCGCAGGCCGAGCTCGCGCAGTCGCCGGATGGCCTCCGCCGACGTCGGCTTGACGGTGTCGGCGACGACGAACAGCGCCCGCGCGGCACCGTCCCAGCTGGCGGCGATCGCGGTGCGGCCGTCGGCCTCGGCGGCGCGGCGCGCGCGCTCGAGCTCGGGCGGCAGCGCGAGCGACGGATCGGCGCTCTCCAGCAGCGCCGGCCGCCCGGCGATGATCGCGTGCCCGGCGACCGTCCCCTGCACGCCGAGGCCGGGGCGGTTCGTGAAGTCCTCGACCGCCGCCGGCGCGGACTCGAGCTTCTGGGCGGCACCGGCGATCGCGCGACCGATCGGATGCTCGGAGCCGTTCTGCAGCGCGCCGACGAGCCACAGCGCCTGGTCCTCGCTGACGCCCTCGGCGACGCTGATGCCGTGCAGGCTCATCCGCCCGGTCGTCGCGGTGCCGGTCTTGTCGATCACGATCGTGTCCACGCGCCGCGTCGACTCGAGGATCTGCGGCCCGCGGATCAGCACGCCGAGCTGCGCGCCGCGACCGGTGCCGACGAGCAGCGCGGTCGGCGTCGCCAGGCCGAGCGCGCAGGGGCAGGCGATGATCAGCACGGCGACGGCGGCCGCGAACGCCAGGCCGGTGTCGCCCGTCCCGATCCAGAAGCCGAGCGTCGCCGCTGCGGCGACGAGGACGATCGGCACGAAGACCGCCGCGATGCGGTCGGCGATGCGCTGGACCGGCGCCTTGCCCGATTGCGCGTCGGTGACGAGCCGGCCGATCTGCGCGAGCGCCGTGTCGGCCCCGACGCGCGTCGCGCGCACGATCAGCAGCCCGCCGCCGGCGTTGACCGTCGCCCCGGTGACGGGCTCGCCCGGATGCACCTCGACCGGCACGCTCTCGCCGGTCAGCAGTGATCGATCGATCGCCGACGTCCCCTTGTAGACGACGCCGTCGGTGGCGACCTTCTCGCCGGGGCGCACGATGAAGCGGTGGTTGACCTTCAGCTCGTCGACTCCGATGCGGTGCTCGACGCCGTCGGCATCGAGGATCGAGACCTCCTTGGCGCCGAGCTCGAGCAGCGCTCGCAGCGCGGCGCCGGCGCTGCGCTTGGCGCGCGCCTCGAACCAGCGGCCGGTGAGCAGGAACGTCACGACGACGCCGACGACCTCGAAGTAGACGTCGTCCGCGGGCCCGCCGCGCTCGGGCAGCAGCGTCAGCTCGTGGCGCATGCCGGGATCGCCGGCGCCGAGGAACAGCAGCGCGACCACCGACCAGGCCCAGGCGGCGATCGTGCCGATCGAGATCAGCGTGTCCATCGTCGCCGTGCCGTGGCGCAGGTTCGTCCAGGCGGCGCGATGGAACGGCAGCGCCGACCAGACGAGGATCGGCGTGGCGAGCTGCAGCGAGACCCACTGCCAGTGGTCGAACTGCAGCGGCGGCACCATCGCCACCACGACGAGCGGGACGGTCGCGATCGCGGCGAAGGTCAGCCGCCGGCGCAGGGCGTCGACGGGGTCCTGCTGGCGCTGCGCGGGCGTCGCCGACGATGTCGGCAGGACGGCTTCGTAGCCGGACTGCGCGACGGCGTCGACGACGTCGACGGACGTCGTCGGCGTGTCGGGCGCGAAGGCCACCGTCGCTCGCTCGGTCGCGTAGTTGACCGTCGCCTCGACGCCGTCGAGGCGGTTCAGCCGCTTCTCGATGCGGGCTGCGCAGGATGCGCAGGTCATGCCGCTGATCGGCAGCTCGAGGCGCTCGCCGGCGTCGGTCGGCGGGGTCGGGGGAGCAGGGGGGGCGGGGACGCTCATCCGCGCACCTCGTACGTGAAGGCCGCCGTGCGGATCCTGTCGCGATGGCGGAACTGCAGGAACAGCCGGTAGACGCCGGCCTCGGCGTGCTCGGTCTCGAAGGCGAGCTGCGCCGAGCCCGCCGGGTGCACGTGCTCGTAGGCGAGGTCGCCGTCGCGCAGCATGACGAGGTGGCCGCGGGCGCCCAGGTAGGGCTGCAGGTCGCGCACGGGCGCGCCGTCGCGGCTGACGGTGAAGCGCAGCTCGCTGTCGCCGTGCGTCCGGTGCAGCCGGACGTCGTAGCCGTCGACCTGCGCGCTGGAGCTCGGCGCGGGGAGTGCCAGCGGCTCGAAGCTGCCCGCGGCGAACAGGTCGATGCCGGCGGTGTGGCGCTCGCCGTCGCTGCGGAAGTCCGCGAACGCGTGGTAGACGCCGGCGTCGGGCAGCCGCAGCGCGACCGACCAGGCGCCGTCGGCGTCCTGCACGGGGTGCAGGTGCTGGAAGCGCCGCAGGTCGCGCCGCACGACGATCAGGTGCATGCGCCGTCCCTGCTCGACCTCGAAGCTCCGCCGCGTCGCGCCCTGCTCGTCGACGATCCGGAAGGCGAACCGCTGCGAGCCACCGGTGGTCAGCGTCGTCGTGTCGGTGACCACGCGCAGGCCGCCGCCGGCCGGCGCTGCGGTCTCGTCGCCCGCGTGCTCGCCTGTCTCGTCGCCGGCGTCGTGCCCGTCGTCCTCACCGGCGGCCGCGTCGTCGTGCGCGGTCTCGCCGGCGGTCGGACCGGGATCGATCCGGTTGCCGGCGAGCGCGGCGAGCGCGAAGGTCGCGACGAGCAGCACGGCGAACGCTGCGATGCGTGGGCCGGCACTCATGTGACGAGCGTGTATCCCGCTTCGTCGACCGCCTTGCGGATCGCGTCGTCCTCGAAGCGCTCGCCGGCGACGGTCAGCTGCTTGGCATCGAGGTCGACGTCGACGGCCTTGACGCCGGAGACCTGCAGGACCTCTTCGATGACGGACGCGCGGCAGTGTCCGCACGTCATGCCCTCTACGGTGTAGCTGCGCGTCGGAAGCATCGGTCTCTCCATCCGGTTCGAATACGGGGGCGGGGTATTGATGGTCGCACCGTAGCATACCCCGGAGGGGTACCTGATATGCTGGCCGACGTGACCGAGCGCAGCTACTCCGCAAGCAAGGATCAACTGCTCGGGCGCCTGCGCCGGATCGAAGGCCAGGTGCGCGGGATCGAGCGCATGGTCGTCGACGATCGCTACTGCATCGACGTCCTGACGCAGATCTCCGCCGCACAGGCGGCGCTCGACAAGGTCGCGCTCGGCCTGCTCGACGAGCACGCTCGCTCGTGCGTGCTCGAGGCCGAGGGAGAGCTGCAGGCCGACCGCACCGCCGAGCTGATGGCCGCCGTCGGCCGGCTCGTCAAGCGCGGGTGAGCGACGCCGCATCGGTCGCCGCTGCTCGCTCGCGCTCCTGGGTGCCGGCCAGGCCCGCGCCGACGAGCATCGCCAGCGCCACGATGTACAGGCCGAGCAGCACGATCGCGAGCATCACGAACAGCTGCACCGCGGCGAAGCCGGCCGCCGCGCTGACGTACAGGCCGACGATCGCCGGCACGGCCTGGATCGCCACGCCGGCCGGAACGGCGCCCTTCAGCGCGGAGCGCCAGCTCACGCGCCGCAGCGGCGCATAGCGGTAGATCGCCGCGAACACGGCGATCGATCCCAGGGTGTTGAACAGGACGATCGACGCTCCCGGCAGCGTGACGCCGAGGCGCGGCCGCAAGCCGAGATCCGAGACCACCGAGATGCTCAGCGAGGCGAGGATCACGGCGACGGCGACGAGGCCGCCCAGCACGACGTTGCGCAACCGGCCGACGACGATGTGGTGACGCGGGCAGGACAGGATCCGCGACAGGCAGCGCTCGATCACGCCGATCGCTCCCGACGTCGTCCACAGCATCGCGACGAGCGCCAGGCCGAGCAGCAGCGGCGAGTCGTCGCGCGTGCCGAGCACGAGGCGGCGGATGTCGCTGTGCACCGCCTCGGGCAGGAAGCGGTTGAGCTGGTCGACGACCTGCAGCGCCGACAGGACGTCCTCGAGCAGGAGCGCCTCCAGCGCCGCGAGGCCGAGCGCGAACGGCGCCAGCGACAGCACGAGGTAGTAGGTCAGCGCCGGGACGTCGTCGGCGATTCCCTCCCCCCAGTAGAAGGCGTGCAGCCGTGTCGGGAGGCGCCGCATCGCCCGACAGCCTGACCGATCGGGCGCCGATCCCCTGCGCGACCGTCAGCGCACGCGCACGAAGACCGGTTTGGAGTTGCCGCTGGCGAATGGGTACAGCGGGCTCGCGACCCGGACGCGGAACGCGTACCGGCGCCCGCTACCGGAGGACCTGAAGCGGTAGGTCCAGCGGAACGTGCCGCGGCGCGCCGTCCTGACGTCGTCGATCGTGCGCCAGCGACGACCGTCTTGCGCTTGGATCTTCACCTCGATGCCTTCGCGCGGCAGCAGGCGCAGGCGCCCGGTGAGGGTGATCGGGCGCGCCGGGCGCACCGACCGCGGGGTGACCTGCGCTGACACGAGCGCCCGCACGACGGTGCGCAGGCTCGCGCGCGTCGCCGGCGCGTCGTCGCCGCTGAACGCGGTGTAGGCGACGGTGACCGTGCGCGAGGGCCCACGTCCGAGCTTGCGCGAGAACGTCCCGTTCGCCGCCGTCTGCACGGTCGCAGCCTGCGTCGTCCGCGCGCCCGCGGCCTGGCGGCGCTGGTGCACGACGATCGTCGCGGCGGAGATCGGCCTGCCGGCGGCGTTGACGAGTCTGCCGCGAATCGTCGGCTGCGAGCCGTAGCGCAGCGTCCGGGAGCGCGCGTTCGTCGTGGCGTGGCGCACGGTCAGCTTGGCGCGCCGGTCGGGGTTGGCGCCGTTCGGTGAGCCCGCGGGCGGACCGTTGGCGATCGTGATCGCGCCGAGCGATCGCGTGACCGCGTTGTTGGCCGCGTCGCGCACCGTGAGCCGCAGCTCGTGCGGGCCGTCGGGCGCCTTCGTCGTGTCGACCGCCAGCAGCTGACCGGGGCGGCTGCGTTGGCACGCCGACCAGTCGTCGTGCGCGCAGGGGTAGGCGATCGTCCCGACGACGGTCGAGCCGAGCTCGGCCGTCGCGCTCGCCACGCCGGAGTCCGCGTCGGCGGCGTCGAACGCGATGTTCTGCGCGCCGGAGACGACGCGCGCACCGGCCAGCGTGCCGCCGGTGACCGTCAGCGCCGGGGGCGCCGACTCGTCGAGATGGAGCCGATTCTTGTGAACCATGAGCGGAAGCTCGTCGCGAAGTTGCACGCCGAGGACGGACCGGGGGCCGCGCAGTACGTGACCCAGGTCAGCTCCCTGGACCCGGCCGGCAGCACCGTCTCGTACTCGGGGGCGGCGGGCGAGACGACATTGTGGACTTGACGTCCGGTCGCATCGAAGAGGCTCAGGAATGCTTGGCCCTGCGTTGTCGCCGGCGCCGAGTACGACGTCTGGACGCGCCTGATCTCGATGTTCGGGCGGTCGGCTGGGATCGTCAGCTGCATGACCGCGGACGTGTTGTGGGCGAGCGCCGCTCCCGGCACCTGCTGGCCGAGCGAGCCCCCGCGGCCGCAGGTGTTCGACGTCACGCCGGTGAGCATTCCGAATGCGCTCGCACCGGCGTTCGTGTCCCAGTTGCGGCAATGGTCGACGACATACGGATCGGCGGACGCCGCCGACGGGGCGACGGCGAGCAGGCTCGCAGCGCAGGCGGCAGCGATCACCGTGCGTAGCGACAGGGATTCGGGGATCATCGTTTCGGCGCTCCTCGGCTATGAACAGGGACGGTTCGGCTGCGACGTCTACCGAGTCAGGCGGGGCTCGGTCGGCGGACCCTCAGCGATGTGCGCGATTCCCCGTCGGCCACCGGCCGCAGTATGCAGGCGGGCACGCGGTGCTTCAATCGCCGACGCGGCGCACCCGCAGGGCGAGCTCGAGCTCGAAGCGTGCCTCGGGGTCGTCGAGCGCGTCGCCGAAGGCATCGCGCAGCTGGTTGAGCCGGTAGCGCACGGTCTGCGGATGGATCTCCAGCGCGCGCGCGGTCTCGTCGACGCGTCCCTGGCAGTCGAGCCATGCGCGCAGGGTCGCCGCCAGCCGCGCGCGGGCGCCGGGTCGCAGCTCGGCGAGCGCCGCCAGGCGCGCCTCGGCGAACTCGCCGGCGAGCACGGGGTCGGCCTGCAGCACGAGCGCTGCGGCATGCTCGTCGGCGACGACGAGCCCGTCTCCGGACAGCAGGCCGGCGGCGCGCATGTCCAGCGCCCGCCGTGCGCGCTCGGCGCTGCGCGGCCCGCCGGCGAGGGCGACCGTCGGACCGAGCGCGGCGGGCAGGTCGGCGACCGCCTGCAGCAGCTGTGCGCGGCGCTGCGGCGGGCTCGGGTCCGGGATGAACGCCAGCACGCGGGAGACGCGCGAGTCGACCGTGCCGAGCGTGCCGTCGGTGCGCTCCAGCGGAGCCGCGACGGCACCCGACCCGAGCCGGCTCGCCAGCCGCTCGGCGTCGATCCCCTCGGTGACGAGCGCGGCGATCCGCGCCGGTGTCCGCCAGCCCGCGCGGACGGCCGCGGCGCGGACGTCCTCGGCTGACGCCGGTGGCTCGGCGGCGAGCAGGAACACGAGCCGCGCTCGGCGGCGCTGGCGCTCGCCGGCGGCGGCCGATTGCTCGGCGGCGTAGCCTTCGATCGACTCGCCGGAGATCGTGTCGATGTAGGCGAAGATCGCCTCGCCGAGGCGGTACAGGATCGGGGGGTCGAGATCGGCACGCACGCCGGCCTCGACGAATCGGCGCCAGGCGATCTGCGCGCCGACCCGATACGCCGCGAGCAGCGCGTTGAGCGTGCGGCCCTCGCGCATCTCCAGTCGTCCGAGCTCGAAGTAGATGCGCTGGTCGCGCTCGCTGACCGCGGTCGGCGCCTCGATCGAGCTCACGAAGCGCCGCAGCGCGCGCTCGGTGCCGTAGCGCAGGGTGACCCCGAGGCGCCCCTCCAGCGGCCGCGAGTAGTCCGGCACCTCGTGGCCGATCGCGCGGATCGTCTCGGCGGCGAGATCGGGCAGAACCGGGCGCAAGATCGCCGCGACCTCGGGCGGGATGCCATCCATTTGCGCACAACCTACAGATTTTGCCGCCAAGATCCACAGAAACCCGACAAGAAAGCCAGAACCTCAGTCCGTACCCTCAAACCCATGCCAACTCTTCAGCGCTACACCAATCTCGGCGCCGTGGTCCTCCCGTTCGTCGCGTTCCTGCTCGCGATCGTCCTGCTGTGGAACAAGGCCGTCGGACCGATTGATCTGGCGATCCTGGTCGTCATGTACACGGTCACGGGCCTCGGGATCACGGTCGGCTACCACCGCCTGCTCACGCACCGCGCGTTTCAGACGAGCAAGCCGGTCGAGTACGCCTTCGCGATCGCCGGGTCGATGGCCGTCGAGGGTCCGCCGATCGCCTGGGTCGCCGATCACCGCCTGCACCACGCCCACACCGACGAGGAGGGCGATCCGCACAGCCCCCACCTCGGCGACGGAGCCGGTTGGAAGGGCCTCTGGCATGCGCACAGCGGTTGGCTGATGAAGACGCAGGGCTCGGCCGAGTTTCGCAAGTACGCGCCCGACCTCTGCGAGGACAAGGGCATGCGCTGGATCAGCCGCCACTTCCTGTGGTTCGTCGGGCTCAGCCTGCTGATCCCGTTCGTGGCCGGCTTCGTCCTGCACGGCTTCTCGCTGACGGCAGCCCTCTGGACGCTGCTGTGGGCCGGCTTCGTGCGGATCTTCTTCATCCACCACGTGACGTGGTCGATCAACTCCGTCTGCCACTACTTCGGTCGCCGGCGCTTCGACGTCGAGGACAAGTCGACGAACGTCGCCTGGCTTGCGATCCCGACGTTCGGCGAGTCCTGGCACCACAACCACCACGCCTTCCCGCGCTCGGCGCGGCAGGGGCTCGGCCGCTTCGAGATCGACCTCTCGGCGATGGTGATCTGGGCGCTGGAGAAGGTCGGGATCGCGCGCAACGTCGTGCGGATCACGCCCGAGCGCCAGCGCGAGAAGCTGATGGCCGCGAAGGCCGCTGACGCAGCGTCGGCCGCCTGAGGCCGGCGCGGCGGGCTCACACGTCCGTCGCCTGACCTCCCGCCGGCGGTAGCGTTGCCGGCATGGACGCAGGCGGCGACGGTGGTGAGCAGCTCGAGCTGACGCTCGGCCCGCTGTATCACGTCGTCGTCGACGACCGCGTCAGCGGGTCGCTCACCGGCCGGCCGGCGCGCGGCTACCGCTCGCCGCCGCAAGAGCTCGACGCCGCGCGCTGCCTCGCCGCGCTGCTGCTGGACCGCAGCGGCGAGCTCGTCGGCGACGGTCCCTGGCGCCGCCCGCTGGCCGGAGGGCAACGCCACGTCGCGATCGTGCTCGCCGCGCCCGGGCAGCTCGGTGGCTGACCGTCGAGCGCGGCCGCGCAGCGCGCTGGCGCACCCGCCCTGCGCCATCGCGCCCCAGCTCTCGGTTGCGCGATAGGTTGCGCTGCATGCGGATGCGCGCTGCGGTTCTCGAGCAGTTCGGCCAGCCTCTCGTCGTGCAGGAGCTCGACTTGGAGGAGCCCAAGGCAGGCGAGGTGCTCGTGCGCCTCGTCGCGTGTGGCGTCTGCCACACCGACATGTACACCGCCTCCGGCGTCGATCCGTCGGGCTACGCGCCGACGGTGCTCGGTCACGAGGGGGCGGGCGTCGTCGAGGCGGTCGGCGAGGGGGTCGATGCGCTGCAGGTCGGCGATCACGTCGTGACGCTGTTCTCACCGCAGTGCCGCGAGTGCGTGCACTGCGTCAGCCCGAAGACGAACATCTGCCTGGCGATCCGCGACCAGCAGGGCAAGGGCTATCTGCCCGACGGCACGGCGCGGCTGTCGCGCGACGGCGAGCCGATCCGCCACTTCATGGGGACCTCGACGTTCGCCGAGTACACGGTCATGCCGCAGATCGCCCTCGCCAAGGTCTCGCCCGAGGCGCCGCTCGATCGCGCCTGCCTGTTCGCCTGCGGCCTGTCGACCGGGCTCGGCGCGGCGATGTACACGGCGAAGGTCGAGGCCGGCTCGACGGTCGTCGTCTTCGGCGCCGGCATGGTCGGCCTCGGCGCGGTCGCCGGCGCGCGGCTGCAGGGCGCCGGGCGGATCGTCTGCGTCGACCTCTCCGACGAGCGGCTGGCGATGGCGCGCCATCAGGGCGCGACCGACACGCTGGCCGGAGGTCCGGACGCCGTCGAGTCGATCCTCGAGCTGACCGGCGGCGTCGGCGCCGACTACACGATCGAGGCGACCGGCCTCGTCGCCGTCATGCGCCAGGCCGTCGAGTCGGCGCGCGTGGGCTGGGGCCTGGCGACGATGTGCGGCGTCGCCGGGAAGGGCGAGACGCTCGACGTGATCCCGCGCTACCTGATCACCGGCCGGCGGATCGCGGGATCCTCGTTCGGTGGCGTCAAGGGCCGCGACCAGGTGCCGCTGCTCGTGCAGCGCTACCTCGACGGCGAGATCGACGTCGACGCCTTCCTGTCGCACAGGATCACGCTCGACGAGGTCAACGCGGGCTTCGATCTGATGCACGCCCAGGACGGCATCCGCAGCGTGATCGAGTTCGCGTAGGGCGCCGAGGTCGTCGTGCGGTTGCCGGCCGACCTCGGCGCCGCGGCGCGGCGAGCCGTCGACGATGAGGCAGCGCGGCTGCGGGCGTGGCTCGGCGAGACGCGCGTGACGCTGCGCTTGCGCACGCCGCCGGAGCGCGAGCTGTCGCGCTGATCGTCGCACTGCACCCTCAACCGGTCGATCGCCTCAGGCTGTGAGGTTCGTCACGGTGGGTGCGGTCGCGGACCCGAGTACGCCATCATGCAGCGCAATGGCCCCCGTCGAGATCAGCGGTCTCTCCAAGCGCTTCAGCGGCGTGCTCGCCGTCAACGACCTGAGCTTCGAGATCGAGGCCGGCCGCGTGACCGGCTTCCTCGGGCCCAACGGGGCCGGCAAGAGCACGACGCTGCGCGCGCTGCTGGGCCTGATCCGCCCGACGGCCGGTACCGCGACGTTCGGTGGTCGCCGCTACGAGGAGCTCGAGCGACCGAGCACGCAGGTCGGCGCCGTGCTCGAGGACGCCTCCTTTCATCCCGGCCGCACCGCGCGCAACCACCTGCGCGTGCTGGCGGCGACCGGTGACCACGCGTTCGAGCGCGTCGACGCCGTGCTCGCCGACGTCGGCCTGAGCGATGCCGCCGACCGCCGTGTCGGCGGCTACTCGATGGGCATGAAGCAGCGCCTGGGCATCGCCGCGGCGCTGCTCGGCGATCCCGAGGTGCTGATCCTCGACGAGCCGACGAACGGCCTCGACCCACCGGGCATCGCCTGGATGCGTGGCCTCGTGCGCGAGCAGGCCGAGCGCGGTCGCGCGGTGCTGATCTCCAGCCACCTGCTCGCCGAGGTCGCCCAGTCCGTCGACGACGTCGTCGTCATCTCCCACGGCGAGCTGCGCGCCCGCGGCACGCTCGAGGACGTGCTCGGCGGCGACGAGGGGCTCGTGACCGTCGTCCGCGCGCAGGACGACGACCGGCTCGCACGAGCGCTGCAGGACGCTGGGCATCCCGTTCAGCGCAGCGGCGACGGGCTGCTCGTCCCCGGCGTGAGCCCTGAAGAGGTCGGCGTCGTCGCCGGCGACGCGGGCGTCTACCTCGTCGGCCTCGCGCCCCAGGTGCGCTCGCTCGAGCAGGCGTTCTTCGCGCTGACGGGGGACAAGGGATGACCTCGCTGCTGCGCGCGGAGCTGCTGAAGCTGCGCACGACGCGGACCTTCGCCGCGCTCGTCGCCGCGGCGCTCGTGCTGTCGCTGCTCGTCGTCGTCCTGACCGGCCTGCTGTCCGACGACTGGACCGAGGAGAACACGCGCGGCCTCTTCGCCGCCGACTTCACGGGCCTGTTCATCATGCTGCTCGGCATCATCGGGATGGCCGGCGAATGGCGCCACCGGACGATCACCGGCACGTTCCTGGCGGCGCCCAACCGCGTCCGCCTGCTCGCGGCCAAGGGGCTGTCCTACGCGGTCGCCGGCGTCGTGCTGTCGCTGATCGTCACGGTCACGATCATGGTCGTCGGCACGGTGATCCTCGCGTCGCGCGGGATCGACACGCTGTCGCTGGCGACGCTGCTCGACGTCCTCTGGCGCAACCTGCTCGTCTCGGCGCTCGTCGGCGCGCTCGGCGTCGGCGTCGGCGCGCTGCTGCGCAACCAGGTCGTCGCGATCATCGGCGTGCTGCTGATCGGCTTCGTCGTAGACCCGGCGCTGTTCGCGCTCGTGCCCGAGGTGGCCGCCTACAGCCCGACCGGCGGTGCGCCGGGCGGGATCATCGGAATCGACGCGTTCGGCGACACCGACACCGACACGCTGCTCGCGCCGGGCGTCGCGGTGCTCGTCATGTTCGGCTGGATCGCGGCGTTCTTCGCCGCCGCGGGCGCCCGCCTGCGGGGCGGCGACCTCGTCTGACCGCCGTCCGGGTGGCGAAGCGCGCCGTGCAGCAGTAGCCTCGCGACGCATGCCGGTGAAGATGAGCGGTCGCTACCCGGAGGGCTCCGACGAGGATCGCGCGCACAAGCTGCTCACGCAGCACGACGTCGAGGTCGACCACGTCTACGGCGTCGTCACGCTGGAGTCCGGCCAGGAGGAGATCACCTTCACCTTCAGCGGCCGGGCGCAGACCGCGTTCGCCGAGCACGAGCGCGTCGTGCACGTGATGGACGGCTGGGACGTGCTGCCGCCCAAGCCGGCCGGCGGGACCTGGCGCGGCGGGTACTGACGCTCGTCGCCCGTCAGGAGAGGTCGGCCGGCCCGAGCGGGCGCCCTGCAGCGCCCGCAGGCACGTGCGGCGGCGACGCGCCGGCCCGCCACCCGGGGTGGCCGCTCAGCGCGCCGCCGGGGTCCGCGACGAGGTCGTAGAGCGCCTCGCCGGCGACGAGGATCGGGGCACCGTCGCGCATGTCCGGCAGCTTATGCTCGATATCCGAGCTCAAGCTGCCGGCCTCGAGGCGCGCGAGCGCGGCCCGCGCATGCGCCCGGCGGTTCAGCCCGCGGTCATTCGGCAAGGCCGCCGGGCCCTAACCCCAGCCACCTGCGCGGCTCCGCTGAGCCGCGGTGGAAGCGCATCCAGCGCTCCGGCCCTGCCGATCGGTTGAGCGCCCCAGCGCGCGAGCAGCGCGTAGTCGACGAGGCGATCGAAGTATTCGTGCAGCGGCGGGGGCGCGATCGCGGGGCCGAGCGCGGCGCGCGCGCGGGCGTCGTCGTAGTGCACGCGCATCGCGAAGTACGGCAGGTACGTCTCCGTCGCGCGCAAGAAGCGCCGGCGCCGGACGGGGCCCGCGCGCAGCGCCAGCGGGTGCAGCAGCCGGCGGTACAGCAGCGGCGAGATGAACGGCGGCCGGCGGCACTCCAGGCGCGCGACCGCGAGCTCGAACAGCTCGCCGATGCTGCTCGCGCAGCCCGAGGCCGTCAGGTGATACGTGCCGCCGGCCGCGCCCGGAAGCTCGTGCAGCGCGCAGATCGCGTCGGCGACGTAGTCGACCGGCACGACGTCGACGGGAGCGCTGCGCCTCGCGGGCAGCACCGGGTAGGCGCCCTTGGCGAGCGCCCGCAGCGGCCAGTACAGGACGTTGAACGACGCCGTCCAGCCGCTGTGGCGGTCGCCGACGACGATGCTCGGGCGCACGACCGTCGCCGGCAGCCCGTCCGCGCGGGCCGCGCGGACAAGCCCCTCGGCCTCGAACTTCGACTGCTCGTAGGGGTTGCGAAAGCGCTGGCCGACCTCGTAGTCGTCCTCGCCGAAGACGCCGCGGTGGCGGCCGGCGACGTACGCCGTCGAGACGTACGTCAGGCGCCGCAGCCGCGGGCAGCCGGCGGCGAACGCCAGCACCCGGCGCGTGCCTTCGACGTTGATCGCGCGCGAGCGCCGCAGGTCGAGGTCAAACGACACCGATGCCGCGCCGTGCACGATCGAGGTGATCGAGCCGGCCAGCGCCGGGTCGATCCCCAGCCCCGGCAGCTCGAGGTCGCCCGCGACGGCGTCGACGCGCGACGCGTACGGCTCCACCGAGCCGAAGACCGAGCGCAGCGTGTCGTGCAGGCGCCGCGTCGCGGCCGCGTCGTCGGTCGCTCTGATCAGGGCGACGACGCGCTGCCGCGGCGAGGGCGATGGCGCGCGCAGCAGTCGCGCCAGCAGCTCCATCCCGACGAAGCCGGTCGATCCCGTCAGCAGCAGGGTCATGCCGCCGCTCGCTCCAGCAGCGCGTCGATCTCGCGCTCCAGGCCGCCGGCGATGCGGTCGGCCTCGTCGGCCAGCTCGGCCTGCGCGTAGACGCCGAAGCAGGCCCGCTCGTGGATCGACGTCATCCCGATCGACAGGCGATGGCGGTCGGTCAGCGGCACGACCGGGAACGCGTGCTTGACCTCGCAGCCCATCAGGTAGAGCGGGAGCTGCGGGCCCGGGATGTTCGAGATCGTCAGGTTCGACAGCTGCGGGCTGGCGATCACGCGCGATGCCACGCGGCGCACCGCGCGCGGCGCCAGCGCCAGCGCGCCGAGCACGGCGTCGGCGCCCTCCGGCACGCGCCCGGCCTTGCGGTCGCGCATCGCGACATGCACGTCGCGCAGGCGCCAGACCGGGTCGGCTTCGCCGCACGGAAGCGTCAGGAACACGAACGCGATCCGGTTGCCCCAGCGCTCGTCGAGCGCCTCGACGCTGACCGGCACCATCGCCTTGACGTCGGCCTGCTCGCCGAGCGTGCCGAGCGCTCCGGCGCTGGCCGCCAGCAGGACGTCGTTGACCGTCGTCCCGAAGCGGCGCTTGATGACCTTGAGGTCCTCCATCGGGCGCGAGTGCGTCGCGAGATGGCGCAGCGGGGCGCTGACCCCGTTGAGCACGCTGCGCGGCGCGACCGGCGTCGCCGCCTGGACGACCGCGCGCGTCGCGCGCCAGGCTCCGTCGAGCATGCGCCCCGGATCGCGCGCCCACGACAGCGGCATCCGCGCGATCCGCCGGGCCTCGTCGATCTGCTGGCCGAGCGCGTCGCCGACGAGCCGCAGCGCGCTCGGGCCCGGCCGTGCACGCCAGCCGCCGGGCGCGGACACGCCGTCCGCGTCGGCCTCCGGTGCGACCGGCTCGGCTTCGGCATCGAGCAGCAGCGCCATCAGCTCGACCGCGGCGAGCCCGTCGACGAGGCAGTGGTGCGCCTTGCCGACGACGCCGATCATCCCGTCGTCGAGCTGCTCGGCGATCGACAGCTCCCACAGCGGCCGGTCGTGCGCAAGCGGCGCCGACAGGACCTCGTCGACGAGCCGCGCGAAGTCACCGTGCGGTGCGCGCGTCACGTGGTCGGCGATGTCGAACGCCTCGTCGTCGACCCAGACCGGATCGCCGAGGCCGAACGGCACCGCGGCGAGCTTCTGGCGGTAGCGCGGCGCGCGCCCGAGGCGGGACTCGATGTGCGCGCGGACCTCCTCGAAGCCCGGCCGCGTGGCGCCGACCGGCGGCGCGAAGATCGCCGCCCAGCCGACGTGCATCGGCGCCTGCTCGGATTCCAGCGAGAGGAACGCCGCGTCGAGCGCGGACAGACGGGTGGGACGCATGATGCGGGCAGATACGCGCGCGCGGCGGCGGCGGTTCAGTCCCTGATCCAGACGGGGCGCGCGGCCGACATACCCTCAAGCGACCCATGGACGACGCCGTCGACATCATCGAGCAGGAGCTGGGTGGCCAGATTCCCGAGGGGCTGGAGGCGCTCGCCGACGAGCAGCTGCTGGCGCTCGCCGACCTCCTGCACGACGCCAAGGAGCGCCAGAAGCGCGAGCTCGAGGCCGGCCTCGAGGAATCGCTGAACATCGTCCCCCGCCTGATGCGCGGATCGGTACGCAAGATCCTGTTCGGGTAAGCCGCCGTCTTCTGACTCGTGACCATCGCCCACGCCGACATCGAGATCGTCAAGCTCGCCCGCCTGCTCGGCACCGAGCCCGCCGAGATCCACTACCTGCGCGATGTCGACTGGCAGGAGATCCGCGACGTGCGCGAGCAGGCGTCGGCGTCGATGTTCGACGCCGACCGCCAGCAGCTGCAGCGCGTAGCCGCCGCCACGAAGCTCGTTCCCTCGAAGGTCACTGCGACGATCGGCGAGCGCGCGTTCGGGCCGCTGCTGGCGGCCCGCGTCACCGGCCTGCTCGAGCCGTCGCGCGCGGTCGACGTGGCCGGCCACCTGCCGGCGCGGTTCCTCGCCGAGGTCGCCGCGCAGATCGACCCGCGTCGCGCGAGCCGCGTGATCGCGGAGATCCCGCCGCGGCAGATCGCCGCGGTCACGACGGAGCTCGCCGCGCGCGAGGACCACGTCACGATGGGACGCTTCGTCGGCCACCTCTCCGAGGCCGCGCTGACGGCGGCGCTGCAGGCCGTCGACGACGAGGTGCTGCTGCGCACGGCCTACGCCGTCGAGTCCAAGGGCTCGCTCGGCGCGCTCGTCGCGATCGTCCCCGAGCAGCGCCTGCACGCGATCATGCGCACCGCGACGGAGCTCGACCTCTGGCGCGAGGCGCTCGACGTCCTGCGCTACGTCTCCGACGAGCAGCGCGGCATGCTCGGCGACATCGCCGCCGCGCAGGACGACGACGTCCTCGCGGGCCTCGTCAAGGCCGCCCAGCGCGACCACCTCTGGGCCGACGTGCTGGCGGTCGCCAGGGCGATGAGCGAGGACGGCCGCGCGCGCTTCGCGCAGCTGCAGCCGATCCAGACGCGGCCGGTGCTGTCCTCGATCGTCGACGCCGCGACGCAGCGCGGCCTGTGGCCCGAGCTGCTGACGCTGCTGCCGCTGCTGCCGGGCGCCTCGCGGCGCCGCGTCGCCGCGCTGGGGACCGGCTTCGGCCGCTCGATCCTCGCGCAGATCATCCGCGCGGCGCACGAGGAAGGGCTGTGGGCGCCGCTGCTGGGCTTCGCCGTCGAGCTCGAGGCGCGCACGCAGCGCGACGCGATCAAGCTGATCCGCGCCGCCGACGACGAGATGCTCGACGGCATGCTCGCCGCGATCGAGCGGGAGGACCTGCAGGCACAGTTCGTCGCGCTCGTCAGCCGTCTCGGCGCGGCCGACCTGGGCGCCTTCGCGCAGCGGCTGGCGCCGGTCGCCGGCGAGGAGCTGCTCGAGACGCTCGTCGAGGCCGCACGGACCGCGGATCTGCCGGCCGTTCACGAGGCGTTGGTTGCCGCATGAACGTCTGGGTACGCTTATCGCGTGGCGCGGCGCGGCAACGAGCAGGAAGCGTACGGAGCGGTCGGCCGGTCGGAGTGGATGGACGTCGACTGGCAGGAGCACCTGCGCTGGGTGCGCGTCAAGGATCGCTGGATGAACGTCGTCGAGCTCGGCGAGGGCCCGCTGATGATCTTCATCCACGGGCTGTCGGGCTGCTGGCAGAACTGGCTCGAGCAGCTTCCGCACTTCGCGCGCGACCACCGCGTGATCGCCGTCGACCTGCCCGGCTTCGGCCAGTCCGAGATGCCCGCAGAGCCGATCTCGATGAGCCACTACGCCGACACGATCGACGCGCTGATGACCGAGCTGCAGATCGATGCCGCGCGGATCGTCGGCAACTCGATGGGCGGCTTCATCGGCGCCGAGCTGGCGATCCGCTATCCGGCGCGCGTCGAGCGGCTCGTGCTCGAGTCGGCGGCCGGGCTGAGCATCGAGTCGATTCGCACCGAGCGCACGCAGGGCCTGCGCCACAGGGCCGAGAACATCGTCTTCTTCAACCTCGGCTGGCTGGCCTCGCGTTCGCACGCCGTCGCGACGCGCCCGCGGCTGCGTGCCGCGCTGCTGCTGCTCGTCGCCGCCCATCCCGCGCGGCTGCCGGCGGCGCTCGCGGTCGAGCAGGTCAAGGGATCGGGCAAGCCCGGCTTCTCCGACGCGCTGGAGGCGATGTGCCGCTACCCGCTGCGCGACCGGCTGCAGCAGATCAGCTGCCCGACGCTGATCGTCTGGGGCGACAAGGACCGCCTCGTGCCGCTGAAGGACGCCGCGATCTTCGAGCGGCTGATCCCCGACTCGCGCAAGGTCGTCTACGACGACACCGGCCACGTCCCGATGATGGAGCGCCCGGCGCGCTTCAACCGCGACGTGCGGGCGTTCGTGCAGGAGGCGCCCGGTGACGAGCAGCCCGCGCCGCACGAGCGCAGCCACGCACCCTGACGACGCGCTCGGCGCCGCGTCGGCGCCGCCGCGCGACCACGCGGGGTGGATCGACGTCGACTGGCGCGCGCACCTGCGCTGGGTGCGGGTCAAGGACCGGCCCGTCAACGTGCTCGACATCGGCGAGGGACCGGCGATCGTGTTCCTGCACGGGCTGTCGGGCTGCTGGCAGAACTGGCTTGAGAGCATCCCGCCGCTGGCCGCCGACCATCGCGTGATCGCGATCGACCTGCCGGGCTTCGGCGAGTCGCCGATGCCCGCCGAGCCGATCACCGTCAGCGGCTACGCGCGGCTCGTCGTCGAGCTGCTCGACGCGCTCGGCGTCCAGCGGGCGACGATCGTCGGCAACTCGATGGGCGGCTTCGTCGGCTGCGAGCTGGCGATCCGCTTCCCGGCGCGCGTGCAGCGGCTCGTGCTCGTCGCGGCCGCCGGGCTGTCGCTGCGCCACATGCGCCACGAGCGCAAGCGCGGCCTGCGGGCGCGGATCGAGAACCTGCTGTTCTTCGGCCTCGGACTGCTGGCGCGCCACACCGACCTCGTCGTGCGCAGCCCGCACCTGCGCCGCGGGCTGCTGCTGCTGATCGTCGCGCATCCCGAGCGCCTGTCGGGCCCGCTGATCCTCGAGCAGGCGCACGGCGCCGGCAAGCCCGGCTTCGACGACGCGCTGGACGCGATGACGGCCTATCCGATCCGCGACCGCCTCGGCGAGATCGCCTGCCCGACGCTGATCGTCTGGGGCCAGGAGGACCGTCTCGTGCCGGTCCGCGACGCGGCCGAGTTCGCCTGGCTGATCCCCGACGCGCGCAAGCTCGTCTACGCCGACAGCGGGCACATGGTGATGCTCGAGCACCCGGCCCGCTTCAACGCCGACGTGCGCGCGTTCATCGACGCGTGACCGGGTCGCCGAGACAGACCCGGCCGGGCTCGAGCACCTCGCCGTAGACGCCGAACGCGAGCGGCTCGGTCGTGTCGAGCCCCGCGCGGTAGGAGCGCAGCAGGTCGAGCGTGGGGAGATCGGCGGCGCCGGTCTCGGGGTGGCGATTGGTCACCAGGCAGCGGCCGACGTGGCCGCGCAGCAGGACGGCCGCGTCGCCGATCTGCAGCTGCTCGCCGATCCACGCGTCCTCCTCGTGCGGCTCGCCGAGACCGTCGATCTCGACGAGCATGCGAAAGCGGCGCGCGTCGATCGGACGGCCGCCGGCGACGCGCTCGAGCGCCCGCAGCGACACGCGCGAGAGGATGCTGACGGCGCCCGCGCGGCCGCGGTCGACGGCGCTTCGCTCGATGCCCTCGACGATCCGCAGCGGCTGCCCGGCGTGCTGCGACAGCGCCGCGCTGAACGCGCCGAGCAGCTCGCGCGCCGGCGTCGGGACGGAGAAGAACGTCGTCATCGTCGGCTCGCCGAGCTCGACGACCCCCGCCACCCGCTCGCCGTCGGGGAAGCGCAGCTCGAGCTCGCGGGCGTCGACGCGGTAGCTGGCCACGACCTCGTTGAGCGCGCCGAGCTGCTTGCCGTTGACCATCCGGTCGCGCGCGTCGACGACGTAGAAGCAGCGGTTGTCGGCGACGCCGCGCGGCGACAGCCCGATCGCCTTGCGCGCGACGACGCGCATGCCCTTGACGGGCGTCGTCGCAAGTGCGGTGACGGTGGCGCTCTCGATGCCCGTCAGCATGCCAGGCGCAGAGCGCCTGCACGCCAACCGGTGACCTTCGCGCGCGCTTGCGTCATCCTGTCGTGCCCCATGGGCCGCGCGGCTGCGACGACGATCGGACGTGGCTTCCTGCTGGGGGTCGCGACGCTGCTCGCGCTGGCCGGCGGGCTCCTGGCGACGGCGCCCGGCGCTGCGGCCCGCGTGACGCTCGTCGCGCCCGGGACGGCCGAGCTGCTGTTCCTCGGCATCCCGGACAACGACGTCGTCGCGCGCCTCGCGCTGCCCGGACCGGCGCGCGCGGTCGCGGTCAGGCGCGACGGGGCGCGCGGCTTCGTCTCGGCCGGCCGCGAGGTCGTCGGCGTCGACGTCAACCGGCGCCTGGAGACCGGCCGCAGCGCGCTCGGCCCCGGTCCGGAGATCGCCGACCTCGAGCTGTCGCCCGGCGGCGACACGCTGTACGCGGTCCGCGGAACCCAGCTGCTCGTGCTCGACGCGCAGACGCTCGCGCAGCGCTCGGCGATCGAGCTGCGCGGCACCGGCGGCGCGCTCGCGGTGTCGCATCCCGGCACGGTCGCCGCGGTCGCGCTGCGCAGCGGGCACGTCGCGGTCGTCGCGCTGGGCTCCAACCGGCTGCTGCGCCGCGTCGGGCTGAAGGGCGCGGCGGGCGTCGCGGTCAGCGACAAGGGCGTCGTCTATGCGACCGCCGGTGGTCGCCTGCGCGTGATCGGCGCCGGCCAGCGCAAGGTCCGCAAGCGGGCGATCGGGCTGCCCGCCGGCGCCGGCGGCGGGCTGACGCTGTCGCCCGGTCGCACGCAGCTCGTCGTCGGCGCGGCGATGGGCGGGCGAGCGGGCGCGCTCGTCGAGCTGGGCGACGCGTCGGTGCAGCGGCTCGTCGCCGGCCGCGGCCCGGGCAAGGGGGCCTGGTACCCGGACGCCAGCCGGATCCTGTTCGCCGACGGCGGTGCCGCGAGCGTCTCGCTGATCAGCCCCTTCTCGCGTGCGCGGCTGGCGTCCGCCGGGCTGCCCGGCGCGGCGCCGAGCGACCTCGTCGTGCAGCCGGGCCTGGCACTGATCACCGGCACCGAGGGCCCCGACACGATCACCGGCACGCGCAGCGACGACCAGATCGAGGGGCTCGGCGGCGACGACACGCTGCGCGGCGGCCGCGGCCGCGACGTGCTCGACGGCGGGCCCGGCAACGACCGGCTGTCCGGCGGCCCCAGCAGCGACAAGGTCTTCGGCGGCGACGGCAACGACTTCATGACCGGCGGCACCGGCGACGACGAGCTGCGCGGCGGGCCCGGCGACGACGGCGCCGACGGCGGCACCGGCAACGACACGATCTACGGCGACGACGGCAACGACACGCTCGACGGCGGCGACGGCGACGACACGATCTACGGCGGCGAGGGCGACGACGTCATCATCGAGAAGGGCTTCGGCGACGACAAGCTGCTCGACGGCGGCCCCGGCAACGATCTCATCAAGGGCGGCCGCGGCTCCGACCAGCTGATCCTCGGCGGCGACGGCGACGACCGGCTCTACGGCGAGACCGGCTCGGAGCGGATCCGCGGCGGCGACGGCGACGACTTCATCGACGGCGGCCGCGCCGGAGATCGTCTGGAGGGCGAGAACGGCGACGACACGATCCTCGGCGATGCCGGCAACGATCACCTCTACGGCGGCCACGGCGACGACACGCTCGACGGCGGCTCGGGCAACGACAACCTGTTCGGTCACGAGGGCAACGACGTGCTGATCGGCGGCAACGGCGCCGACACGCTCGACGGCGGGCCGGGCGACGACATCATCCGCGCGGCCGACGACAGCGCCGACACGGTCTTCTGCGGCGATGGCCACGACATCGTCTACGTCGAGGAGGACGCCCCCACGCGCGACGCCCTGCACGACTGCGAGACGGTCATCCCGATCCCGGCGGAGCCCGACAACGACACGACGACGGCGCTGACCATTCGCGGCACCCGCCACGCCGACGTGCTGCGCGGAACGCCGGGCGACGACTCGATCTTCGGCCGCGGCGGCAACGACCGGATCTACGGCCTGGAGGGCGACGACTACGTCGACGGCGACCAGGGCAACGATCGCCTGCACGGCGGGCCGGGCGACGACGTGATCGCCGGCCGGCAGGGCGACGACACGATCTGGGGCGGCCCCGGCAACGACCGCATCACCGGCGACCGCGGCCGCGACCGCATCTTCGGCGGCGCGGGCAACGACACGATCTTCGGCAACCTCGACCCCGACTTCGTCGACGGCGGCCCCGGCAACGACCGCATCAACGTCGTGCACGGCGGGGTCGACCGCGTCGTCTGCGGTCCCGGCAGGGACGTCGTCTTCGCCGATCCGGAGGACCGCGTCAGCCGGGACTGCGAGGTCATCCGTCGCTAGTGACACGAGCTTCCGCCTCACGACACTCGCGGATCGTCAAGAACCGTCCGCAGCGGGGCGCGCCCCACTGGTTGAAGCTCGGCGTCGGTCCTGTGACACTCCCGGCACGGGGATGGTCAGCCGGTACAGGTCCGAGTGGGCACGAGCATGCGCCGCCGCCCGCCTGATGCACCGGGAGTTCGAGAGAAGATGAGGGAGCTCGGGCGGATCCCCGCCTACAACATCAGATGGCAGCCACGGCTTCCAGCGCGTTGGAGCAGATCGCGGGCCGCGAGGCGCAGCTTGCCCGCGCGCTGCACGCGCAGTTTCGCCGGCGACTGACCGCCGACGACACGCGCGACGCGGTCGCCGACGCGATTGCGACGGCGCACATGGCGCGTGACGAGCTCGGGGAGCTCGACGTCGATCGCCTCGAGGCGTGGGTGCGCACGCGCGCCTACCGCAACGCGATCGATCAGATCCGCGCGATCGACGGCTATGGAGCGCAGCGGCGCAAGGCGAGCGTGAGCGTCGACGACTATGCCGAGACGCTGGCCGACGACGACGGTGACGTGCTCGCGGGGCTCGACGACGAGCTCGCCGAACGGCTGACCGACGGCACCGCCGCGCAGAGCGTCGCACTGGCGCTCGACCGGCTGACGCCCGACGAGCGCCGCCTGCTGCGTCTGCGCCACTACGACGGCCTCGACGTCAAGACGATTGCCGCCCTGCTGGACATCCACCCCAAGAAGTACGAGCGCCTGCACACCCGCGCGATCGGCAAGCTGCGCACGATCTTCATCGAGACGACGGCCGGCGAGCACTGCGAGCCGGTGCGCGCGCTGATCTCGCGGTCGCGCCAGGTGTCGCTGACGCCGGCGCTGTCGGCCGAGGTCGCCGCGCACGTCGAGGCGTGCGCGCAGTGCCATGCGTTCGAGAAGCGCAGCCTGCGGCTGATCGCCGCGCTGCCGCTGCCGGCGCCCGCGCTCGCCGACCGTCTCTGGACGCGCATGCAGGATGTCCTGCCGGGCCTGGGCAGCCACGGCGACGCGGTGGCGGCCGGCGCGACGGGAACGGTGGCCGCGGCGGGCGGCGCGGGCGGCGCGGCGTCGACCGGCATCCTGGCCGGCGCCGGCGCCAAGACGCTGGCCGCGATCTGCGGCGGCGCCGTGACGGCGACCTGCGTCGGCGCGATCGCGGTTCCGGTCGTCAAGAACGCTCGCGACAAGCCCGAGCGGTCGACCACCGAGACGGTTCCGGGGCCGTCGCGCAACGCGGCGCGCCAGCCGGTCGTCGTGCCGGCAGGGACCGACCGCTCGGGCTCGCGTGCGACGCGCCCTGCGTCGCCGGCGGCCGGCAGCAAGCCCGCCGCGAAGCCGCGCGCGGCGGGCTCGCAGGTCACCGGCTCGCTGAGTCTCGAGGACTTCGGCACCCCGACCGGCGGTGCGTCCTCCGCCTCGAGCCCCGCACCGCCGCCTCCGCCGCCACCGCCTCCGTCCAGCACCTTCAGCCAGGAGTTCACGCCATGACCGTGCCGCCATCCGTTCGTCTCACGATCGTCGCGGCCCTGTTCGGGCTCTGCGCGACGGCGCTGCTCCCCGCCGTCGCGCACGCCGGCGCCTACAAGATGTACTCGTGCGAGCCGCCCGGCGTGAACATCGCCAGCCCGACCGCGGGTCCATGGCGTCCCTACTCGGAGGGCAATCCCAGCACGCAGGCGGTCAGCACCTGTGGCGCGGCGCCGGGCGGCGCGATGACCATCAGCTTCAACGGCCACCCGGGCAACTACCCGCTGGAATCGTTCGCAAAGGTCGGCTGGGAGCTTCCGGCGACGGCGCTCAACGCGCAGATCGCGATCGTGCGGGTCAAGAGCTGGGTCGTCGCCGATACGCGCAGCCTCGCGTATCCGCCCGGTGACCTGCGCTTCCAGGTCGGCTATCCGGACAACCTCGGCCCGATGGCGGGCAACAGCGTCGGCGACACCCGCGCGGGCGGATACGCGAGCCCGACGAACGATCCGGCCGCACCGCTTCACCGGCTCGGCCTGACCTGCGCCAACGGCGGCGCCGGTGAGCCGTGCAGGCTGCTCTACAGGCCGAACCTCGTCATCTACGGCACGGAGGCCGACCTCGTGGAGTCCGCTCCGCCGGTCGGAGCGATCGCCGGCGGAACCCTGTCGAGCGCCGGCGCGAAGGCGGGCGCCGCAGTGCTGTCGTACACGGCGGCCGACGGGCAGTCGGGCGTCGAGCGCGTCGAGGTGCTGCTCGACGACACGGTTGCCGGCGTGCAGGACTTCTCGCGCAACCTCGCGCTGCCGCTTGCCGCGCAGGGCGCCGGCGACTGCACGTACACCGGCCTCGCGGCCTGCCCGCCGAGCCGCGGCGGCGACATCGCGGTCGACACGACGAAGGTCGCAGACGGCGTCCGCTCGGTGACGTTGCGCGTGACGGACGCCGCGGGCAACCGGGCGAACGTCGCGGGCCCGCAGATCAACGTCGTCAACAGCGGCGTCCAGGGCGCTCCGAACGGTACGCCCGCATCGCGGCTGGCGAAGCTCACGGCGCGCTTCGCTGCCACGACGCAGCGCTCGCGGCGACTGGCCTACACGGCACGACCGCTGATCCGCGGTCGCCTCGTCAACGAGCAGGGCAAGGCGATTGCCCGTGCGACCGTCGCGGTGCTCGCGCGACCGCGCCGCGCCGGGGCGCGCGACCGGCAGGTCGCCACCGTCCGGACCGCCGCCAACGGCGCGTTCACGTACCGCCTCGCACGCGGTCCGTCACGGCGCCTGACGTTCGCCTACGACGCCTACGTCGGCGATCGGCGTCCCGCGTCGAGGAGCATCCTCAACACGCATGTCCGCGCGCTCGTGTCGGCCTCGGCGACCCCGCGGTCCACGCGCGCCGGGCGCCAGATCACGCTCGGCGGCCGCCTGCGCCTGCTGCCGCGCGAGGGGGTCCGGATCGAGATCCAGGCCCGCGACGGACGCAACTGGCGCACGATCGGCTCGGTCCGGACCAAGCGCCGCGGCGCGTTCTCGTGGCGCTACCGCTTCAGCACCGCGGCAAGGGGTCGCACGTACGCCTTCCGTGCCCGCGTCGTCAGCGAGATCTATCCGTTCGCTGCCGGCAACAGCCGCCCAGTGCGCGTCAGCGTCCGCTGACCGGCCTCGAAGAAATAGTGAGGGGGGTCTGAGGGGACCACGCCTTCCCTCGCATGAGCGTCTACGAGCAGCGCCGCTCCCCCTTCGACGACGACCTCCTCAGGCGCGCCGCGCACGAGCCGCACGCGCTCGAGCAGCCGGTGCCGGATGCGCCGAGCACGCCGCCGGGGTGCGCTGCGAGCACGAGCGGGCGCCGCTCGCGCCCCGGCCTGACCGGGGCGCGGCCGCGCTCCAGCCGCAGAGTTCCCGGCGTGCTGGTGCTCGTCGCCGCGGGCGCGGTCCTCAGCATCGGCGCGAGCGGGGCGCTGGATCGCTCCGAGCCGATCGAGCCGGTCCTCGGCTTCAGCGCGACCTCGTCGCTCGTCAAGGCCGACCCGCCGCCGAAGCGCCCGGCGACGTCCGCATCGCGCGAACGATCCACGCGACGCGCGTCGCGGCCGGCCGCGACGCGTCGCGCCGTCC
>JAUYGN010000010.1 GCA_030690545.1 Solirubrobacteraceae bacterium
CCGCGCCTCCGCCCTCGGGTGGCCCGCCGGGCGCCGTCGAGGGGCCGTGGGGCAGCTCCTCGCGCGGCGTCAGTCCGTCGACGCCGTGGCCGAACCCCTCGGCCTCGTCGGGTGCCGTCACGCCGCCGGTGACCTCGTCGACGGCGTCCGGCCGGGCGGTCGCCAGCGGCGCGTCCTGGGCGCCGCGCGTCGGCGACGCCGTGCCGTGGGTGATCAGCGCGCCGGACAAGCCCGTCCCGGAGGCGCCGATCCGGGCCTTCGCGGCGTCCGCGCGCGACGAGGAGGCCGGCGTGGAAGCCGCCGGCGCCGGACGACCGGTGCGAACGTCGTGGATCGGGCTCGCAGCCGCCGCGACACCCGGCGCGGCATTCACAGCAGCCTTCGTTGCGCCGGCCCCGGCCGCAGTGGCGCCGCCGCCATGAGACGGCAGGATCTGGTGGCGGACCTCGGCGGCTCCGCCGGCTGCGAGCGCAGCGCAGCAGACGACCGCCGTGACCTTCGCGGAGGCTCCGCCGCCTGCCACGACGACCGCGCCGCCGCCGGCCGCGGCGCCACCGCTTGCGGCGCCGCCGCCCGCCGCGCCGCCGATGCCGACGAGCTTCAGCGCCGCCACGAGCAGCCCCGGTCCGGGTGACAGCGCGCCGAGGCCGTCGCGCACGGCGCGCAGCTGGCCGCGGTACTCGGCGCAGCCCGAGCAGTCACGCATGTGACGGCGTGCCCGTCCGCTCGCGCGCACGCCGCGATCGAACGCGTCGGCAAGGTCGCCGCGGATCTCCACGCAGGCGGTGTCGCGTGCCTCGGCTGCCTCGACGAGGCCGATGCGGGCGCGCACGAGCAAGGACTTGACGGCCTGCAGCGAGACGCCGAGCGCGTCGGCGAGCTCGGCGTAGGTCAGCCCGTCCATCTCGCGCATCAGCAGTGCCGAGCGCTGCTGCTCGGGCAGGCGGCGGACGTCCTCGATCAGGCGACGCAGGTCGTCTCGGCGCTCGGCCTCGAGCGTCGGGTCGCGCAGTGGCCGGCGCGACGTCTCGAACAGGTCGATCGCCGGCGGGACCGGCTTGCGCAGGTGGTCGATGCAGCGGTTGTGCGCGACGCGGTACAGCCAGGCGCGCAGGGAGACCGGGCGGTCGTTGTCGCGCAGCGAGGAGTAGGCGCGTAGGAAGACGTCCTGCAGCGCGTCCTCGGCGTCCTGGCGCGCGCCGCCGAGCATCTGCCGGGCATAGACGAAGAGGCGCTGGCGGTAGCGATCGTGGATGACGCCGAACGCCACGTCGTTGCCGGCGCGAAAGAGCGCCACGAGCTGCTCGTCGGATCGCAGCCGCAGCAGGGGCGCCGTGACCGAGATCCGGTTGAGTGCGGCGGGTGCTCTGAGCGCTCCGGCCTCCATGTGATCCTCGCTGCACTGTAACCATCCCGTAGGCGAGAAGTTGTGCGCACCCGCCCTGATGTCGGCCACGATCGGCATCGGCGTCCCGGTCGGCAGCCGCCCGATCACGAGCGTGGCGCGCGATCGTTCGAGCGGGTCCACCAGGTCGTGATGAACCTCGTCGAGAACGCGGTGCGCTTCTCACCGCGGCCGGGCCATGTCGCGCTGAAGGCGTCGCCGAGCGTCGCGAGCCGCATGGCAGCACATGGTCGTGACGCTGCCGCGGGCGCGCGCGCGACGACTGCCGGAGCCCCCCGGATCCGGGCGCGCGCGACTGACGTACGCTGGCCGGCATGAGGCCCGAGCTTGCGCTGATCGCCGCCGCCGTCGCGCTCGCCGCGCTCGTCGGCTGCGGGGAGCAGCGCGGCGATGCGACCCGCACGGCGCCGCAGGCCGTTGGCACGGTGCCGGCCACCGACCCTCGCGCGGTCGCGACCGTCGCCGTGTCGCTCGTCGACTACGCGCTCGACATCGGCGAGGTCGCGCCGCGCGTCGAGCGCGCGGGGCTGATCGCCTTCGAGGCGACGAACGACGGCCTCGTGCGCCACGCGCTGGCGGTCGACGGGCCGTCGGGGCAGGAGCGAACGCCGCCGCTGCGCCTCGGCGAGCGCGCGACGCTCGCCGTCCGCCTGCCGGCCGGCACGTACAAGTGGTACTGCCCGCTCGCCGACCACGAGCGGCGCGGGATGTTCGGCCGGCTGCGCGTGGCGGAGTAGCGGTCGCGCCCCGGCGTGGCAGCCTGACCCCGTCCGGCGGGGTGAACGCGCCACGCCTTCGGTCTGGGCGGCTACGCGTAGCCGGGCTCGCCCGGCAGCACGATTCGCGGCCGTGGGCCGTCCAGCACGACGCGCGGCATGATCGCGCGGATCTCGCGCCCTCGAGCATGTGCGAGGAGCTCGTCGACCGTCGCGAACGCGGCGAGCTCCTCGAGGTGGCGCAGCGTCGGGAAGACGAGCGCGAGCTCGTCGTCCTCGTAGGCGGCGAGTGCCGCGCGCGGCGTCGTCCAGCGCAGATCGATGCACTCCTCGCCGTCGACGCGCGCCCGCTCGCCGTCCGGTGCGCGCGCGAGGAAGAACCTCGTGTCGAAGCGGATCTCGATCAGCTCCGGCGTGATCCAGCGGCTGTACTCGATCAGCGTCGCAGGCGCGATGCCCTCCAGGCCGGCCTCCTCGGCGAGCTCGCGCACGGCCGCGGCACGGTGTGACTCGGCGCCGTCCACCGCCCCGCCGGGGAACACCCAGAAGCCGCCCATGAAGCGCTGCGCCGGATTGCGCCGGACGAGCAGCAGCTCGAGCCCGCCGGCGGCGTCGCGCACGACGATCAGCGAGGCCGACTGGCGCGGTGGCGTCGGTGCTCCCTCGCGCCGCAGTCGCTCGCCGGTCGTCGGTCGCTCCACGCCCCGAAGCTATCGCCTACCCTGCAGCCCATGACCACCGAGACCGCCACCACCCGTTGGATCTGCGAGTCCTGCGGCTTCATCTACGACCCCGACGAGGGTGATCCCGACGGCGGCATCCCGCCCGGAACGGCGTTCGCGGACATTCCCGACACATGGTTCTGTCCCGTCTGCGGCGCCCGCAAGAAGGACTTCACGCCCTACGAGGACTAGCGCCCGAGCCGCTCAGTCGCGGGGCGTGAAGCGCAG
The DNA here is from genome assembly GCA_030690545.1 of Solirubrobacteraceae bacterium. Classification (GTDB taxonomy): domain Bacteria; phylum Actinomycetota; class Thermoleophilia; order Solirubrobacterales; family Solirubrobacteraceae; genus CADCVQ01. The sequence continues at coordinate 3,072 of JAUYGN010000010.1, forward strand.
CACGTAGGGAAAGTCACCGAAGCTCACGTCGACGTGGAAGCGCCCGTCGATCGTCAGCTCGCGACGCCCGCTGCGCGCGGCGGCCGGCTCGACGAGCGCCACGGCGCCGCGCGGATCGCCCTCGCGGCGCGTCAGCGTCGCCTCGAACGGGACCTGCGACGTGAAGTCGAGCGCGGCGTCCTCGGGCGCGTACTGCTCGAAGCGCACGAGGTAGCGCCCCTCGAACGTGAACGGCCCGTGGATCGCCGGCGAGCTCTCGCCGCGCACGACGATCTCGCCCGTCCCGGCGGGGCGGGTGGCAAGCGCCGGCTGCGTGGCCGTCCGGACCGGGGCCGACGTCGTCGCGTCCGGGCCGTCGTCGTTGCCGCACCCGGCGAGCACGGCGAGCGCGACCAGAAGGAGCGCCAGCGCCCAGGAATCCTGCATGCCGCGATCCTAACGACTATGCTCTGAAACTTAGGTGTTGCCTAGACTGGGCTGATCAGAGAGAGGACGACGCAGGTGATCGAGCTAGATCGTGGGGAGTTTCTTCGCTTGGGGGCCGGTGGAGTGGTCGGCGTGACGGCAGCGGGCCTGCTGGGGCCCGCAGCCGCGCGCGCACAGCTGCCGGCGCCGGCGCCGCAGGAGGACGACATCGCCTTCCTGTCCTTCGCCGCCGTCGCCGAGCGCGCGAGTCGCGACGTCTACCGCGCCGCGCTGCGCCAGCGCGGAGCCGGGCTGTCGGCGCGCGAGCGCCGCCATCTGAGCCGCGTGGCCTCGGCCAAGCGCGCGCACATCCAGCGTCTCGACCGGGCGCTGGGCGAGGAGGCCCCCGGTGCCGACGACTTCGTGACGGTCCTGCCCGACGGGGCGGTCACGACGCGCGCCCGAGCGCTCGCGCTCGCCGAGCGGCTCGAGACGCTGCTCGTCCGCGTGTACCTCAACGGCGTCGGCTACGCCGCCGACCCGGCCACGCGCCTGCTGCTCGGCCGCCTGCTCGCCTACGACGCGCAGGCGGTCACCTGGCTGCGCGTCGCGGCCGGCAAGGCGTCTCCCGCGGGCCTGCAGACGCCGATCGACCTCGAGGCCGCCGGCGAGGCGCTCGAGGGGTTCCTGTCCACTCCCGACTTCCAGGACGACGAGTGATGCCCAGCAGCAACCAGCTCCGCAGAGTCCCCGTCGCGATCGCAACGGCGATCGCGCTCTGTCTCGCCGTGCCGGCCTCGGCGAGCGCCCTGAATGCGTATGCCGCGGCCTCGCTGCGCGAGGTCCTGCCGCAGATCGACCGCAGCCCGACGTACAACTTCGCCGGCTCGAACGTGCTCGAGACGCAGATCAGGCGCGGCGCGCCGGCGGACGTCTTCCTGGCCGCCAGCGTCAAGGAGCCGCAGGCGCTCTTCCGTGCCGGTCGCTGCACGCGGCCGGTGACGTTCGCGACGAACAAGGTCGTGCTGCTCGTGCCGCGCACCAACGCAGCCGGGATCCGCTCGGTCTACACGCTGCGTCGCGGCGGGCTGCGGCTGTCGATCGGCAACCGCGGCGTGCCGATCGGCGACTACACGCGCCAGCTGCTGCGGCGGCTCGGACTGTCGCGCGTGCTGACGACGAACACGGTGAGCAACGAGTCCAACGTCGCCAACGTCGTCTCGAAGGTCGCGCTCGGCTCGGCCGACGCCGGCTTCGCCTACGTCACCGACGGACGGATCGCCAGCGATCGCGTCCGGGCGATCAGGCTGCCGACCTACGCCCAGCCGCCCGTGCGCTACCAGATGTGCCGGGTCGTGCGGTCCGGCGTCGACGCTGCGGGCGCGCAGGCGTTCATCAACCGCGTGCGCTCCGACAGCGGCCGCCGGACGCTGCGCGCCGCCGGCTTCGGGGTGCCGCGGCGCTAGCGCTCGACCCGGTTGGCATCGATCGCGCAACCGACGCCGGCCGCGCGCGCGGGGAGGGCGGGACTGTCCGCCCTCCTCGCGCTGTGCGTCGGCGTCACGCTCACCTTCCTCGCGCTGCCGATCGTGGCGCTCTTCTCCGAGGCGCCGCTGCTCGACGTCCCGCGGCTGCTCGGAGATCCCGCCGTGCAGGACACGCTGCGCGTCACGGCGCGCACGAACCTCGTCGCGAACCTCCTGATCATCGGGCTCGGCACGCCGACGGCGTACGTGCTCGCGACGCGCCGCTTCCGCGGGCGCTCGCTCGTCGTGACGCTCGTCGAGCTGCCGCTCGTGCTGCCGCCGGCCGTCGCCGGCATCGGGCTGCTGGCCGCGTTCGGCGTCGGCGGCCTGCTCGGCGACGACCTCAACCGCGCCGGCATCGTGCTGCCGTTCAGCGAGTGGGCGGTCGTGCTCGCCGTGACGTTCGTCGCGTCGCCGTTCTTCGTGCGCCAGGCGATCTCGACGTTCGAGGCCGTCGATCCGGCGCTGACCGACGCCGCGCGCACGCTCGGCGCCAGCCCGGCGCGCACGTTCTGGCGCATCTCTCTGCCGCTCGCGGTCCCCGGCCTGATCGCCGGCTGGGTGCTGGCGTTCGCGCGCGGCGTGGGAGAGTTCGGCGCGACGATCGTCTTCGCCGGCAACATCCAGGGCCAGACGCAGACGCTCACGCTCGCCGTCTACGAGCAGCTCGACCTGAGCTTCGACATCGCGCTGTCGATCGGCATCCTGCTCGTCGTGCTGAGCGCCGGCGTGCTGCTCTCCTACAAGCTGATCGTCGCCTGGCGGGACGGGCGCGCGGCGCCGGCGCCGCCGACCGCCCTCGGCGACGCCCGCTCGGCATGATCGCAAGCGCCGTCGGGGTGAAGGATCGCGCGGAGCGCCTCGAGCTCGACATCGTCGTCGCGCTGCGCTCGTTCGTGCTCGACGTCGCGCTCTCGATCGGGTGCGAGACGCTCGCGCTCGTCGGTCCGTCGGGGGCCGGCAAGACGACGGTGCTGCGCGCGATCGCGGGCCTGCGCCGTCTCGATCGCGGACGGATCGCGCTCGGCGAGCAGGCCTGGTATGACAGCGCGGACGGCGTCGACCTGCCGCCGGAGCGGCGCTCGGTCGGCCTCGTGTTCCAGGAGTACGCGCTGTTTCCGCACATGGACGTGCGCGCCAACGTCGCCTTCGGCGGCGGCGCGCAGCGCGTCGACGACCTGCTCTCGCGATTTCGCATCGGGCACCTCGCCGGCGAGCGGCCGACGGCGCTGTCCGGCGGCGAGCGCCAGCGCGTCGCGCTGGCCCGCGCGCTGGCCCGCGATCCGTCGGTGCTGCTGTTCGACGAGCCGCTGTCGGCGCTGGATGCGCACACGCGCGGCGTCGTGCGCGGCGAGCTGCAGGACCTGCTCGCCGAGCTCGCGCTGCCGGCGCTGCTCGTGACGCACGACTTCCGCGACGCGGCCGCGCTGGCCGATCGGATCGGCGTGATCGTCGACGGGACGATGCGCCAGATCGGCACCGCCGCCGAGCTCGTCGACCGGCCGGCCGACGCGTTCGTCGTCAGCCTGACCGGCGGCAACCTGCTGGAGGGCGTCGCACGACCGCTCGACGGGGGCGGCAGCGAGGTGCGGCTCGCGGACGGGGTCGTCGTGCGCTCCGACGAGCGCGCGACGGGACCGGTCAACGTCGCGATCTACCCGTGGGAGGTCGGCGTCGAGGCGTGCGGCACGCCGAACGGCGCGGTCAACGCGATCGTCGCACCGGTCTCCGGACTGACGCCGGAGGGCGGGCGCGTGCGGGTGCGGGTCGGCTCGCTGACCGCCGAGACGACGCGCGAGGAGGCGGAGCGGATCGGGCTGCGTCGCGGCGAGCCGGCGCGCGCCTGCTTCTCGGCCGCGGACGCGCGCCTGCTGACGATCGACGGCTGAGCCTGCGAAGGGCCGCGAGCCGCAGCGCGCGCCGCTGAGCCCCCGTAACCTATGTACGACCGCGACTGCATGTAGGGTTCTAAGCAATGGATGAAGGAATCCGCATCGGCATCGCCGCCCAGGCGCTCGGCGTGAGCGTCGATACGTTGCGCCGCTGGGAGCGCGACGGCCGGATCGAGTTCGAGCGTCGCGGCAACCGGCGCGTGCTCGCTCCCGAGGAGCTGGCGCGGGTGCTGCGCGACCGCGGCACGAATCCGCGCTCGAGCGCGCGCAACCGGATGGCGGGCGTCGTCATCGACGTGCAGCGCGACGGCGTCATGGCGCAGATCGACCTCGCCTGTGGCCCCTTCCGGATCGTCTCGCTGATGTCGCGCGAGGCGGCGGACGAGCTCGAGCTCAAGCCCGGGCAGACCGCGACGGCCGTCGTGAAGTCGACGATCGTCGTCGTCGAGCGCACGTAGCGCCGGCTCGACGCGACGACGCTGGCCCTCACGCGCGCGGGAAACATCGCTGCTGGCGAGTGGCCGCTTCTGTGGGCGGAAATGGTCTCCGGGCGGATGGGTGCGCGCTCGGACACGACGCAGCCTGGTGACAAAGTACTTACGCATTGCGTAGGATATGCTGGCTCGCGACGACGTGATCCACGCTCGGCTCGGCCCGCGCCCCCCGACGCTGCTCCGCGCGGGCAGGTCCCGAGAGGAACCGTGATCGCGCGCTCGCGAATGGCACCCGGCGCCCGCCGTCCACTCCTCCCCCCGAATGGCGGGCGCCGGCGTGCTGCGACTTGGACGCAGGCCGGGGGTGAAGCGGGCTGCCCGATCGCTCCGTCGCCTGTTAGGCTCCCTGTCCAACCACCTATGTAATGCATAGGCGATAGGAGGGAACATGTCTGAGCAGGAGCAGATGATCGCCGGCCCGACCGGCAACGAGGCGACGATCGCCGCGATCGCCGACGTCCTCGCCGCGATCGGCAGCGACGGCGGCGCGATCGAGTGGGCCGACGAGGAGCCCGTTCAGTCGCCTGCGCCCGGAACGCCGGCCGCCGCGTCCGGCGCGACGATCAGCCATGGGCCGATCCGCCTGCGCGACAGCGCGCCGCCGTCGCCGAGCGACGACCACCCCGCGGTCGAGCAGGAGGTCGACGCCGCGGCGGACGAGCCCGTCGGGCATGGCGCGATCCGGCTGCGCGAGGGCGATCAGGCACCGCTGTCGTCGGCGGACGTCACCCCGATTGCGCGCGCCGACATCCTCGACGCGATCGCCGCGACGGAGTCCTGAAGCGCCGCATGCGTCAGCGGTGACCGCCGAGGACGGGCTGAGGGTTCTCGCGGCGGGCTCGCTGCGTCCCGCGTTCGACGTGCTCGGCGCCGCGGCGCCGGGAACGCTGCGCTTCGCGTACGCCAACGCGCGGGACCTGGCGCGGCGGATCGAGGCGGGCGAGCCGGCGGACGTCTTCGCCTCCGCCAGTGCCGAGCACCCGGCCGCGCTGCATGCGGCCGGGCTCGTGAGCGCGCCGCGGCCGTTCGCGTCCAACGTGCTCGTCGCGGCCGTGCCTGTCGCCAGCCCCGCGCGTGACTTCGCGGTGCTTGCGGCGCCCGGCACCCGCGTCGTCATCGAGGTCGAGGGGATCCCGCTCGGCGACTACACGCGGGCGGCGCTGGCCCGGCTCGACGAGTTGCACGGCGGCGAGTTCGCGGCGCGCGTCTACGACAACGTCGTCGCGCAGGAGCAGACCGTCGACCATGTCGCCGCGCTGCTGCTGGGCGGCGAGGCCGACGCGGCCGTCCTCTACGCGACCGACGTCGCGGCCCGCCCGGACGGGCTGCGCGCGATCGCGCTACCGGCGGCTGCGGCGGTCGAGGTGACGTGCGTCGCCTGCACCGTCGCTGCGGCGGCGCGGCCCGACGCCGCGAAGGCCTGGGTCGAGGGTCTCACAGCGCCCGCGGCCCAGGCGGTCCTGCGGCGTGCGGGCTTCGGTCCGCCGCGCTGAGGTTCCCGACGGGCGGTGACCGGCGGCGTGGCCGCGCGCCGCTGCGGCATCGGCGAGGCGCCGGCTGGGCGCGTGACAGCTGCCGGGCGTCGCGGTGATGCGGCGTTGGCCCGTCCACGTTGGGTGGGACACTTGCATATAACCTATGCAATACCTAGGTTATATGGATCGAGGGATCTGCCGGATGTGAGGAAGGGTGGTCTGAGTGAGTGCGCGGGGCGGTGGTGATGGGCGTGGCGGTCGTGCGGTGCCGTCGCGGGCGTTCGATGGGCTGTCAGGTCGTCGTGATCGCGCGATCTGGTGGGGGCGATGCGTCGTGTTCACCGTGTGTGTTCTCGCGCTCGCGCTCGCGGCAGTCGGCGTTGGCGCTCGGATCGCGCTGGCGTAGACGACGTTCGAAGCTCGACGGTCGACGACGACGCGTACCGGTGCTCGAGGAGTCCACCGTCGTGGGTGTGTCGACGGTTGTCCTCAGGAGCGCCGTTGACGTCGGTCGCGGGCACGATGTCGTTCCTCAGGCGATGAGGTCGAAGTTCCCGGCAAGCACCGTTGCGAGCCTTCCGGTGCGCCAGCCCCGTGCGACGTCGCGGACGAGCGGCGACGGCTGGTCGCGATAGCGGCGCGTGATCACGCGCGGCGCGGCCGTGCCGTTGTCGGGCGGGCGTTCGGTCTGCGGCGTGCAGACGACCAGCGCCGCGTTGCGGACGGTGCCCGGACGGGCGCCGCCGCGGTCGTCGCGGGGCGCCTCCCAGACGTGCAGGCCCGTCTCGCGACGCAGCAGGCGAAAGGCCGCGAAGCCGCTCACGTCCAGCAGGTGCGCGTCGCCTGAGGGCGACTCGTCGGTGATCGTCATTCCGCGCAGGTGCGCCCAGTCGCGGTACATCGAGACGAGGCGCTCCGGCCACGTCGGATCGGCGCAGTCCGCCGCGGGGCGGATGAGCAGCCACGCGTCGCGCGGCTCGGCGGCGTCGAGCGCCGCGAGCTCCTCCTCGAGCAGGAACACGCGCTGGGCGAGCAGGCGCGTCAGCTCCGCCGCGCCCGCCCGGCCCGCGACGTGGTGGAGGCGGTGGGCGAGGGACGCCAGCTGCGTGTCGCCGCGGTCAGTCGGTGTAAATGATCGTCCCGACGTGCTCGCCGGCCAGCGCCTTCGTGATGTTGCCGGGCGTCAGGCCGTTGACGATCTGGATCTCCTTGACGTGCTTGGCGTTGCCCATCAGCTCGAGCACGAGCCGGTCGATCGGCAGCGTCGGCAGGTCGCGCTCGATCAGCTCGGCCGCGCTGATGCGCGGGATGAGCTCGGCCTCGCCGTCGGCGGCGGTCGCCGGATCGCGCGTGTAGACGCCGTCGACGTCCTTGACGAAGACCGTCCGCGCGGCGCCGTAGGCGTCGGCGATCAGGAACGGCCCGGTGTCGGCCTGGTGCGGCGGGATCTTGCCGACGGGCGGCGGGTGCTCGAAGAGCTCGTAGGGCGGGTACCCGTTGGAGACGGCGGCCGGGGTCGCGGAGAGGTGCACGGCGAGCTGGTGGCCGACGCTTGTGTGCGGCAGGTAGGAGACGCCGTCCTCGGCGAGCAGCGCGGCGACGATGTGCCCGTTCTGCTCGGCCTCGGTCGCAGCGAGGGCGGCGAGCGCGCCGGTCGGCAGGCCGAGGTCGAGCGCGACGCCGTAGACGTGCCGCGCGCGGATGCCCGGTCCGGTCGCGATCAGCAGGCGATGGTCGGCGAACGCGGCCCGCAGCTCGTCGACGACGGGCAGGACGGCGTCGCGGCCGCGGTCCATGATCGAGCGGCCGCCGATCGAGACGACGTTCAGCCACGGCAGCAGCCGCATGATCGGACGGTCGGTGACGGGGCGCACGAGCTCGCGGTCGAGCAGCGTCTGGCGCATCAGCGCCGAGGGGACGTCCTTGGCGGCGAAGAGGTCGGGCTTGTAGTCGGTCATGAGGTTCTCCTGAAGGTCGTCGCGGGGAGGGCGGTCATGCCGCCGAGATGACGGTGCCGACGTGCTCGCCGGCGAGCGCGCGGGTCAAGAGGCCGGGCTTGAGGCCGTTGACGACCTGGATCGAGGTCGCGTGGCGCGCGTTGCGGATCAGCTCCAGCAGCGGGCGCTCGACGACGAGGTCGGGCAGGTCGAGCGCGATCAGCTCGTCGATCGTGATCGACTCGATCAGCTTGGCGTTCGGGTCGCTCTTCGGGTTGGCCGTGTAGAGGCCGTCCTCGTCCTTGACGTAGATCATGTTCTTCGCGCCGTAGACCTCGGCGACGAGCCAGCAGCCGGCGTCGGTGCGGTAGGGCGGGATGACGCCCTCGGCGGGCGAGTGCTGCCACATGTCGTAGGGCGGCATGCCGGGGAAGATCGCCGCGCCGCACTCGGCGAGGTACAGGGGGATCGCGCCGAAGCCCGAGCCGCCGACGACCGGCACGCCGTGGCGCGCCATCAGGTAGCCGAGGATCTGCGCGTTCTGACCCGCGACGGCGCTGCCGATGTCGGTCATCACGCCGGTCGGCAGGCCGAACTGCGAGGCCAGCGCATAGAGATGGCGCGCGCGCGTGCCGGCGCCGGTGCCGATCAGCAGCTGGTGGTCGCGCCGGGCCGCGACGAGCTCCTCGACGACCGGCAGGATCGCGCTGCTGCCGCGATCGATCAGGCTCTGGCCGCCGATCTTCACGACGTTCGCGTCGGGAAGGATCGCGTAGTCGGTTGCGGTCGCGCTGGCCTCGATCAGCTCGCTGTCGCTGAGCGAGCGGCTCATCAGCAGCGACTGGAGCGCACCGTGATCCCCGTGGTCTGCCATCGGATTTTCTCCTTGCCTAGAAGTTCTAGGACGAGAGTCTAGGAGAACTGTCAAATGATTCGCGCAAACGACCTGTTAGCTCACGGCATCAGTGGGCGTCGAGGCGGGCCGTGGAGCTCGATGCAGCGCGACGCCGGCGACGACGAGCATGATGCCGGCGACCTCGACGGCGATCGGGATCTGGGCCAGCAAGACGATGCCGACGACCGTCGCCGTCGCCGGCAGCAGCGACACCATCAGCGCGTAGCTCGCGCGATCGAGCCGCGCCAGCGCGAGCTGGTCTGCGATGTAGGGGATCACCGACGAGGACACGCCGACGCCGACGCCCGCCAGCAGCGCGAGGGGATCGGCTGACACGCCGATCGCCTGCCAGCCGCCGATCGGCGTGATGACGACTGCGGCGACGAGCATCGACGCGGCGAGACCGTCGATGCCGCTCATCGCGTCGCGCTTGGCGACGCGGTCGGCGAGCACGATGTAGAGCGCGAAGAGGGCCGCGTTGACGAACGCCAGGACGAGCCCGAGCGGCTCGATGCCGAGCTGCACGTCGGTCAGCAGGTAGACGCCTGGCACGGCGAGCGCGAGCGCGCCGGCGTTGCGCGGGGTGCGGGCGCCGAGTGCGGCCAGCGCGATGACCGGCAGGAACTCGATCGCGGCGACGGTGCCGAGCGGGAGCCGGTCGATCGCGACGTAGAAGCACCCGTTCATGACGGCCAGCACGGCGCCCCAGGCGATCAGCAGCCGCCTGCCGTGACGGTCCTGGGCCGCGAACGTCCGCCATGGCCTGCGCCAGGCCGCGAAGATCAGCGCGGCCGAGGCGATCCGCAGCCAGGCCACCCCGAGGACGTCGACGCGGGCGAAGAGCAGCACCGCGAACGCCGGGCCGAGGTAGTGGAACACGGCGCTCGTGGCGAAGTACAGCTGCGGCGGCGCGGTGTGGACGGCGCGCGCGAGCCGGCGCGGCGCCGGCGCTGAGGGCGAGGCGGCCATCGCGTGAAGGATGACCGGCGTTCAAGCGCTTCTACAGCCCAGATCGCCGCTAGTATCGGGCTCATGGCTATGAATCAGAGAACTTCTGTGCGTTTCGCCGATGATGGGCTGCTCGACGAGACGAACCTGCGTCTGCTCGCCGAGCTGCAGCGCGACGCGCGCCTCTCGATCGCGGAGCTGGGCCGGCGCGTCGGCCTCTCGTCGCCGGCCGTCGCCGAGCGGCTCAAGCGCCTGGAGAGCGAGGGCGTGATCACCGGATACCGCGTCGAGCTCGATCCGCGACGGCTCGGCTACGGCCTCGGCGTCGTGATCCGGATCCGTCCGAACCCGCGCCAGCTCGCAGAGGTCGCGGCACTCGCCCGCGACACCCCGGAGGTGATCGAGTGCCATCGCGTCACCGGCGAGGACTGCTACGTGATGACGGCCTACGTCCGCGACGTCGAGCACCTCGAGACGGTGATCGACGCGTTCGCCGCCTATGGGCAGACGACGAGCGCGATCATGCAGTCCGCGCCGGTTCCGCGGCGTGGCCTGTCGCTGCGCAGCGCGCCGTAGCGGCGCGAGGCTGCCACGCTCACGACAGGCGGACGACGCCCCGCATGCGGACCGTGCCCGCGGCGCGCGGGATCAGCAGATCGCGACGTCCGGTCGTCCCGGGGGCGACGCGCATCGTCAGGCGACAGCGCTTGCCCGACAGGCGCGTGCCGAGCGTGACCGTCACCCCGCGGCCAGAGACGCGCGCCCGGTTTGTGCAGCCGCTGCGCAGCCGGACGGTGAGCCGGAAGATCCGCAGCGGCGTCGCGTGGCTGCCGGCGACCGGAGCCTGGACGGGGGGCGGCAGCGGCGGCGCCGGGGGCAGCGGTGGCGCCGGGGGCGGCGGTGGCGCGGGCGGCGGCGCCTGGCAGTTCGGGCGCGTGCCCGTCTGGCCCGGCGGGCACGGCTGCGGCGTGATCGTGTAGGAGCCCTCCACGTACCGGCGCAGCTCGATCGGGACGGCGGCGAGGTCGCCGCCGACGAGCACCGGGCCGGGGTGGAACCCGCGGGCCTCGGCGACCGCCCGGCCCTCGGGGGAGAGGAGGTACTTCAGCACCTCGAGCGCCGCCGGCGCGTTGCCCGCGCCTTCGACGGGCGCCATCGTCGGCCTGATCACGCTGCCGCGGAACGTCTCACCGGCGGCGTTCGTGAACGACTCCTTCGCGTAGCCGGACTCGTATGCGGGCTCGGCGAGGTTGACCTCGGGCGGCAGCGAGAGGAAGGGCACGTCGAAGACGCGGGCGAGGTGGCGGTACATGAAGAGCGCGTCGATCTCGCCGTCGAGGAACTCGGCGGCGGACGTCGGGCCGAACATCTGCTCAGGGTTGCGATCGTCGCCGAGGATGCGCTGCTTGAGGCCCGCCTCGCCGCTGAAGCGCTCCGACAGCTGCGCGACGAGCACCGTGAAGTAGCCCGAGGGGTCGTGGTCGGGATCGGCACGCGCGACCCTGACGCCGGGCAGCTCGAGCGGCGCGTACCACGGCTGCTCGCCCCGCTCGGCCTTCTCGAACTCCGCGAGGAGCCGGCTCCTCGGGCTGTACGCCAGCACCATCTCCGCACGCGCGAAGGTCGCGAACCAGCGCACCTTGCTGTCCTTCCCGTCGTCCATCAGCAGCTGGTTGGCGTTCGCGTCGGCGCTGCCGAACAGGTCGGCCGGCAGCGAGCCGTCCTTGATCCCGCGCGCGATCGTCAGCGAGTTGCCGCCCGCGCTCTGGACGGCGATCCCGCGCGGCGCCAGTGCCGGGGCGAGGTCCGACAGCACGAGATCGTTGAGCATCCCGGCGTGACCGATGAGCACGTCACCGGTGGCGGGCGGGTCGGCGGCGAGCGCCCGGGGCCCGCCGTACGCCAGCACGACGGCGATGCTCGCGAGCAGGGCGAGCGCCAGGGACGCTCGACGCGGCGCCGGCGCAGGCAGTCGCCGGACACCCGGGCGGCAGTCGGTCGCCCGCAGGTTCTCGAACTCGGTCATCGGCTCCTCCCTCGCTCGGCCGATTCATACCATTGCAATACCTAGGTGCACGGTAGCCGATTCGCCGTCGGAGGGGAGCGTTCCCTGGATGGCAAGTACCTATGCGAAGCATATGTTTAGATCCCACCGATGCCCATGATCTCGACACGCTCCAGCGCGGCCCGTCGCGCCGACGACCCGAGCTCACCGGCGGCGGCGTGATCTGCTGCGCCCTCTGCGGCAGTCCGGTCGGCACGGGAGCGGTCTGCGGCCAATGCGGCTGGGAGCCGCACGACGCGGGCGGATACGGCGATCCGGTCGTGGCTGACGTACGGGATGCCGGCGCTCTCGGTGGAACGCTCGATGAGGCCGATCCGCCGCGCTGGCTGGATGTCGATCCGCTGGGCCGCGACGAGGCGCTGGCGATGCGGGGATCGGGATGGGGCGTCGATCCCGACGAGACGCGTCGTGCCCGCGTGCCCGAGCCGTGATCCTGGTCGACGCGACGGCGTGGATCGAGTACCTGCGCGCGACGGGCGGCCCGGTCGATCTGCGGGTGCGCGAGCTGATCGCCGCGCGCGAGCCGCTCGCCGTCACGGACCTCGTCCTGATGAAGGTGCTCGCCGGCGCGCGCGACGACGCCCATCGTCACCGCCTGCGGCGGCTGCTCGCCGGATGCGCGTACCTGCCGGTCGAGGGGCCCGGCGACTACGAGCGCGCCGCCGACCTGTACCGGCGCTGCCACGCGGCAGGGATCAAGATCCGCCGTCTGCCCGAGTGCGTGATCGCGACCGTCGCGATCCGGCATGGCGCGGCCCTGCTGCACGCCGATCCGGGGTTCGACGACATCGCCCGCTGCACGCCGCTGCAGCTGGCGGCGCTCGGCGGGACGGACGGTGCACGACGTTCGCAGTGACCACCGCCGATGGATGACCCGGCCGATGAGCGCGCCGTGTCGATGCCGCTCGGTACGAGCGGCACGATCGACTACGTCTTCGACGGGCAGCTGTGGGCCGAATGGCGCCGGTTCGCGGGCGCGGACCGTCCCGTCAGGCAGCCGACCCGGGTCATGCTCGAGGTCGTCATCAGGGCGCTGGGGCAGGACGGCGACGAGATCGAGCGCGCACGCTCGATCGATCCGGTCGGCGCCGCGCGGATCGACGCGCGCCAGGCGTAGCGGGTTGAGCGCGAGGCCATCGGTGTCGCGCTCGTGACGCCAGCGTTGGTCGTCACGTTCGCCGCGGCCGGCGGCCTCGTCGCCGGCTCGCTGCTGAACGTCGTGGCGGACCGCCTCCCGCGGCGCGAATCGCTGCTGGCCTCGCTGCCGCGCTGTCTGTCGTGCGGGCGCCGCGTGCGCCTGCGCGACAGCGTGCCGGTGCTGTCATGGCTGCTGCTGCGCGGGCGCTCTCGCGACTGCGGCGCTCCGATCGCGGCGCGCCAGGCGATCGTCGAGGTCCTGACCGCCGCGCTGTTCGCCGCCGTCGTCCTCGTGCTGCACGGAGACGTGGCGGCGACCGTCCTCGGGCTGATCCTCGTCGCGTTCCTCATTCCGCTGGCGCTGATCGATCTCGACCACCGCATCCTGCCCAACCGGCTGACCGCGCCGGCCGCCGTACTCGCCGTCATGGCCGGGACCGTGCTCGATCCCGGCGGCCAGGTCGAGCGCCTGATCGCGGGCGCGGCCGCCGGCGGGACCTTCCTGGCGATCGCGCTCGCCTACCCGGCGGGCATCGGCCTGGGCGACGTCAAGCTCGTCGGGCTGCTGGGGCTGTTCCTCGGGCGGGAGGTGGCCGTCGCCGTCCTCGCCGCGCTCCTGCTGGGCATCGGTGTCGGCGCGGCGATCATGGCCCGCCAGGGCATCGCCGAGGGGCGCAAGACGGCGATCCCCTTCGGCCCGTTCCTCGCCGCCGGCGCCGTCGTCGCGCTGCTCGTCGGGCCGGGGCTCGTGCAGGGCTACCTGGACGGGTTCCGGGGCTGACCATGGAGATCGGCGCGTGAGCTGGCTACTCGCCTTCGGAGGGTTCGCGGCGCTGGTGATCCTGCACGAGGCGGGGCACTTCGTCGTCGCGAAGGCGGTCGGCATGCGCGTCGAGCGCTTCGCGCTGTTCTTCCCGCCGCTGATCCTCAAGGTACGCCGCGGCGAGACCGAGTACGGCCTCGGATGCATTCCGGCCGGCGGGTACGTCCGAATCACCGGGATGAGCCGGCACGAGAAGATCGCGCCGGACGTCGAGCATCGCGCCTACTACCGCCAGAAGGCGTGGAAGCGAGTCTGCGTGATCGTCGCCGGCCCGGCGGTCAATCTCGTGCTCGCGTTCGCGATCCTGTGGGTGCTGTTCGCGGTGGACGGCGTGCGGGCCACGGTGCCTGTGGTGGGGGAGGTGACGACCGGGGCGCCGGCGGCGGGTGCGCTGCGCGCGGGCGACCAGCTGCTGTCGGTCGCCGGGCAGCCAGCCTTCGCCGCGGGTCTGAGCCCCGAGGAGGCCGAGCGGAGCGTCGAGCGCGTGCAGCGGACGGTGGCCGCGCACCGGTGTGCCGGCCGGCAGGTTGCCGGATGCGCGGCGCAGGCACCGGTGCGGATGACGTTCCTGCGCGAGGGCCGTCAGGGCAGCATCGAGGTGACTCCGCGCCATGACGGGCAGCTGGGTCGGTCTGCGGTCGGCCTGCGGTTCGCCACGGACTCGATCTCCGTCGGCATCGGCTCGGCCGCCGCGCGCAGCGGGACGACGATGTGGACGATCACGACCACGACCGTCGATGGGATCGTGCGGCTGTTCCACGACAGCCAGGCTCGCCGCGACGTATCCGGCGTCGTCGGGTCCTACGACGTCGTGCGCCGGTCCTTCGAGTTCGACACCATCCAGGCGATCCGGCTGCTCGCCGTGATCTCGCTCTCGCTGGCGATCGTCAACCTGTTTCCGATCCTGCCGCTGGACGGCGGACACGTCTTCTGGGCGCTCGCCGAGAAGCTTCGCGGGCGGCCGACCTCGCTGCGCGTCATGCAGGGCAGCGGCCTGGTCGGCATCCTGTTCGTGGGGTTTCTCTTCGCCGTCGGGTTGCACGCCGACATCGGACGCCTGACGAGCGGCGAAGGCTTCGGGTTGCGGTAGCTCGCCGATGCATGGTCGCGGTCAGGCAACACGCTCACGCGGAGGTTCGAGCGCGATTCGTGCTTGGCGCCGGCGATCGCCGGCGGCTGGTCTCGCGGACATGTAGTCTGATATCCCTATGCAATAGCTAGGAATGGGGCTCCTAGCGGATGCAGAGCACAAGCACGATCGGGGGAGACGACGCGCACATGGACGTCACCGAGCAGACGACAGCCCGCATTGCGGGGCTTGAGAGCGACATGGACTACATCCTCGGCTCGCTCATGGCGCGGAGATGAGCGCGGACGATCCGGACACCGCCCGCTCCGATGAGCCCGAGGGCGGCGAGGCGCCCGAGCGGCGTCCTGCGAGACCGGCCGGTGGCCCGCGTCCGCAACGGTCATCGGACGGCTCCGCCCCCGGAGATCTCCGTCCCGGCGAGTTCGGTGCGGGCGTGCCGGGATCTGGTCGCCCCGATGCCGGTGGTCCCGATGCCGGTGGTCTCGACCCCGGTGCTCCCGGTGCCGGTCATCCTGGTCCCGCAAACCCGGCACCGGGCGGTCCCGCCGGTCCTCCCGATGCCGGGCACCCCGGTCCCGCAAGTCCCGCACCCGGTGGTCCAGGGCCACGTCCGACCCTCTGGCGAGGCCCCGGGGCATCGTCTGCCTCTCCGGACTCAGCCGGACCGCCTTCGCCGGGGCCGACCGCGCCGCCTGAGGTCCCGGCGTCCACCGGTGTGCGACCGCCGGCGAGCCCCCCACCGCCTGCGAGCCCGCCATCACGTCCGAACCTGCTCGCGCCCGCGAGCCCGCCTTCGCCACCGCCCGCGTCGCCGGAGGGCAGCCGCTTCTCGCGGCTGAGCGCGAAGGCGTCGACGCGTCTGTCGCGTCTGCGCGAAGGAGTCACCGACGTCTTCTTCCATCCGGCGCAGTCCGCTGACGCCGCTCGGGCGCAGAGCACGCCGCAAGACGGTGAGAGCGAGCCGGCAGAGCGTGCCGGCGGCTCGAGGTTCACGCCGCGGGTGATCGCCTGGTCGGCTGCCGGCTTCCTCGCGATCGCGGTCGCCGCCGGTGCGTTCGTCCTGCTGCGAGACGACGATTCCTCGACCGCGCCTGGGGAGACCGCTCTGGGACCGGAGGCGCTCGACCGGCCCTCCCGGGGCGGGCCGGGAGCCGGAGCGGGCGCGCCGGGTGCTCCTGGCGCGGACGGTGCTTCGGGCCGGGCGGGTCCGGGTGTGGGCGGTGCTCCCGGGAGGACGGGTCAGCGTGCTGGCGGTGCGCCGGGTAGAGCGGCGCCGGGCACGGCCGGAGCTCGTGGCCGAGCGGGTCGCGGCGCGGCAGGCGCTCCGGGCACCGTCCCGGCGCCGGGAGCGGCAGGCGGTCCCAACGGGCCGGCGGCCGGATCGGGCGCTTCGGGCGCGAGACCCTCACCGGACCCGGTGACGGACGCGATCAATCCGCCGCGGCCCTCCCGTCCCGGGACGAACCGGCCGTCCCCGTCCCGGCCGCCGTCGTCTCCGTCCCGGCCGTCGCCCCCGCCGTCGTCGTCCCCGCCGCCTCCACCGTCGTCGTCGCCCCCGCCGCCACCATCGTCCTCCCCGCCGCCGCCACCGTCGTCGTCCCCGCCGCCCCCCGCCGCGAACCCGCCGTCGGACCCAAGCAGGCCGGAGACGAGGGATCCGGATGCGAGCAGCCCGGGCACGACGACCCCGGGGGACGCGACGACGCCGGGCGACGCCCCGAACCCGGACACCGAGCCGGCGAAGCCTCAGGAGCCGGTCGGCTTCGCTCGCGCACTCGTCATCCCGACCGGCCGATCTCAGCTGCTGCTGCCGGGCCTGCCGTCGTTGGGAGCCCCGCCGCGCGTCGCGCTCGACGCGACGCCTCGTGCCGTAGCGAGCACCCCGGACGGATCGGGCGGCTTCGTCGCCGCGGGAACGCGGGTGATCGCCGTCGACCTCGCGACGCGGCAGGGGAATGTCAGCGGCCAGCTCGATCTGAAAAGGACGATCACCGGGCTGACGGTGTCGCCCGACGGCAAGCGCCTGCTCGCCTCGCGGCGCGGCGCGATCGACATCGTCGACGTCGACGTCGCGACGCTCGCGCGCACCGGCAGCATCTCGCTCAACGGCGCGCAGCCGGGCGCGCTCGACATCTCGCCCGACGGGCGGCGCGCGGCCGTCGCGCTTGGTCGCCGAATCGCGTTCGTCGACCTCGTCGGCGAGCGGCTGCTGCGCCGCAAGACCGTTGGCGCGATCGGCGGCGTCAGCTTCGCCCCTTCCGGCCGGCTCGTCTGGGTCAGCACGACGAACGGGATCCTCCGCGGCCTCGATCGCATCAGCGCCAGCGAGCGCTCCCGGATCCGCCTCGGGCGCGGCGTCGGGACCGGCCTGGCGATCGCGCCCGACGGCCGCCGCGCCGCGGTCGCCGCCAACCGCGGCGGCTCGTCCGTCGCGATCGCCGACCTGCGCCGCCAGCGCCTGCAGACCCGCGTGCGCACCGGCAAGGGCGTGGGCACGCCGGTCTACTCCGAGGACGGCTCGCGCCTGTACGTCGCGGACGGCGGCGCGAGCACGATCTCGATCGTCTCGACGCGCTCGAACAAGCGCATCGCCGCGTACTGGCTGGGCGCCGGCCTGCGCCCGCGCGGGCTGGCCCTGCGCGCCCCTCCCGCCGGCGAGGGCTCGGCGGACCAGGATTCGAGCACCGGCCCGCGCCCTTGAAGCCCGTCAGGCACCGGTCGGCGGCGCCGACCGCCGCGCTCGTGGTCGCGTGCGTCGCGCTGGGCGGGTGCGCGGGCGGCAGCGAAGCGCCGATCGAGCAGGTCCGCGTGCTGCGCCTGACGCCCGCAGCGCTCATCACCAAGCAGGCGCCCGCGCGCGAGGAGCAGGCGCCCGCGCAGGACGAGCAGACGCCTACGCGCGACGAGCAGGCGCCCGCGCGCGACGAGACGATCGTGCGTGCCTCCGTCGTGAGCGCTCCTCGCTCGTCCCTGCCGCCCCCGATGTCGGTGCCGGACGTCGGCTCGATCGCCGCCGGCGCCACGAACGACGGCCGGCTCCTGAACGGGCTGCTGCTGCCCGGCAGCGGACCGGACTGGGTGACCTACGACCCGGGCCTCGGCACGACGCCGAGCCGTGCCGAGCGGCGCTGGGGCACCGACCGGCTGCTGGCGTTCCTGCTCTACGTCCTGCGCGACTACCGGCTCGCCAACCCCGGCGCGCCGCCCGTCGTGATCGGCGACCTCAGCCGCCCGCACGGCGGCCCGTTCGGCAGCGATCACGGCGGCCTCGGCCACGTGTCGCACCAGAACGGCCTCGACGTCGACGTCTTCTACCCGCGCCGGGACCGCGCGCTGTTGCCGCCGACCCGGGTCGCGCAGGTCGATCGCGTCCTCGCGCAGGATCTCGTCGACCGCTTCGTCGCGGCGGGCGCGCAGTACGCGTTCGTCGGGTTGAACGTCGGCCTCGTCGGACCGCCGCAGGTCGTGCGGGCGATCCCCCACCACGACGATCACATCCACGTGCGGATCGCCGGCTGGCGGCGCTGAGGCATCGTCCTCGATGCCCTTCGCCGTGGTCTCTCCGGCCGCCACTTGACATGAGTCCTAGGCTTTGCATAGGTTAGCTGGTCGTCGGCGCACCGCGAAGCGGTGTGCGCGAAACCGCATCGGCGGAACGCGCATGTCTTCGCTCGCAGACGGATCACCTGCGAGGCGGGACGGCAGGGCCGGACCAGCACAGCTTTCGCGGCAACCAGCGTCAAAGGGGGATGGGCCAAATGAAGGACCGAATCAAGCGTTTGAAGGTAGGCGGGGGCCAGGACGGCTTCACGCTCATCGAGCTCCTCGTCGTCATCACGATCCTCGGCATCCTCGCCGCGATCGTCGTGTTCTCGGTCGGCGGCATCAACGATCGCGGCCATGACTCCGCGTGTGAGTCGGACGTATCGACGCTGCGCATCGCGCAGGAAGCGCATTTCGCGCAGGAGGGCTCGTACGCGAATGAGGACGCTCTGGTGGCTGAGAATTTCCTGGCGAAGGCGTCCGTCTATCACGACACGACCGGTGGTGCCACCACTTACAACATCACCCGCGTGGAGACCCCGGTGCCGCCCGGCGGCCCGTGCCCCGTGCCCTAACCACTGACGGGCCTGGCAGCTCCGCAGGTCGCCAGCACTGGCGACGAGGTGCAGCGGGAGCGGCTCGAGCCGCTCCCGCGACCTCGTCGTCCATCACGAGCGATCGTGGTGGACGGCCTGTCGCGGTCCGCACTCGATCAACACATAGGTAATGCACAGGCGTGCTACGCTCGCGTGGTGCTGAGGCCATCGTGTGTGTGGCTCGGAGGGTGCCGGCATGTCTGAATCTCCGACGACGGAGCTGACAGCGCAACCCGAGCCCGATGACGGAGCGGCGGCGCAAGCGCTCCCGACGGTCGCGGGCACGCCCGTGCCGCCGGAGCCTGCGACGTCCGAGGAGGATCCGCGGCCGGAGCTCTTCGGCGAGCGGCTCGTCCGGCGAGGCCTGATCACGCAGACGCAGCTCGGCGAGGTCCTGCTGCAGCAGGAGGCGTCCGGCAAGCGGATCGGCAACCTGCTCGTCGAGCTCGGCGCGCTCGACGATCGCGACCTCGCCGTCGAGCTCGGCGACATCTTCGGCCTGCCGCTCGTCGATCTCCGGGCGGAGCAGCCCGAGCAGCCCGCGCTCCAGACGATCCCGGAGGGCGTCGCCCGCTCGAGCGTCGTGCTGCCGCTGCGCCTGGCCGGCGAGGCGCTCGAGATCGCCGTCGCCGACCCGCTCGACGAGCCTGGCATCGACGCCGTCGAGTCAGCTGCCGGCCGCGAGGTGCGTCTGCTCGTCGCGCCGGCGTCGGAGATCCTGCGCGCGATCCAGACGTCCTACCGCTCGCTGACCGACGTCGACCGCCTCGTCGATGCGTTCGAGGCGGTCGACGCGCTACGCAGCTCGGCTGCGGCCATCACCGCGGACGAGGGTGACGACGCACCGATCGTGCGGCTCGTGACCCAGGTCATCACGCAGGGCCTGCGCGACCGTGCCTCCGACGTGCACATCGAGCCGCAGAACGACCGCGTCCGGGTTCGCTTCAGGATCGACGGCGCGCTGCACGACGTGCTCGCGCTGCCGGCCTCGATGGCGTCCGCGCTCGTCAGCCGCCTGAAGATCATGGCGGCGATGAACATCGCCGACCGGCGCCGCTCGCAGGATGGCCAGATCGCGATGACCGTCGACGACCGCGAGATCGACGTCCGCGTCAACACCTGCCCCACGGTGTGGGGCGAGAAGGCGGTCCTGCGGCTGCTCGATCGCACACGCGTCCTCTACCGGCTCGACGACCTCGGCATGCGCCCCGAGACGCACGCCGCGTTCACGCAGCTCGTCCGCGCGCCGTTCGGGATGGTCGTCTGCGCCGGGCCGACCGGTAGCGGCAAGACGACGACGCTGTACGCGACGCTCGCCGAGGTCAACCAGACCGAGCGCAACGTCACGACGATCGAGGATCCCGTCGAGTACGTCTTCCCGTCGCTGACGCAGATCCCGATCAACGAGCAGGCCGGGTTGACGTTCGCCACCGGCCTGCGCGCGATCCTGCGCCAGGATCCCGACGTGATCCTCGTCGGTGAGATCCGCGACGCCGACACCGCGCGAATCGCGATCGAGTCGGCGCTCACCGGCCACCTCGTGCTCTCGTCGCTGCACGCGACCGATGCCTGCGCCGCCCTGCAACGCCTCGTCGACATGGGCATCGAGCCGTTCCTCGTGACCTCGACGGTGACCGGGATGGCGAGCCAGCGACTCATCCGCCGCGTCTGCGACGAGTGCCGGGTCGAGATCGAGCCGAAGGTCGACGAGGTGGCGTTCTACCGCGAGCACGCAGCCCCCGGCGCCCCGCCGCTGGGACGCGTGTGGGAGGGCGAGGGCTGCAACTTCTGCTCGCAGACGGGCTATCGCGATCGCGTCGGCGTCTTCGAGCTCGTCCGCATGACAGAGTCGATCAAGCGGCTCATCGTCGAAGGCGCGTCGGTCGAGGAGCTGCGCGCCGCCGCGCAGCGCGACGGCACCCGCTCGCTGTTGCAGGAGGCACTCGGGCTCGTCCAGGCCGGTGTGACGACGAACGCAGAGGTCGTGCGCAGTGTCTACGGCGGTTGAGCCGACGCTGGCCGAGCGCGGCCGCGGCATCCTGCAGATCGAGCTGACGCCGAAGAAGGTCAAGCCGGTCCACCTCATGAACTTCTGCCGGTACCTGTCGGTGTTCCTGACGGCCGGCATCCCGATCCTCGACGCCCTGGCGATCATCGAGGTCGACACGCCCGACAAGAAGCTCAAGCAGGTGATCCGAGAGATCTCCGCTGCCCTGCGCCAGGGCGACAACCTCGCCACCGCGGTCGCGGTGCACGGTGGGTCGCTGCCGAACTTCTTCGTCAGCATGGTGACCGCCGCCGAGGAGACGGGGCAGATCGCAGCCGTCCTCGGCCAGATCGCCGTCTACATCGAGCGCGACATCGAAGCACGCCGGAAGTTCAAGAGCGCGCTGACCTATCCATCGGTCGTCGTCGGGATGTCGCTGGTCGCGGTGGTCGTCCTCGTGACCTTCGTACTGCCGCGCTTCGTGACGTTCTTCAAGGACTTCGGCGCAGAGCTGCCGCTCCCGACCAGGATTCTCGTCGCCGTCAGCGAGTTCGTCGCCGGCTTCGGGCTGTTCGTGCTGGTGGGCCTCGTGCTGGTCGGGCTCACGCTCGTGTTCGGGACGGTGCGGGGAAAGGGCCGCCTGCTGCGCGACCGCGCGATCCTTCGCATGCCGCTGTCGGGGAAGGTGATCCGCTTCGCCGTCGTCGAGCGCTTCTGCCGCGTGCTGAGCTCGATGGTCCAGGCCGGCGTGCCGCTGCCCGTGGCGCTCGACCTCGCCGCGACCGGTGCGAGCAACCGGGCGTTCGCCGAGAAGCTGCGCCTGGCGCGCCGCGAGATGATCGAGGGCCAAGGGCTCTCCGGGCCGCTTGCCGCAACCGGCATGTTCCCCGTGGCCGCCGTGCAGATGATGCGCGTCGGGGAGGAGACCGGCACGCTCGAGGAGCGCCTGTCGGAGATCTCGAGCTTCTACGGCAAGGAGGTCGAGCACCGGCTCAAGCGGCTCACCGACCTGCTCGAGCCTGCGGCCGTCGTCTTCGTCGGCCTGCTCGTCGGCTTCGTCGCGGTGGCGATCGTGTCGGCGATCTACGGCGTCTTCCAGGGGACGAACCTGAAGTGAGCCCTGCCCCGTTCACTTCGCAGGACCTGCACGTGGTCGGGCACGCCGCGGGGCCGTCGCAGCGCGCCGACGAGTCGGGCGAGACGCTGATCGAGCTCATCATCGCGGTGTCGATCATGTCGATCACGATCGTCGCGATCGTCGCCGCACTCGCTGCGGCGGTTGCGAACGCGACGCGACAGCGGGCCGACGCGCAGGGCCAGGCGGTCCTCACGACGCTCGGCGAATGGACGCGAGATGCCGACTTCATCCCCTGCGCGACCCCGGGCGAGTACAACGCGCTTCCTGGCAGGCCGCCGGCGCCCGAGGGCTTCGGCGTGCGGGTGACGCGCGTTGCGTCGTGGGACGGGGCCGGCTATCTGGCGGGTGCTGTGCTGAGCGCCGACGCCGGTGCCGGCGCGGGCACGATCGAGGTCGACGACGTCGCCGGGCTGCCGGCCGCGCCGTTCGACGTCCGCGTCGGTCCCGTGGAGGGCCCGCAGGAGCCGGAGTCGCTGCGGGTGACGGTCGTCGACGCCGCAGCGGGGACGCTGACGGTCGACGCCGACCCGGAGACGGGCGACCCCGAACCGACCGCGGTCGACCACGCCGAGGGCGACGCCGTCTCGGTCTGCTCCTCGCCGGATCCGGACGGCGACGGCGTCGTCGCGGGGACCACGTACCAGGCACAGCTTCTCACGCTCGGCGTCACCGGGCCGGGCATTCCGCTCGGCGACGGCACGCAGCCCTACGAGGCGACGGCGACCGTCGCCAAGCGCGGCCCGCTCATCATCCCGACGCTCACGGCGACCGCGCACGCGCCGCTTGCGAGCGACGCGGACGCGTGCGCAGATCCCGGGCCCGCGCCGGATCCCCCGCCGCCCGACCCGCCGGCCGGCAGGCCGCTCTGGATCTGCAGCACCGCGTCCCTCGCCACGCCGGTCACGGGCGCGTCCCCGGGCGGCGCGGTGACGTTCGCGCTCTACGGCCCCGGCGCCTACGACGAGCAGACGGGCGCCTGCGCGGGCGATGCGGTCAGCCTGACCGGTCCGCCGCCGACCGTCGACATCGTCGATCCCGGCAGGATCGACTCCGGCACGTTCACGTTCACGCCGGAGACGCCGGGGACCTATCGCTGGAGCGTGTCGTACCGCGGCGATGAGGCCCACGAGGGGGCGACGGTCGCCTGCGGCGCCGCCGGGCAGAGCTTCGACGTCGCGCAGGCCGAGCCGACGCTGACGGCGGTCGCGCCCGTCGCGGGCGAGGATCCGCCGCCCGCGACGATCGCGGTGGGGGGCGTCGCCGTCGCGAACCTCGCGGACAGCGTGAGTCCGAATCCCGACGCACCGCAGCCGATCGAGTTCGCGCTCTACGGAGCAGAGGACGACGACTGCTCGGCGACGGATCCAGAGCCGGCGCCGACGATCGTGCCGAGCACCGAGCCCGCGGCGATCGACGACGACTATCAGGCCGAGCTGTTCGCGACGCCCGGATCGTTTCATTGGCAGGCGACCTACCTCGCGAACGCGAACAACGCGGAGGCGAAGACCGCGTGCGTCCCGGTCACGGTGACCGAGCCATGAGTCGCACGCGCGAGGCCGGCTTCACCCTCCCCGAGCTGCTGATCGCGGTCACGCTTCTGGCAATCGTCATCGGCGTGCTCAGCCAGGCCGTCATCGTCGGCCTGAAGACGACGGCGGCGACCGCGACGACGCTGATCGGGGTCGCCGATTCGCGCGTGCTGAGCTCGCATCTCCAGACGGACGTCAAGCAGGCCGACACGCTCGGCACGACCGGTGGCCCGCCGTGCAGCTCGACGGCGCCCGAGCTCGCCTCGGCGACCCGCGTGCTGTGGACGCTCGGCGACGTGTCGCAGGACGGAACGCGGGTCGTCGCGGCGTACTTCGTCGTGCGCGTCCCCGCGGACCCCGGCGAGGGCACGTCCGCGCGCAGCGAGCTGCGCCGGCTCGCGTGCTCGCTCGACGGCGACGGTGCCGCGACGCCGACGGAGTCGCCCGGCATCGTCGTGGCCAGCTGGCCCGGCCTCGCCGACGACCCGGTGATCGCGTGCGACGATCGTCCGCGCCCGCCCGGCGGCCGCACGGTGCTCGCCGAAGCGATCGCCGCGGACGCGACGATCGTCGAGGTCGCCGGATCGATCCGGCTGCCGGAGTCCGGCCCCTACACGCTGTTCGTCGGCGATGAGCCGATGGAGGTCACCGCCGGCTTCGGCACCGACGAGCTGACGGTGACCCGGACGACCCCCGAGGTCGGCCACGCGGGCGGCACGCCCGTGACCTGGGGTCCGCTGCTCGCGGCGGCGAGCGACGAATCCGAGACGACGCTGACGATCGCGAACCCCGGTGGGCTGCCCGCCGCGGACGAGCCCTACACGATCTTCGTCGGCGGCGAGCAGATGGAGGTCGCCGCGGGCTCCGGCGGCGGCACCCTGGACGTCGAGCGCTCGTCGGCGCCCGCGGCGCACCCGGCGGGCACGCCGATCTCGCTCGGTCCGGTCGTCCTCGGGGCACTCGGCGAGACGGACACGACGCTGACGGTGTCCGACGCGTCGAGCCTGCCCGCGCCCGAGCCGACGTACCGGATCGACGTCGGCGGCGAGGCGATGACGGTGACCGCCGTCGATGCTGCGACGAACGAGGTCACCGTCGAGGAGCGCCCGGCCGGCGTCGCGCATCCGCTCGGCGCTCCGCTGACCCATACGCAATGCGGGGCGAGCGCGGATCGCTTCGCCTCGCCCGCGGTGGCGCTGCTGTTGGAGCAGATCGACGAGACGGAGACCGTCCTGGCGGTCGATGACGTCAGCGGACTGCCGGCGAGCCCGCCGCCGTACCGGATCTTCGTCGAGGACGAGCCGATGACGGTCGATTCCGTGGAGGACAACGAGCTGACGGTGACGCGCGGGACACCGCCCGCCGAGCACCCGGCCGGCGCCGCGGTCGTCTGGCGGCCGCGGATGCTGCGAACGCCGCTCGCCGCGGCGGGGACTCTGGTCTCGCTTGCGGATGCGACGGGCCTGCCGTCGTCCGGCCCGAGCTACCGGGTGTCGATCGGTGACGAGTCCCTGCGGGTGACGGGCGGGTTCGGCACGCTGGATCTCCAGGTCAGCCGGTCGTCCGGCGCGGCCCACCTCGCTGGCACGCCCGTCGAGTGGGTGCCCGGCTCGATCGCCGTGCGGGTTCCGGCGTCCGGCGCGGTGGGCTCCAAGCCGTACGGCCTGCTCGTGACACGGAGGTCGACGTGATGCGCGCCCGCACGCTGCTCCGCGCGCGCATCGCGCCCGCGTCGAGCGAGAGTGGCGCATCCTTGATCATCGCGCTCGCCTTCCTCACCCTCGTCGCGGTCGGTGCGCTCGCGCTCGCGAGCCTTGGCTTCACCTCGCAGAAGGCAGCCAACGTCCACGCCGAAGGCGACCGCCTCGTCGGCGCGCTCGAGAGCGGCCTGCAGGGTGCGATCGAGGAGGTGCGGGTGCGCGAGCCGTTCGCCTGCCCGGCGACCGTCGCGCCTCCGCTGGTCGTCGACGGACACGCGGTCACGGTGGAATGCGACGCGGACGCGGACGCGACGCTGCGGCTCGTCGCCACGTCGGGCGCATGTCCGATCCGGCCGTCGCGGACGCTCGAGGCGATCGTCACGTTCTCGACGATCGGGGACGGCGATGGCGCGCGGATCGCCCGCATCACCGCGTGGAGAACCATCCAAGACCCCTGCCCGACGCCATGACCGAGCACGTCAACCGCATGCAGACCGACGGAGCCGAGCACACGCTGCACTCGGCCCAGAACGACGCTGGCGGAAGCCTGCTGACGAGCGCGCCGGTGCCGGCGCTGCTCGATGCCTGCCTCACCGCGCTCTGGGATCACGGCGGGACCGATCTCATCATCACCGCGGGCGCGCCGCCGCTACTGCGCATCGATGGCGAGATCCACCCGATGGAGGGCCGCCAGACGCTGACGTCCGCGGTGACGTCGAGTGTCATCCGCGAGCTGCTCGGCCCCGAGCTGACGGCGGTGTTCGAGCGCAACAAGCAGGCCGACTTCGCGTTCAGCTGGAGAGATCAGGCTCGGCTGCGCGGAAACGCGTTCATGCAGAAGGGCACGGCGGCGCTCGCGCTGCGCATGCTCACGCTGCAGATCCCGACGATGGACCAGCTCAACCTGCCCGCCACCGTTCAGGGCTGGACCGACCTGCCGCGCGGGCTCGTGCTCGTGACCGGCCCGACCGGCAGCGGCAAGTCGACGACGCTCGCCTCGATGCTCGACCACATCAACACCCACCAGGCGCGGCACATCGTCACGATCGAGGATCCGATCGAGTACTTCCATTTCCACAAGCGCGGCGCGGTGAACCAGCGCGAAGTGGGGCCCGACACCAACTCGTTCGCCGACGGCCTGCGCGCCGTCCTGCGCGAGGATCCCGACGTCCTGCTGATCGGCGAGATGCGCGACCCGGAGAGCATCCAGGCGGCGCTGACGATCGCCGAGACCGGCCATCTCGTGTTCGCGACGCTGCACACGAACGACACGGCGCAGACGTTCGACCGGATCGTCGACGTCTTCCCGGCCGAACGCCAGCCGCAGATCCGGCTGCAGCTCGCGCACACGCTCGCCGGCGTGCTGCACCAGCTCCTGATCCCCCGCGTCGACGGTGGGCGGGTCGCGGCGTTCGACGTCCTCAACGCCACGCAGGCCGTGCGCAACCTCGTGCGCGAGGGCAAGACGCGCCAGATCCGCAACATCGTCGCGACCGGCCAGCGCGAGGGGATGCAGACGCTCGAGATGTCGCTCAGCGAGCTCGTCGTGGTCGGCGTCATCGGCTACGGGGAGGCGCTCGAGCACAGCCTCTACCCCGACGAGGTCGTTGCTCCGGCAGCGGCGGAGCCGGCGCTCGACGGAGGCGCTGCCGCAGCGCCGCCGGCCCGCGGCTGAAGCGCTCGGATCGATGACCGCCAACAGTCCGCACGATCGCTTCCGACCGGTCCCGAAGCCGCCGCCGGGGTTCAGCGCAGTCGCCGCGCAGCCGGCCCCGCAGCGCGCCGCGATGGTCGCTGGCTCCGCGCGGCGCGCCGGGTTCTGGAGGCGATTCGTGGCGGCGCTCATCGACCACACGCTCATCGTCGGACTGTCGCTGCCGTTGTTCGCGATCGACGCCGCGCTGTACTACGTCGTGGGCATCCTCGGCGGGATCGTGTACCTGACCGTCCTCGAAGGCGGTGCGAGAGGGCAGACGATCGGCAAGCGAGCGCTCGGCATCCGCGTCGTCAGCCACGCAGCCGGCGCGCCGATCGGCCGCGTCCGCGCGTTCATCCGCTACGTCGGCCGCTACGTGTCCTCGATCCTGCTGCTCGGCTACCTGTGGATGCTGTTCGACCGCGAGAAGCAGACCTGGCACGACAAGATGGCGGGCTCGATCGTGGTGCGGGCCGCCGACGCCTCGCCTTCCGGCCCGGTCGTCAGCTGACGACGCCGCTCGTTCGGGCTCGGCACCCGACGCTCGGCAGCTCACGAACTCGGATGGTCCCGATAGCGCGACCGGCCGGGCCTGCGACCGGCTCGCCGTTCGCGTGGTGGCGTCAATCCAGCATCACTCATAAGCGAAGGCGCCGGGCACGGCGACCGGACAATCCAGAAGCCGTATCCGACAGAAGCGCAGTAGTAGTTGGGCGGCCCGCCGATTTCATCTATGTATTACCTATGGACATTTCTTGACTTGCTGCTGATCTAGCGCATAGTCTGGCGACCGTTCTCGGCGGCGGCGGGGAGGGCGGACGACGCGTGGTCCCGCCTGCCGGCGAGGTTGATCGAAGTCAGTTGCTAACCGTCGTTACACGACAGGGGGATGGATGTTCAGCTTCGATGTTCAGCAGCGATCGCGGTCGCGAGGCCGTCCGGCGACGGTGCCCGGTGGCATGCGGCGCACGGCAGCGCGATGCGCGCTCGCATCGGTGATCGGGATCACGGCGATCGGGTCCGCGGTCTCGGCCGCGGCCGCTGCTACGCCGGCGAGCTTCGATGCGGCGTCGACCTTCGGGCTCAATGGAGGTGCGCGCCCCACGGCCGTGGCGGTCGGCGATCTCAACGGCGACGGCAAGCTCGACACCGTTACGAGCAACCGCACGTCGAACACGGTGTCGGTGCTGCTCGGCGATGGCGCTGGCGGCCTCGGCACGGCGACGAGCTTCGGGCTCGGCGGCGCCACCTCACCGATCGCCGTGGCGATCGCCGACCTCGACAACGACGGCAAGCTCGACGTGGTGACGTCGAACGGCGCGCACAACAGCGTCTCGGTCCTGCTGGGTGATGGCACGGGCGACCTTGGCACCGCGACGACGTTCTCCCTCGCGGGAGGCCAGTTCCCGAACGACATCGCCATCGGCGACCTCGACGGCGACGGCAATCCGGACGTCGTCACGTCGAACGGCAACTCCGACAACGTCTCGGTGCTGCTCGGCGACGGTCTCGGCGGCCTCGGCACGGCGGCGAGCCACGGGCTCAGCGGCGGCGACTTCCCGCAGAGCGTCGCGATCGCCGACCTCGACGGCGACGGCAAGCTCGACGTCACGGTCGCCAACCTGTTCACGAACGACGTGTCGGTGCTGCTCGGCGACGGTGCCGGCGGCCTCGGCTCCGCTGCCAACTTCGCGACCGGCTCGCTGCCGGTCGCCCTTGCCGTGGCGGACCTCGACGGCGACGGCAAGCGCGATGTCGCGACGGCGAACCTCAGCGGGAGCACGTCGGTGCTGCTCGGTGATGGCGCAGGCGGTCTCGGCAGCCCAAGCGCATTCGGGCTCGGCAGCGGGGCGAACGGGCCGAGCGCGATCGTCGTCGGTGATCCGAACGGCGACACCGAGCCCGATCTCATCACCGCCAACGGCACGTCGCACAACGTCTCGGTTCTCGCCGGCGACGGAGCCGGCGGCTTCGGTCTGGCAAGCGTGTTCGGTCTCGCGGGGCCTCGAGGACCGAGCGGAATCGCCGTCGGCGATCTCAACGGCGACGGGAGGCCCGACCTCGTCACGAGCAACGAGACGACCAGCAACGTCTCGGTGCTGCTCAACAACCTCGTGCCGAGCTGCGACGGCCATCCGGCGACGATCGTCGGCACGGAAGGCAACGACGTCCTCGTCGGCACCAGCGGCGACGACGTCATCGTCGGGCTGGGCGGCAACGACGTCATCGTCGGGCTGGGCGGCAACGACATCATCTGCGGCGGCGCCGGCGACGATGTCATCGACGGTGGCTCGGGGCACGACCGGCTGTTCGGCCAGGCCGGCAACGACGTCATCTCCGGCGGCGCCGGCGACGACGTGATCTCCGGTGGCTGGGGCGACGACGTCATCTCGGGCGGAAACGGTGACGACACGATCGACGGCGCCGCTGGCTGGGACGTCTGCGCCGGTGGCTCGGGCACCGACACGGCTGTCAACTGCGAGATCGAGAGCTCCATCCCCTAGGGGAGCGGTCTCGCATGCATACGAACTACGTCAACAGAACAACGAGAAAGGTGGAGGACATGCACAGACGTTTCGACGGCCATGTGGCCGCGCGCCCAGCGCGCGCGGTCGGAGGTCGGTGGTGGCGGCGACGCAACACGGTGCTCGCCGGCACGCTGACGGCGGCGATGCTCGGCCTGGGAGCGCAGGCCAGTCAGGCGCAGGAGGTCGTCGAGATGGGGGCGGCCAACAACGTGTACCAGACGATGCGCGAGGCGGCACCGATCCTCGCGGCCGGCAGCGGTGCGGAGACGTTCACGTCGAACGCGACGCCGCAGGTCGGCGGTTGGTGGAACGCCCTCGGTGCCGACAGCAACCCCGATACGACGACGCTGCGTGGCATCACGTCGGGGAACCTGCGTAAGCAGTTGCTCGGGCCTGGGCCGTATACGGCGCCTGGTGCGGCGTGTTCGACGCCTGCGACGACGTGTCCGTACGGGCCGTTGCAGATCGATGCGTTCTTCTCAGCCGATCAGGGCAACGTCAATCAGGTGCTTCTGGAGGACGTCGACGGGGGTACGTGTGAGACGGGAGCCGGCCAGGGACAGGGCGGCGAGAACGTGACGGCGTGCCCTGGGCGCGAAGACACCAAGACGCTGTTTACCGTCGGTCGGCTGGCGATCTACAGTTGCGACGCGGCATACGCGACCGAAGGTGACGACGCCGGTAGTCCTGGTGCTCCGGTCGGTGCCGATCCGAACGGGAGCGGCAACGGCGTTCCGACGTCGCCGAACTGCAAGGCGGCGCCGGTGACGCTGGACTCCGACGACATGGATGGCCTCGTCGAGTGGCTCGATGCGAGCGACAGCAACAAGATGGCGATCGCGTTGCCGTCGTCGGCGCCGTTCGGGGCTGCTGCTCGGCAGGCGTTGATCAACGCGAGCACGGAGGATTGGGAGTACGACGATTCGTCGGGTAACGCCGATCAGAACGCGTGGCCGGCGGGCACTGGGGCCAATCAGTGCGAGGGCACGTTGCCGACGGGTGCCGTTTGTCAGGTGCGGTTGGAGGCGGGCATCAGCCAGG
This sequence comes from Solirubrobacteraceae bacterium, assembly GCA_030690545.1. GTDB lineage: Bacteria > Actinomycetota > Thermoleophilia > Solirubrobacterales > Solirubrobacteraceae > CADCVQ01. The sequence goes on from JAUYGN010000010.1 coordinate 33,517, forward strand.
TGCGTGGTGCTGTGACGTCGAACACGGTGCAGGTCGGGCTTGCGGCATTGTCGAATCTGCGGAACATCACGTGGACGTCGGGCCCGGACGACGGGTTGACGACCGATGATCCGAATGTCGTGATCCCGGTGCCGGAGTCGGCGTATACGACGGGGTACGGTCGGATCGAGCAGTATGCCGTCGGGATCGAGCGCTCGACGCCTGACGGTGACAAGGAGGACGTCGTCGATGACATCCTCGGTGGCGGCCCGTTCAGCGTGACGGGTACCACGGTGCAGACGATCTTCGCGAACTACGGATACGAGCCGCTGCCGTAGCCGGCTTCGCGATAGTGAAGAAGTAGTAGCGCTGGGTTCGGGGCGGGCGAGCGAAGGAGCTCGTCCGCCCGGCCAGCGTCACGCCGAACCGCGTCCACTCTAGGAGGGAGGCGGCGTCTCGCTTGAGACTTGACACGCTCGGGCAAAATCTATGTACTGCCTAGGTGCATTGCGTCGCGGGGGCCTGGCTCGGCGCACCTGGTTGTCGAACGAAGGAGCTTGGAGGGGGATGAAGCAGCGGATCGTCGTCGATTCCGGCGCGGAGCATGGTGCGCCGCCACGCTCGCCTCGCCGGCGGCCGTCGGCAATCGCGTGGCTCGCCTTGGGGGGCGTCCTGCTCGTGGCGCTCGGCGCCGCCGTGATCGTCCTGCGAGGCGGTGGCGATGACGACGTGCTTCCGGCGAACAACGAGCGGTGCGGGCCGAAGGAGTCGCAGCCGCGAAGCGCGCTGTGCCCGGAGAGCGAGACGTTCGACCCGATGCGGTACGTCCGCATCGGGGACCTGTACGACTGCTCCACGTTCGCCACCCAGGCTGACGCCCAGGCCGTGCTGCGCGCCGATCCGGGCGACCGCAACCGGCTCGACGACAACCGCGACGGCATCGCGTGCCCGCACCTGCGCGAGCCGCGGGACTTCGAGCCCGTCGAGCAGGTCCTGCGCTCGAAGTGCCGGCAATCGGATCCGCGCAGCGCGCGCTGTCCCGAGCGGTGGCGGCGCTTTGACCGCTTCGATCACGTCAAGAGCCAGGCCGGCGAGTTCAACTGCGCGTACTTCGCCAGCCAGGCCGACGCGCAGGCGGTGCTCCGCTACCAGATGAGCGATCCCAACGACTTGGACGACGACTACGACGGCATCGCGTGTCCGGATCTACCGGGCCCGAAGGACCGCAAGCCCGTCCCGCGGCCTCCCAAGCCGGCCACTTGAAAGCACAGCCAACACATCTCAAGGAGTCGAGGACAACGATGCATCCACAGCGACGGTGGCGACAGTTCGGCAACAGCGCGCAGGCCCGCCGCAGCGAGTCGGGCTTCACGCTCATCGAGCTGCTCGTCACGATCACGATCCTCGGCATCCTGGCCGCGGTCGTGGTCTTCGCGGTGAGCGGCATCAACGATCGAGGTGAGCGGTCTGCGCGCGCTGCCGATGAGCGCGTCCTGCGAACCGCCCTGGAGGCGTACTGCGCACGCCACAAGAAGTACGCGGAGATTCCCGAGTTGAAGAACGAGAAGTTCCTGGCCGACGATGGGTTGCCGAGAACCGTATACCACACAGTGACAACCGGATCCGACGAGGAATGCGGCGAGGGCGACGACTCGTCGTACGTCATTTCAGGCAATGAGACGACAGTCGTCGACAGCTTGGATATCCCGGGCCTGGGCCCAGCGCACGTCGCGGTCGATACCGACACGAACGCCGTCTACGTCAGCAACATCCAGTCGGAGAACGTGTCGATATTCGACGGCAACACCAACCAGCACGTCGCGAACGTGCCTACGGGTTCCGGCAACGCGAACGCGAAATGGATCACGGTCAACCCCAACAACAACAAGGTCTACGCGTCGTACACCAACAACATCGCCGTCATCGACGGGACCGACCCGGCGAACCCACTGGTCCTGGAGACGATTTCGACAGCAGGCAACGTCAGCGCGCCGATGGTCGTGACCTCGACGGGCAACGTCTACGCGAGGACGAACAGCACGACGTACGTCATCGACGGCGCCAGCGACAGCGCGAGCACCGTCGACCTCGGACTACCCCAGCCACACCTCGCCGCCGGCGGCTCGCGGGCCTACGCGGTGGGTAGCACGTCGGGGCCGGGTGTCATCAAGATCATCGACGCCGGTGGAGCCATCGACGAGGCGACGTTCAACTCGACCGAGCCGGGGTGCACGCAGAACCCGGCGCCGTCGGCGGTCTGCGAGCTCGGTCCCGTAAGCAACATGCGGCAGCCGAAGGTCGACGCTGCGGTCGGTCGCGTGTTCCTCCACGGACGGGTCTCCGTGGCGACGCCGAGCGGCACCGCGAACGCTCGGTCGAAGGTCTGGGTGCTCAACGCCGCGACGGGCGCCGTCATCTCCTCGTACCGCGAGGCGGACTCGACTCCCAACTCGTCGGTGGGCGCGTACAACCCGAACACGCGCCGGCTGCACGTCGCGCTCGACGTCGCGGGTGCGTTCCCGGTCCGCGCCTACGACGTCATGGCCGATCCCGCCGTCGTGGATCTCGGCATCGCGCCGCTCCCCGGCCCCCCGTCGGCCGTCAGCGTGGACTCGGACGTCGCCGTCGTCAATCCGAACACGAACCGGCTCTACCTCGCGCTCTTCCAGCCCAATCCGACCCTCGGGTCGCCGGGGGGTCTCGCCGTCCTTGACGTCTCGGGAACGTTCGATGCGTCGGGCGTCCTCGCCGGGGCGAACATCAGGGGCATCGCCGTGAACCCGAACACGAACCGGGTCTACGCGATCGACGCCAACGGCCCGACGCTTCACATCCTCGAGTAGTCATGAAGGCACGACCGAAACGACCCTGCCCGCAGTTTCCGGACAACAGCGGCATCAGATGACGACGAGAGGCCACGAACGATGACCGCGAGGTACCGACGAATGAGACGGATCTGGATCCTGCCGATGTTGCTCGCCGCGTTCCTCGCGGCCTCGGGCTGCGGCGGCGGCGGTGAGCTGCGCGTCTCGGCGGCCGCGTCGCTGCAGGCGTCGTTCACCGAGTACGGCGGCAAGTTCGAGGAGGCCGAAGCGAGCTTCTCCTTCGCAGGCTCGGATGTGCTCGCGGCGCAGATCCGCAGCGGCGCCCGTCCCGACGTGTACGCGGCGGCGAACACGACGCTGCCGGACGCGCTGTACGTCGAGCAGCTCGTGGAGAAGCCGATCCGGTTCGCGAGCAACGAGCTCGTCCTCGCGAAGCCGGCGAACAGTCGCAAGATCACCTCGCTCGCCGACATCCGGCGCAGCGGCGTGCGGCTCGCGATCGGCTCGCCGACGGTGCCGGTCGGGTCGTACACGCGCACGGTCCTCGCGAAGCTGCTGCGCTCGCAGCGCGAAGCGATCTACGCGAACGTGCGCACCGAGGAGCCCGATGTGTCGGGCATCGTCGGCAAGCTCACCCAGGGCGCGGTCGACGCGGGCTTCGTCTACCGCACCGACGTGCGCGCGACGAACGGCAGGCTCGAAGAGATCACGCTGCCGAGCCGGCTTCAACCGGTGGTCGAATACTCCGTCGCCGTCGTGCGGGGCACAGAGCGTCCCGCGGAGGCGAAGGCGTTCGTCTACGGGCTGCTGTCCGGCGACGGCCGCCGCGCGCTCGATGGCGCCGGGTTCCAGCCGCCGGCGCGAACGGGGTGAGCCGCGGCGACCCATGAGCGGATCGCGCCGCTGGTTCGGTGCGGCGCTGTTCCTGGCGCTCGCGACGGTCCTGACGTTCCTGACGCTGCCGATCGTCGCGATCTTCGTCGACTCGAGCCCCGCGACGCTGCTCGCGAGCCTCGGCGAGGAGGGCGTGCTCGACGCGCTGCGGCTGAGCCTGCTGTGCACGGCGACCGCGGTCGTCGTGATCGTCGTCGTCGGTACGCCGGCGGCGTACCTGCTGGCGACGCGGCGCTTCCGCGGCCGCTCGACGATCGTCACGCTCATCGAGCTGCCGCTCGTCCTGCCCCCGGCGGTCGCCGGCATCGGCCTGCTCGCGGCGCTCGGGCCGAACGGGCTGCTCGGCGGCTGGGTCACGGACCTCGGCCTCGAGCTCGTGCTGAGCACCGCCGGCGTGATCGTCGCGCTGATCTTCGTCTCGGCGCCGTTCTACCTGCGCCAGGCGCAGTCCGCCTTCGAGGCGGTCGACGCGACATGGCTGGATGCGTCGCGGACGCTCGGCGCGAGCGAGGCGCGGACGTTCTTCGCCGTCGCGATCCCGACGTCGAGCGTCGGGTTGGTCTCGGGCGTCGCGCTGGCGTGGGGGCGGGCGCTGGGGGAGTTCGGCGCGACGCTGATGTTCGCGGGGTCGTTTCGCGGGGTCACGCAAACGGCGCCGCTGGCGATCTACGAGCGCTTCGCGAACAACTTCACGAGCGCGCTCGCGCTGTCGGCAGTGCTCGTCGCGGTCTCCGCCGCGCTGCTGCTGACGATCAAGCTGCTGACCGGCACGGCGTGGCTCAATGCTGCGCGTTGAGGTCGCCACGCGGTTGGGCTTGTTCGAGCTCGACGCCGCGATCGAGGTGCCGGCGGGCAGATGCCTCGCGCTTGCCGGACCGTCTGGCGCTGGCAAGACATCGGTATTGCGCGTCGCTGCGGGGCTTGTCCGTCCCGAACGCGGGATCGTGCACTGTGGCGACGAGGTGTGGCTCGACGTCGCCGCCGGCGTCTGCGTCCCGCCGGAGGCGCGCCGCTGCGGGTACGTCTTCCAGGAGTACGCGTTGTTTCCGCACCTGCGGGCGTGGCAGAACGTTGCCTATGGCCTGGCCGGCGAGCCTCGTGAGGATCGCCGGCGCCGCGCGCTCGAGTTGCTCGACCGCTTCGGTCTCGCCGACCGCGCCGACGCGCGGCCGCGGACGCTGTCGGGCGGGGAGCGCCAGCGCGTCGCACTTGCTCGCGCGCTCGCTCGCGAACCGCTCGCGTTGCTGCTCGACGAGCCGCTGTCGGCGCTCGACGCGCGCTCGCGCGCGTCGGCGTCGCGCGAGCTGCTCGCGGTGCTGCGCTCGGCGGGGGCGCCGGTGCTGCTCGTGACGCACGACTTCGCGGAGGCGGCGCTGCTCGGCGATCGCGTCGCGATCGTCGACGGGGGACGGATCGTCCAGGAGGGCACCGCCGCGCAGCTCGCCGCCGCGCCCGCGTCAGCGTTCGTCGCCGACTTCGCCGGCGCGGTCGTGCTGAGCGGCGTCGCACGGCGCGACGGCGACGGGCCGACGCTGATCGAGCTCGAGGGCGGCGCCGTCATCGCCAGCGCCGAGCGGGGCGCGGGGCCGGTGTCGGTGAGCGTCTATCCGTGGGAGATCGAGCTCGCGCCGCTCGGGGCGCCGCACCCCGGGTCGGAGCGCAACCGGCTCGAGGCCGAGGTCGTCTCCGTCACGGCCGTCGGTGGTCGCGTGCGCGTCGGCCTCGCGGCGCCGCAGCCGCTCGTCGCCGAGATAAGCGCGGTGGCCGCGAACGCGCTCGACCTGGTTGAGCGGGCGCGGGTGGCGGCCACGTGGAGCGTCGCCGCCACCCGACTGCTCGACGGCGCGTAAGCCGTCGGGGCATCCTTGAGTAGGACATGCTGTTGCCGCATGCGGTCAGGCGGGTGACGAACGCGTCACAGCGCCGCCCCGCGGTCGATCAGGGCTGCGGCTGTCGGTGACCCTCACGCTGATCGCGTTGGGCCGGCACTGCCGCGATGGGCTATCGGTGTCGTAGTCAACCTCGACTACGCGCAACCGGACGACAACAGGCAGGAGCCCTCTTGTGCCGTCGCGGTGCGGAATTCCTATGCGGTTCTTATGTTCGGGTCGGACGATCTCGGCCAGTCGGACCAGTCGGACCAGCCTCGGACAGCAGTGAGAGGGGATGGAGCATGAGCCCGAGAAGGATCGCCGTCGTCGTGGTGAGCGGTGCGTTACTGGCCGGCGGCACGGGCGCGGCGATCGCGGCCGTGACGAGCGACGATGCCAAGCAGGCCGAGCAGGCGATCCTCGACGATGCTGCCAAGCGCCTCGAGGTGACGCCGGAGAAGCTGCGCGACGCGTTGTCGGCGGCGCGCGATGCGCAGCTTGACCGGGCGGTCAAGGACGGCAAGCTGACGCAGCAGCAGGCCGATGCGATCAAGCAGCGTCGCCAGCAGTCCGGGCGTGTGCTCGGTGGCGGATCGGTCGGTGCCAAGCGGGGCGGCAAGCGCGGCGGCCACGGCGGTCGTGGCGCAGGCTTCGGCTTCGGGACGCGCGGCGGCCTGTTCGGCGCCGATCTCGCGAAGGCGCTCGGGATCACTCGGGAGCAGTTGCATGAGCAGTTGCGTGCTCGCAAGAGCGTCGCCGAGATCGCCGAGGCGCAGGGCAAGTCGCTGTCGGACGTGCGTACCGCGCTGAAGGCCGACGCCAAGCGGCGGCTGGACGAGGCGGTCGCCGACGGCAAGCTCACGCAGGAGCGTGCCGACAGGCTGCGGGCGGGCGTCAACGAAGGGATCGATCGGATCGGCGAGGCGCGCTCGGTTCGCCCGCGCTCGCATCGCCGCGGCGGCAAGCCCCGTGTGCGGCCGGGAAGCTTCGCACCCTCTGGCGGCGTCGTGCCCGGCAGGCAGTCGTAGGCCCGGACATCACCGTCGGATCGGGTGCTGGCTCAGTCGGTCGGCGGCCAGTCGATCCGCTCGACGAGGTCGGCCGCACCGAGGTCGATCAGCCGGCTGCGGTCGATCGGCCGGTAGGTGCCGTCGTCGAGCGCGAGCCAGTGGACTGACGGTCCGCTGGGATCGACGATGAGGATCTCGTCGACTCCGCGCTGGGCGTAGAACGGCAGCTTCTCCCACGACTCGTCGCCGGGCGAGACGATCTCGAGCACGAGCGCGGCGGTCGGCAGCCAGACGCCGCGTGGGCGATCGCGGTGTACGCCTCCGTCGGGCACCCGGTAGTCGTGTTCGGACTCGCCGAGGTTGAACTCGCCGATCGCCGGCACGAGGCCGGCCGCGCGCGCCGGCCGTCGACGATGACCGCGAGCTGTTGCGCGATCTCCGCGTGCTCGCCAGACGGCGCCGGAACCATGTGCAGGACGCCCTCCCACACCTCGTCCAGGCGATCGAGCCCGGCTCTGCGCCGACGCTCGAGGACTTCGTCGAGTCCTGCCGACGATGGCTCGAGGATCAGCGTCCGCATGCGACGACTTTACATTGACACGCGCAGACCGCCACCCGTACGCACCGACCCCGCCCGACGCCCTCGCCGGGGTGGCCAGCGCTGTCGACTGCTGGCGACCTCCTATTCCTAGGTGTTTGCTAGGTTGCCGGAATGCGCGCTGTGCGAACGGGAGGGTGCGCTGGCTTGCTGCGACGCTCCCTCCCCGTGCTGCTGGCCGGCGCCGCCGGGCTGGCCGTGTCCGCTGCTCCCGCGGGCGCCGCGGACTTCACCTGGACCGGAGCCGCGCCGCAGCCGAGCTGGTCGCTGCCGGCGAACTGGGGCGCGGCGGCGCCGAGCGACCCGGTCGACACGCTGCGTTTCCCGGCGCTCACTTCCCCGGCGTGCGCTTCGAGCCCGTCGGCGGCCGCGTGCTATGTGAGCACCAACAACCTCGCCCCCGGCCTGGGGGTCGGCGGCATCGAGCTCGACGGCGGCACGCCGTACGAGCTGTCGGGCAACGCGATCACGCTCGGGGCGGGCGGCATCGCGGTCTCCGGGGCGGCGGCCGGCGAGCCCGCGTTCCCTGAGCTCGGCATGCCGGTCGCGCTCGGCGCGCCGCAGACCTGGTCGATGGAGGCCGGGGCCGTCGATCACGAGCTGCTGGTCACCGGCGGCGTGACGGCGGATCCGAGCACCGGCCTCACGGCTCAGCTCGGCCGGGGCACGTACCTGGTGCTGCTCTCGGAGGCCGAGGTCGGGCCGGTGACCGCGACGGGCGACGGGTCACTCGCGCTCGGGTTCCCGCCCCGGCAGGGACGGCTGAACGCGAGCAACGGCAGGCTCGTGAGCCTCGTCGACGGGGCGTCGCTGCTCGTGCTCGACGGCGTCAGCGGGCCGCTGGCCACCGACGGCGGCGCCGTTCAGCTGGGCCAGTTCGACCGGGCCGGGGAGCTCGCGGTCAACGGGACGGTGACGCTGGACTCGGCAGGCGCGCTGATCGCCTTCGTCAACAGCCCCGGGACGGAGCCGGGCAGCGACTACTCGCGGCTGCGGGCGACCGGCGACGTCAACCTCGCGGGGGCACAGCTGATCCCCTTCGGCGGCGTCGATCCCGACACGCAGGCGTGCCCGCAGCCGACGCCCGACGATGTGCTGACGATCGTCGAGACGACGGACGGAGCGGTCAGCGGCACGTTCGCTGGCGTGCCGAACGGCGCGACGGTGGAGTTGACGTGCATCGGCGCGAGCGGCACGCCGCCGACGGCTCGCATCGACTACACGACCACGACTGTCACGGCGACGATCCTGACGGCCGGGACGCCGCCTGAACCGACGACGACGACGCTCGACGCAAGCCCCTCGAGCGCGGTGACCAACCAGCCGGTGACGCTCACGGCGACCGTCTCGGCGGAGTCCGGCACGCCGGCGGGAACGGTCCGCTTCGAGCGTGCCGGCACGCAGATCAGCGACTGTGCCGCGCGAGAGCTGGACGATGACGGCGTCGCGACGTGCCAGGCGTCGTTCGCAGCCGCCGGCTCGCCGCATCAGCTGACGGCGCGGTTCACGCCCGCTCCCGGCGGCTCGCTCGCGAGCTCGACGAGCCCGGCAAGCAGCGTCACCGTGACGCCGGCGGCGACGACGGCGGTCGTGACCTTCCCGGTGAGCACGATCGGGCTCAACCAGCCGATCCTGCTGACCGCCACGATCACGCCCGCCCACACCGGCCCGGCGAGACCGCAGGGCCTCGTCGACTTCCGCGTCGACGGTGTGCCGCTGGACGGCTGCACGGGCGTTGAGCTGACGCCGCAGGAGTCGTCGTCGATCACGCAGTGCGAGCTGACGTACTTCGGCGGGGGCACCGGCAGCCAGACCGATCAGATCAGCGTGCGGTATCTCGGCGACGCGAGCTTCTCGGGCTCGACGTCGCCCGACAGTCCGCTGACGGTCGTCCTCTCGCAGCCGTCACCGTCCCCGAGCCCGCCGGTGACCGCGCCGGCGCCCCCGGTGAGCGTCGGCGCGATCCCGCCGCCGCCGGCGACGACGACCGGCCCTGTGGGGCGGGCGAGCACCGGTCGCGCACAGGTGCGCGGGACGTCCGTCGACGTGCGACTTGCGTGCGCCGGCGCGCGCGGGCGCTCGTGCAGGATCACGCTGAAGACGACGACGGTCGTGGTCCGCCGCGGCGGCAGGGTCCTGTCGGTGCGTCCGGCGCAGTCGGCGGCGAGGACGACGCGCCGCACCCTCACGGTCGCCCCCACGCGGACCGTGACGCTCGCGGCCGGCAGCCGCCGGACGATCCGCTACAAGCTCAGCGCCGCCGGCGCGCGCCTGCTCGCCGGCCGCCGCCAGCTCGCGGTCACGATGCTCGCGACACAGCGCACGGCGAGCGGTCGCAGCACGAACGTCAGCAGGCAGGTGCTGCGGTTCAAGGCCCCCGCCAAGGCGAAGCGCAAGCGATAGCGATCGTCGGTCCGGCTGGACTACCAGCCGGCTGCCCTACCTTCGCAGACGGTCCGCGAGCTCGCGGCGCTGGCGCTCTGACAGTCCGCCGATCGTCTTGGCGGGCGAGATCCGGCACTGCGTGAGGATCTTGTGGACCTTCACCTGCCCGTACTTCGGCACTGCGAGCAGTGTGTCGAGAACCCTGGCGGTCAGCATGAACTCCGGCGGATCGAGCAGCAGCGGGTCGATCGCGCGGCGCCCGGCCTTGAGGTCGCGCTTGAGCCTCGCCCGTCGCGTGCGGATGTCGTTTGCGCGGTCGAGCGCCTCGAGTCGCTGGTTCAGCGTGCGCGCGGGCGCGGTCGGCTGCTGGGCGCGGGCGCGGGATGTCACGTGCGCCGTGCCGCTCGGTCCCGGCGCCGTCATCCCGAGACGGTGCCGCGCTGCGCGTCGGCGAGGCTGGCGGGGTCGATCGCCTGGTCGGCGGGCGGGATCTCGACGTCGACCTTCGTGCCGAAGTCGTAGAGCTCGATGCGCTGGGTGATCGTCGTGCGCTGACCGGCGGTGCTGGTGGTGACCGTGTGGGTCATGCGGCGCACGATGTCGTCGTCGCCGATCCAGATCTCCATCGGGAGCTTGCTGGTGTCGGAGAGCTCGATGATCTGCTGCATCGAGCGGCGGACCGCGGAGCGCTGGGCGGCGGGCAGCGCGTCGGGGACCTTGTCGAAGTCGATCGTCGCCCGGTAGCGGGTGGTCGGCACGCCGCGCACCGTGTCCGTGCCGATGCGGGTGACGTCACCGCTGACCGCCTTGAGGTAGTGCAGGGACTGCGTCGGGTCCTGGCCGCTCACCCGGGTGAGCGCGGCGAGGTCGATGCCGGCCTGCTCGCCCACCGCGGCGAGGTCGAGCTTGATCCATCGCTTGCCCGCGGGCAGCGCACGGTCGAACGCCGGCGAGCTCATGTAGAAGGTCAAGCCGTCGAAGATCAGGTGCTGCTCGATCGTGCCGCCGCCGGCCGACGCGCCGCCGGGCATCGAGGAGACGTCCATCGTGAGCGTCATCTCGCCGCGCCCGCTCGTGTTGTCGAAGCGTCCCTCGGCCGTCGTCGGGATCGTGCCGCGACCGCCGTGGGAGATCGTCTGCCGCAGCGATAGGCGCACCCCGCCGGTCGCGGCGGTCTTGTCGGCAGCCGACGCGAGCGCCTGCGGCGTCAGGACGTCGGAGGAGCCGAGACCAGTCAGCGGCACCGCCACCGCGAGCGCGGCGCCGGCGAGCAGGAGGCACGCCAGCGCCCACACCGAGTATCGCGGACGTCGCCCGCGCTGCCGGGCGGGCCCGCGCTCGGTTGCCGGCACCGGGGCGATATCCGGCGCCTCGGGCGCCTTCGAGACCGACCGGAATCGCTCCGGCGGGTCGGTCATCGTCGCTCGCGCGAGCCGGTCGGCACTCGCCGGCTGCTCAGCGCGCCGAGCGGGGCGCGACGGTTGCAAGAAGCGCCGGCGGATGAAGGACGGCGTTGAGACATGAATCCTCTCCACTCGACGGCTGACTAGGCAATGCCCAGATAGCGCGCAGCGTATCGCGACGGCCGCCTCAAGGGAAGTCCGTGGAGCATTGCGAGAACGAGCATCGCGTACGCGTCGCCGGCCTTTCGTCGCGACCTACGAGTTCTGTGACGCACGGTCATACCGATGGTTAGACTGGGGTCATGTCGTATCGAGTGGGACCGAAAGGACAGGTCGTGGTGCCCAAGCACATCCGCGAGACGCTGGGCATCGCTCCGGGGGATGAGGTGGATGTCGACGTGATCGACGGGGAGGTCCGGATTCGCCGCCGCAGCGCGATGCGGACGCTGCTCGGGATCGCCGCCACCGGTGCTTCGACGGCGGACCTCGAAGCATCGCGGGCGCGTGAGCGGGCGCGCGACGGCGCGTGACGGTCGTTCTCGATTCATGGGCCGCTCTGGCCGTCATCAAGCGAGAAGCCAGCGCGATGCGGGTGCTCGAGCTGCTCGGCGACGAGCAGCCGCTGATGAGCTGGATCAACCTCGGAGAGATCGCGTACCTCGAGGAGCGTCGCCTCGGCCGCCTCCGCGCCGATGAGATCGTCGATGCGCTGGCACGTGCGGTGCGCGCCGAGCTCCCCGACGTCGCGCTCGTCAGAGCGGCCGCGCACTGCAAGGCGCAAGGCGGGCTCTCGTACGCGGACGCCTTCGCGGCGGCGACCGCGATCCGTCACGACGCCGACCTGCTGACCGGCGACGACGAGCTCGTCGCGTTGCACGCGCGCGACGGCCTGCGCGTCGTCGACGTGCGTCATTGACGACGCCCGCCGCGGGAACCGCTCTCAGGGGAGGCGCGATCGTCTGGCGGCAGGATCTATCGTTGCGCCCCATGGCCAGGCAGCGATCACGGCGCTCCTTCGGAAAGCTCGGGCGGCGCGCGATGCATCGCCGCTACGAGGTCGCGGCGGAGGCCGGCGACGCCGACGCGATGCTCTTCCTCGCCACGGTGCGCGCGCGTGACGATCCCGAGGCGTCGCGCGTCTGGTTTCGCCGCTCCGCGGAGGCCGGCAACGTCCACGCGATGTACATCGTCGGCCTGCTGCTCGAGCCGCGCGAGGCCGACGCCTCACGGAGCTGGCTCGAGCGGGCGGCCGAGCACGGGCACGTCGACGCGATGATCAAGCTCGGTGTGCTCGCGCAGGAGGTGGGCAAGAAGGGCGAGGCCCGGCAGCGCTACGCGCGGGCGGCCGACCGCGGCAGCGTGATCGCGATGTTCAACCTCGGCCTGCTGCTGGAGGGCAGCGATCGCGACGCGGCGCGCGGGTGGTATGAGAAGGCCGTCGACGGCGGCGACGTCGACGCGATGTTCAACCTCGGCCGGCTGATCGAGGGCGACGAGCCGGACGCCGCACGCGAGCTCTGGGAGCGCGCCGCCGCGGCGGGGCAGCCGGAGGCCCAGGAGCGCCTGTAGTCCCAGGCGCTGCGCCCGCGGGCGTCCGGTCTACGCCGCCTGCGCCAGGACCGGCGCCGCCGTCGCCTCGCGGACCGATGCCGCCGTGATCTGGACGAGGTGGCGCAGCTCCTCGCTGCTGATCGCCAGCGGCGGCATCAGCACGACGACGTCGCCCAGCGGCCGCACGATCGCGCCGCGCCGGCGCGCGGCGAGCGTGACCTGATGGCCGATGCGGGCCGCGAGCGGGAAGCCCTCGAGCTCGATGCCGACCATGAAGCCGCGCCGGCGGACCTCCGCGACGCGGCGCAGCGGCGCGACGAACTCGTCGAGCAGGTCGCCGAGCAGGTCGATCTTCGGCCCCAGCGCCTCGAGCGTGCGCTCGCGCTCGAAGACGTCGAGCGTCGCGAGCGCGGCTGCGCAGGCGAGCGGGTTGCCGGTGTAGGTATGGCCGTGGAAGAAGGTCCGCAGGTCCTCGTGCGCGCCGAGGAAGGACTCGTAGATGCGCTCCGACGCGAGCGTCGCCGCGAGCGGCATGTAGCCGCCGGTCAAGCCCTTGGCGACGCACATGAGGTCCGGCGCGACGTCCTCCTGCTCGCAGGCGAACATCGTTCCCGTGCGCCCGAAGCCCGTCGCGACCTCGTCGCAGATCAGCAGCACGTCGTGCTCGTCGCACAGCTCGCGGACCGCCCGCAGGTAGCCGTCGGGGTGCGTGACGATCCCGGCCGCGCCCTGCACGAGCGGCTCGACGATGACCGCCGCGACCTCGCCGGCGTGCGCGCGCAGCAGTACCTCCATGTGGCCCGCGTCGCCCGGCTCGGCCTGCCAGGACTTGAACAGCAGCGGCCCGAAGCAGGCATGGAAGAGCTCCATCCCGCCGACGGAGACCGAGCCGATCGTGTCGCCGTGGTAGGCGTCGCGCAGCGTGATGAAGCCGTTGCGGCCGAGCTCGCCGCGCTGGCGCCAGTGCTGAAATGCCATCTTCAGCGCGACCTCGGCGGCGGTCGAGCCGTTGTCGGAGTAGAAGACGCGGCTCAGCCCGCGCGGCGCGAGCTCGACGAGTCGCTGGGCGAGCTCGATCGCGCCGGGGTGCGAGAGGCCGAGCATCGTCGTGTGCGCGACGCGCTGCAGCTGCTCGCGTACGGCGCGGTCGATCGCCGGATGGGCGTGGCCGTGGATGTTGCACCACAGCGACGAGACGCCGTCGAGGTAGGCGTTGCCCTCCGAGTCGTACAGCGTGCAGCCGGCCGCGCGCTCGATGATCAGCGGCTCTTCCTCGCACCAGCCCTGCTGCTGCGTGAACGGGTGCCAGAGCACCCGCTTGTCGATGTCTGCGAGCTCCCGCGTGGTCATGGGCGTGACCCTAAGCACGGGTGCGGACGAACCGCCGCGCGTGCCGGGGTGACCCCTCGGCGCCCTCCGGCGAATACGCTCCCACGCCCGTGCGACGCCTGCCCGAACCACCGCTCAGCCTGATCGTCTTCGTCGTCGGCCTGAGCATCCTCGGTGCGGAGATCGCCGCCGCGCGGCTGCTGGCGCCGTACTTCGGCGCATCGACGATCGTCTGGGCGAACACGATCGGGATCGTGCTCGTCGCGCTGTCGATCGGCTACTGGTACGGCGGCCGGCTCGCCGATCGCAACCCGACGCTTGAGGGCCTCTACCGGATCGTGCTGCTGTCGGGGCTGCTGCTGTCGGTCGTCCCGTTCGTCGCCGACCCGTTCCTGCGCGTCGCCGTCGACGCGCTCGACGCGATCTCCGCCGGCGCGTTCGTCGGCTCGCTGGTCGGCGTCGTCGTGCTGATCGCGACGCCGGTGCTCGTCTCGGGCGCGGTCGCTCCCTACGCGCTGCGCCTGGCGGTCAAGGACGTCGCCGAGGCGGGCACGGTCTCCGGGCGCCTGTACGCGATCTCGACCGTCGGCTCGCTGCTGGGGACGTTCTCCTCGGCGCTCGTGCTGATCCCGCTGATCGGCACGCGGCGGACGTTCATCCTCTACGGCCTGGCGCTCGTCGTGATCGGGGTCTACGGCCTCGCCAGACGGCGACTGGTGCTCCTGCCGGCGGTCGTCGCGGTCGCGCTCGTGATGCCGTTCGGCACGATCAAGGGGGAGACCGAGGCCGGCGCGCGCGTGATCCACGAGACCGACACCGAGTACCAGTACGCCCGCGTCGTGCAGAGCGCCAACGGCACCCGCACGCTCGAGCTCAACGAGGGCCAGGCAGTGCACTCGCTGCGCCGGCCGAACTCGTATCTCACCGACAACATCTGGGACGACTACATGATCGTCACCTTCGCCGCCCAGGACCGCCCGCCGGGGAAGGTGGCGATCCTCGGCAACGCGGCCGGCACGACCGCGCGCGCCTACGGCCACTACTTCCCGCGGACGCAGATCGACGGCGTCGAGATCGACGGCGAGCTGACCGAGATCGGGCGGCGCTACTTCGACATGCAGGCACCGGGCCTGCGCACGCACACCGCCGACGCGCGCCCGTTCCTGCGCCGCACGAAGGAGCGCTACGACGCGATCTTCGTCGATGCCTACCGCCAGCCGTACATCCCGTTCTACCTCGCCACGCGCGAGTTCTTCGAGCTCGCGCGCGACCGCCTGAACCCGGGCGGGGTGGTCGTCGTCAACGCCGGCCACCCGGAGGGCTCCGACGATCTCGAGAAGGTGCTCGGCGCGACGATGGCGAGCGTCTTTCCGACCGTGCTGCGCGACCCGTCCCAGCGCGTCAACACGCTGCTGCTCGGCACCGCAGGCAGCGCCTCGGCGCAGCGCCTGCGCGACAACGCGGCGTCGCTGCCGCCCGACCTGCAGCCGCTGGCGATCGCCGCCGCCGGGCGGGTCGAGCCGCGCCTGCCCGGCGGCCGCGTCTACACCGACGACATCGCTCCGGTCGAGTGGTTGATCGACTCGTCGATCGTCAGCTTCGCGGCGGGCGGGGGCTGATCAGGCGAGCGACGGTCGGGCAGGCCGCTGCGGCGCCGCCATCGCCGCCCGCGGCCGGCCCCGCCTGTCCTCGCCGTGCCGGACGGTCAGATCCAGCGAACGAACGCGAGCGCCGCGCCGGCGCGCGCGAGGTCGTCGACGGCGCTGGTCGTCGCGGCGAGCGTCGCGACCTCGACGTCGCCGCGCTGCGCGATCGTCGCGCGGTTGGAGCGCTCCAACACGGTCGGCTCGTCGGGCCACGGCGTGAGCACGACGGCGCGCACGTCCAGCCCGGCGCCGCGGGCGGCCTCGATCGTCAGCAGCGAGTGGTTGATCGTGCCCAGGCCCGGCCGCGCGGCGACGACGAGCGGCAGGCCGAGCGCGACGGCGAGGTCGCGCACGTCGAAGTCCCCGAATGGGACGAGCAGCCCCCCGACGCCTTCGACGACGAGCACGTCCGCGCCGGTCGCCGCCGCACGCGCAGCGGCGACGAGCGCGTCGAGGTCGAGCATCCGTCCCGCCAGCTCGGCCGCGAGGTGCGGCGAGACCGCGGGTCCGAACGTCGCGCTCGTCACGTCCTCGGGCAGCATGCCCGCGGCGGCCGCGAGCAGCTCGTGGTCGGGCGGCCAGCCGGCGCCGGTGCCGGGCGCGTCGAGGCCCGTCACGACGGGCTTGAAGGCCGCGACGCGCTCGCCCCGCGCGCGCAACGCCGCGACGATCGCCGCGGCCACGACGGTCTTGCCGGCGCCGGTGTCGGTGCCCGTGACGAAGCAGCCGCGCGGGGACACGCGCCGCCGCTACCCGCTCGCCGGCACGCGAGTGATCTCCGTCGCGGTGCGATTTTCAACCGCTGAGGAGTTGAAAGGCGCACCGCCAGCGATATCGAGCGCGGCGCGGCCCAGCACGCGCGCGGCCTCGCGCAGCTCGTCCTCGGAATGCGTCGCCATCACCGCCAGGCGCAGCCGCGACGTGCCGTCGGGCACCGTCGGCGGCCGGATCGCCTGCGCGAACACGCCGTCGCGCAGCGCCGCCTCGCAGACGTCCATCGCAAGCGTCGCGTCGCCGACGATCAACGGGACGATCTGCGTCGAGGAGCCCGGGGCGTCGATGCCCTCCCGTGCAAGCGCGGCGCGCAGCACGCGCGCGTTGGCCTGCAGGCGCGTCACGCGCTCGGGCTCGGCCTCGAGCACGTCCAGCGCCGCGTGCGCGCCGACGACCGCGGGCGGCGGCGGCGCGGTCGAGAAGATCAGCGACCGCGCGCCGTTGGTCAGCAGCGCCGCGATCTCCTGCGAGCAGGCGGCGAACGCGCCGTAGGACCCGAGCGCCTTGCCGAGCGTGCCGATCACGACGTCGATCTCGCCGTCGAGGCCCGCGGCGGCGACCGCGCCGCGCCCGCCGGGCCCGATGCAGCCCGTCGCGTGCGCCTCGTCGACGACGACGCGAACGCCGCGGCGGCCGCCGCCACCGTGACGTGCCGCGAGGGACGCGATCTGCTCGAGCGGCGCGACGTCGCCGTCCATCGAGAAGACCGACTCGGTGACGATCAGCGACGCGCGCTCGCCCGCCTGCTCGAGGCCCCACGCGAGATGCTCGACGTCGTTGTGGGCGTAGACGAACGTCTCGGCGCGCGACAGCCGGCAGCCGTCGATGATCGAGGCGTGGTTGAGCTCGTCGGAGAAGACGACCTCGCCGGCGCGCGACAGGGCGCCGACGATCCCGAGGTTCGCCAGGTAGCCCGAGCCGAACAGCAGCGCCGCGGCCGTGCCCTTGAAGGCGGCGATGCGCTGCTCGAGCGCCCGGTGGACGGTCATCGTCCCGCTCACGAGACGCGACGCGCCCGCACCGGCGCCCCAGCGCAGCGCCGCGTCGGCCGCCGCCTCCCGCACGCAGGGATGGTCGGCGAGGCCGAGGTAGTTGTTGGAGCACAGCAGCAGCGCCGGCCGGCCATCGACGACGACGCTCGGCCCCTGCGGACCGCTGACCAGGCGCGTGCGGCGATGCAGGCCGAGCTGCTCGAGCTCGGCCAGCCGCGCCGCGATCTCGCTCACGGGACCGTCAGCCTCGCGCCGGCGGCGCCGCCGAAGCCGGTGCCGGCGCGGCAGCGATCCCAGCACCGAGCGCGACCTCGCCGGCACCGGGGCGCGGCTTGCCCGAGACCTCGGGCCGCGGCGGGATCGGGCCGCGCTTGCGCGCGAAGCGCAGCTGCGTCGATGGATCCCACAGCCGCACGTCGAGGCCCGCGAAGGGACCGTCGCCGTCGGAGCCCGCCGCATCGGAGACCGCGGCGGGCGTCTCGCCCTCGAGCCAGCCGCTGCGGTTGTCGGGACGCGGGTCGGAGCCGTTGTCGGGCTGGCGCGCAACGTTCAGGCCGAGGTCCTCGAACATCGCGCGGTCCTCGTCGGGCGTGTTGCCGAGCGTCGTCAGGAAGTTGCCCATCATGACGCCGTTGATGCCCGCGCGGACGGCGAGCTGCTGCAGCTCGCCGATGTTCTCGACGCGCCCGCCGCAGAGCCGGAACAGCGCGTCGGGCAGGATCAGGCGGAAGATCGCGATCCACTTCACGGCCTCCCACGGATCCATGTGCTCGCGGTCGCCGAACTTCGTCCCGGGGCGCGGGTTGAGCAGGTTGATCGGCACCGACGTCGGGTCGATCGCGGCGAGCTCGAAGGCCATCTCGACGCGCTGCTCGCGCGACTCGCCGAGGTTGAGGATCCCGCCGACGCACGTCTCCAACCCCGCCTCGCGGACCGCGTCGATCGTCCGCAGCCGGCCCTCGTAGCGGACCGTCTGCGAGACCTCGGGGTAGTAGGACTCGGCCGTCTCGACGTTGTGGTGCACGCGCTGCACGCCGGCGTCCTTGAGCGCCTTCGCGCGCGCCGGCGACATGTGCCCGATCGACGCGCAGCGCTTGAGGTTCGTGTGCTGCGCGACGAGCCGCGTGCCCTCCAGCACCTTCTGGAAGTCGCGCTTGGACAGCCCCTGGCCCTGCGTGACCATGCAGAAGCGGTGTGCGCCGGCGGCCTCGGCGGCGCGCGCGTGCTCGAGGATCTGCTCGGGCTCCATCATCGCGTGCATCGGCGTCTCGGCCTCGGCGAAGCGCGACTGGGCGCAGAAGCCGCAGTCCTGCGCGCAGCCGCCGGACTTCGCGTTGACGAGCGAGCACATGTCGGTCGCGTCCTCGAAGCGCTCGACGCGCGCCTGCCAGGCGCGCTCGATCAGCGCCTCGATCGCCGCGTGGTCCTCGAGCTCGCCGAGCGCGAGCGCCTCCTCGCGCGTGATCAGGGGTGCCATCGCGCCGCAGACTGCCAGTCGCGCCGGACGGTCAGTCGGCCCATTGCGCGACGAGCGGCGCGTGGTCGGAGGGCTTGGTCCCCTTGCGGTAGTCGCGCTCGATGCCGACCCGCTCGAGCGCCGGCGCGAGCCGCTGCGAGACGAGGACGAGGTCGATCCGCAGGCCGAGGCCGCGATGGAAGTGCCCCTGCCGGTAGTCCCACCACGTGAAGTGCGCGCCGTCGGGATCGAGCACGCGGTAGGCGTCGACGAGCCCGCCGGCCTGCAGCAGCGCGTCGATCCGCGAGCGCTCCTCGCCGGTCACGTGCGTCGAGGTCGCGAAGGCCGCCGGGTCGTAGACGTCGACGTCGGCCGGCGCGACGTTGAAGTCGCCGGCGACCGCGAGTGGCGCTCCGCCGCCGCCGTCGGACCGCAGCGCGCTCACCCGCGCCGCCGCGGCGTCGAGGAACGCGAGCTTCTCGACGAACGTCGGCGAGCCGACCTCGCGACCGTTCGGGACGTACGTGCTGATGACGCGCACGCCTCCGACGGTCGCCTCGATCCAGCGTGCCTCGTCGTCGCGCAGCTCGCCGGGCAGCCCGCTGACGGGATCCTCCAGCGCCAGCTCGGCGCGGGCCACGATCGCGACGCCGGCCCAGCGCCCGGCCGAGTGATGGACGGCGTGGTATCCCGCCGCGGCCAGCTCGTCGGCCGGGAAGGCGGCGTCCTCGCACTTCGTCTCCTGCAGGCAGACGACGTCGGGCGCGTGCTCGGCGAGGAGCTCGAGCACGCGCGGCAGGCGCATCTTCAGCGAGTTGACGTTCCAGGTGACGAGCTGCATGGGCGGCGACGAAGGCTACGCCGCCCGCGCGTTCCTAGCCCAGGATGACGAGCGTGTCGCCCTCGTCGACGGGCTGACCCTCCTCGCAGAGGATCTCCGCGACGACGCCCGGATCCTCCGCTTCGACGGGCATCTCCATCTTCATCGACTCGAGCGTGACGACCGTGTCGCCCTCCTCGATCTGGTCGCCGACCTTGCACTCGAGCCTCCAGACGATGCCCGTGATGTGGGCCTGCACCTCAACCATTGCGTCTCCTTGTCGCGGGCACGGCAGCGTGTGGCAGAGTAGCCGCCGGTATGGACGCCGCCACGATCGTGATCGTCACCGCCCACGACGAGGCCGACCGGCTCGGCGAGACGCTCGCCGCGCTCGAAGCCGCCTTCCCGGGCGCCCGCGTGATCGTCGCCGACGACGGCTCCACCGACGGCACCGCTGCGGTCGCCGAGCGCGCCGGCGCGGAGGTCGTCCGCAGCGAGCGCGCGATCGGCAAGGGCGGCGCCGCGACGCTCGCCGCGCGGCGCGTCCTGAGCCGCGCGCTCGAGCCCGACCCGCCGGTCTTCGTGCTCGTCGACGGCGACCTCGCCGGCAGCGCCGCTCGGTTGACCGAGCTCGCGGACGCCGTTCGCAAGGGACGCTGCGACCTCGCGGTCGCCGTCTTCGCGTCGCGTGTCGGCGGCGGCTTCGGCTTCGCCGTCGGCTTCGCGCATCGCGCGATCCGCAAGCTCACCGGCCTGGACCTGCAGGCGCCGATCTCCGGCCAGCGCGCGCTCAGCGGGCCGGCGTTCGCGACCGTCGTCCCGTTCGCCCCGCGCTTCGGGATGGAGATCGGCATGACCGTCGACGCCGCTCGCGCGGGCTTTCGCGTCGAGGAGATCGCGCTCGACCTCGCCCATCGCGCGACCGGGCGCACCTGGCGCGGCTTCCTGCATCGCGGCCGCCAGCTCGTCGACTTCCTCGCCGTCTACGCCAGCCGGCGCTGACGCGCGCGACTCGTGACGTCCGGTCGAGTCGCGAGCTCGGGACTTTGGACGATGGTCGGTTGGTCGTCTCCCCGACCGGATCTACGTTGCAGTGCATCACCGCTGGCGAGCTCTCCCGTCGTCGGTGGCGACATCGAGCATCGGCGTGGCGCGGGCCACGCTGGCGCTGACATTCCGAGGGCATCGGCCGGGGCCGTCCATCCTCCCGGCCCCGGCCGCGCCCTCGTGCACCTCCGTGGGCGCGCGCGGGTACGGTCCCCGGGGTGATCCTCGCGATCGACCAGGGAACGACCGGCACGACCTGCCTCGTGTTCGACGAGTCGGCCCAGCCGATCGGCCGCGCGTACCGCGAGTTCCGCCAGCACTTCCCCAGGCCCGGCTGGGTCGAGCACGACGCCGCCGAGATCTGGGAGGTGACCCGGGCCGTCGCGCTCGAGGCGCTCGACGACGCGGGCGTGGGCGGCGGCGACCTGCGGGCGATCGGGATCACCAACCAGCGCGAGACCGTCTGCGTCTGGGACCGGC
Source organism: Solirubrobacteraceae bacterium (assembly GCA_030690545.1). Classification (GTDB taxonomy): domain Bacteria; phylum Actinomycetota; class Thermoleophilia; order Solirubrobacterales; family Solirubrobacteraceae; genus CADCVQ01. The sequence continues at coordinate 54,577 of JAUYGN010000010.1, forward strand.
AGACCGGCGAGCCGCTGCATCACGCGCTCGTCTGGCAGGACCGTCGCACCGCGCAGCGCTGCGACGCGCTGCGCAGCGCCGGCCACGAGCCGCTCGTGCGCACGCGCGCGGGGCTCGTGCTCGATCCGTACTTCAGCGCGACGAAGATCGAGTGGCTGCTCGAGCACGTCGACGGCCTGCGCGAGCGCGCGGAGTCCGGCCGCGCCGCCTTCGGGACGATCGACGCCTGGCTCGTCTTCAAGCTGACGGGAGAGCACCGCACCGACGTCACGAACGCCTCGCGCACGATGCTCTACGACATCCGCCGCGGCGACTGGGACGACGAGCTGCTGTCCCTGTTCGGCGACGTCCCGCGCGCCGCGCTGCCCGAGGTGCTGCCGAGCATCGGCGAGTTCGGCACGCTGCGCGGCGGCGCGCTCGGCGAGGATCACGACGGCGTCCCGGTGAGCGGGATCGCGGGCGATCAGCAGGCCGCGCTCTATGGGCAGGGCTGCCTCGACCCGGGCCTGGGCAAGAACACGTACGGCACCGGCTCGTTCGTGCTGCTGAACGCCGGCGACACCGCGCCGACCGCGCCCGCCGGCCTGCTGGCGACCGTCGCCTGGGGGATCGGCAACCGCACGATCTACGCGCTCGAGGCGGCGATCTTCATCACCGGCGCGGGCGTGCAGTGGCTGCGCGACGGCCTCGGGATCATCGAGGCGGCGGCCGAGACCGAGCAGCTCGCCGGCTCGCTTGACTCCAACGACGGCGTCTACTTCGTGCCGGCGCTGACGGGGCTGGGCTCACCGCACTGGGATCCCTACGCGCGCGGCACGATCGTCGGGCTGACGCGCGGCAGCACGCGCGCGCACCTCGCGCGCGCGACGCTCGAGGCGATCGCCTTCCAGACCGTCGACGCGGTGCAGGCGATGGAGGCGGCGTCCGGTCAGCCGCTGGAGGAGCTGCGCGCCGACGGCGGCGCGACCGTCAACCGCTGGCTGATGCAGTTTCAGGCCGACGTGCTCGGCGCGCCGGTCGCGGTCGCCGAGCTGACCGAGACGACGGCGCTCGGCGCCGCGCTGCTGGCCGGGGTCGGGATCGGCGCATGGACGCAGGCGGACGTCGCGCGGCGCGACGGCGAGGGCGCCCGCTACGAGCCGCGGATCGGCGCCGACGAGCGCGACGCGCTGATCTCGCAGTGGCGCCGGGCCGTAGAACGTGCTGGTGATTGGGCACGTGAGTAAGGTTGCACGATGGCGAGGATGAAGCGCAGCGAGCAGCTCGCGGCGATGGGCAGCGGCGGCCGGGACGAGCGCCCGGCGCAGCACTTCGACGAGTTCCACGAGCGCTCGCGCACGAAGGAGCCCGACTACGCCTACGAGATCGTGCGCGTCCTGACCGGCTTGTGGGCATTGACGTTCTTTCGCACGCGGACGATCTCCAGTGAGAAGGTCCCGCAGAGCGGCCCGGTCATCCTGGCGCCCAACCACGGGTCGTTCATGGACCACTTCTTCCTCGCCGCGTTCATCCGCCGCAAGGTGCAGTTCATGGCGAAGTCCCAGCTCTTCCAGCCGCCGCTGCAGTACGTCTACTCGCACGGCGGCGTCTTTCCGCTGCGCCGCGGCCATCGCGACGACGAGGCGTTCGTCACGGCGCGCGCGATCCTCGAGCGCGGCGGCACCGTCGCGATGTACTGCGAGGGCACGCGCTCGCGCGACGGCAAGCTCTCGCAGCGTCCCAAGCCGGGCATCGGGCGCCTCGCGCTGGAGACCGGCGCGCCGATCGTGCCGGTCGCGATCCACGGCTCGGCGAAGGTGCGCAACTGGCGCAGGGGGCAGTTTCCCAAGGTCACCGTCCAGTACGGCGATCCGATCCGCTACGAGGCCGTCGAGACCCCGACGCGCGACCAGCAGATGAGCGTCGCCGAGGAGATCTTCGGCGAGATCCGCGTCCTGTACTCGGGACTCGAGACGCTTGGTCGCAAGGGCGTCCTGCAGCGCGTGCGCGAGCAGCGCCGCCTCGAGCGGCGCGGCAAGAAGCGCGCCGCGACGGCGTAGCCGCTCGCCGTCGGCAACCGGACCCGATCATCGCAGCCCGGTCTCGGGGCGCGGATAGCCTCCTGATCTCGATGACCGTCACGCTGCTCACCTCTCGCGCGCCGCGGCGATGAACATGGGTGCGGTCAGAGCGGCGGCGGCGGTGTTCGCGCTCGGGGTGCTCGTCGTCTGGCTGGTCACGCCGATCGGCAACGCGTGCCCCGACGTCAACCGGCTGCCGGCCGGCAGCTCGGGCTCCTCGTCACCCTCGTTCACCCCGCCGCTGACGCGCACCTGCACGTACAGCACCGCGGACGGCACGCAGGCGCGCCGGCGCTACGTGCCGGTCGTCGACTGGCTCGTGCTCGCCGTCGTCGCCGGCGTGACCGGGGTGGGGGTGGGGCTGATCGGACCGGCGGCGCCGGGGACTGCCCGCACTCCCGAGTCGCGGACGGCGCCCGAGGCGCGGTCCGAGGGGACGTCCAACGCGCGTCGCGCGACGCCGTTCGCGCTGACGCTGCGAGACCGGCGCGCGCGGGACCCCGAGCGCGAGCGTGCCGTGCGACCGCCGTCCGCACCCTCCGCGCCGCGGACGCCGCCGTCAGCCAACCCCGAGCAGGCGGACGGCGAGCAGAGCGTGCGCGCCGCCGAGGAGCGTGAGCGTGCCGCTGCCGAGCGCGAGCGGGCGCGCCGGGAGCGGGCGAAGCGTCGCGGGCGCGGCTGACCCGCGGAGCGCGGGCGCTGACGTCGCGTGGGCCGCTCGGCGGCTGCCGGCGTCCGGCTCAGCGCGCCCAGGGCACTTCGACGGAGTCCTCCTGCGGCGCGTCGCGGGCGACGACGTACTCGGCGGTCTCGGTCTCCGACGGGTTCTCGAGCAGGTGCGTCTCGCGCGGAGGGACGTAGACGAGGTCGCCGGGCTCGAGCAGGATGCCGTGCTCGAGCTCCTCGCCCCAGCGCACGTGCAGGCACCCGCCGAGCATGTAGACGGCCGACTCGCAGTCGGCGTGGAAGTGCGGCCGCGACTGCGCGCCCGGCGGGACGCGGTAGACGCCCATGTAGATGTTCGTCGCCGCGGTCGTGTTCTGCGACACCTCGGCGCCCACGACGCCACGCTGGACTCCATGCTCCGCTCGGGACTTGACGATCTGCACGGCGCAGAGACTACTCTCAGATCAGATTGTCGGAAACCCGCAGAGCGGAAACTCGACGTTCTGAGGTGCGCGTGTCCAGTCCGGCCGCGCGAGCGGTGTCGCGTTCGCGCCGACAGTCAGCGCGAACGCGATGCGGCTCGGTCCGCTGCGGGGCGCTGGGCGCGCTACGTCGTCATGCCCGTGAACTGCCCGCCGGTGACGTTCAGCGTCTGGCCGTGCACGTAGTTCGACCACGGCGAGCAGAGGAAGAAGACGCCGCCGGCGGCCTCCTGCGCGGTGCCGGGGCGACCGAGCGGGATGACGTAGTTGGCCATCGCGCGCATCTGCTCGGGGATTCCGAGCTGGACGGTCTCGCCGCCGACCTCGATCGTGTTGTCGTCGACCTTGGCCGCCGTCAGGCGGGTGTCGATGAAGCCGAAGGCGACCGCGTTGACGTTGATCTTGAACCGGCCCCACTCCTTGGCCAGCGTCTTCGTCAGGCCGACGACGGCCGCCTTGCCGGCGGCGTAGTTGGCCTGCCCGGCGTTGCCCATCGTGCCCGAGATCGAGGAGACGTTGACGACCTTGCGAAAGACCTCGACGCCCGCCTCGCGCTCCTTCTTCGCCGGCTCGCGCAGGTGCGCAGCGGCGGCGCGCAGGACGCGGAAGGGGACGACGGCGTGGATGTCGAGCATTCGCTGGAAGGCGTCGTCGGACATCTTGTGGACCATGCCGTCGATCGTGTAGCCGGCGTTGTTGACGACGATGTCGAGCTTGCCCCAGGCGTCGACCGCCGTCCGCACGAGCTCGTCGCAGGCGCCCGACGCGGTCAGGTCGCCGCCGTAGACGACGGTCTCGCCGGCGATCTCGGAAGCCGTCTGCTCGGCGACGTCGCCGTCGAGGTCGTTGATCAGGACCTTCGCGCCGTGCTCTGAGAGCAGCTCTGCGGTCGCGCGGCCGATGCCTCGTGCCGAACCGGTGACGATCGCGACCTTGCCGTCCAGAACTCCCATGCGATGCGCTCCTTGTCGTGGTTTGCGCGCGCACGATATCGACTGGCTGACTGGCCAGTCGATGTCTGCCCGGGGGGTCTGCGCCCCGTCGGCGCCGGCGCCGGTGCGTCGAATGACTCGCGCCACACGCGAACGATTCGACACACCTCGGCACGATGAAGCCGGGTCCGCCGAGCCCGTAGCCTGCTGAGCATGATCGCGCTCATCACCGGCGCCTCGAGCGGGATCGGCGCGGCCACCGCCCGCCGCCTGGCTCGCGAGCCCGGAACGCAGCTCGTCCTCGTCGCGCGCCGCGAGGAGCGCCTGCGCGCGCTCGCCGCCGAGCTCGCCCCGACGCCGGCGACGATCCTCGCGATCGACCTCACCGACGACGATGCGCCGGCACGGATCGCGGCGCACGTCGAGCAGGAGCACGGCCGCCTGGACCTGCTCGTCAACAACGCCGGCGCCGCCTGGCGCGGGACGTTCGGCGAGGCCGGCTGGGAGAACGTGCGCCGCCACATGGAGCTGAACTTCGACGCCCAGGTGCGCGTGACCGAAGCGCTGCTGGCGCTGATTCGCCGCAGCGCGCCGAGCGCGATCGTCAACGTCGCGAGCACCGCCGGGCGCGTCAGCCGCGCGCGCACCGGCGCCTACTCGGCGAGCAAGTTCGCGCTCGCCGGCTGGACCGACGCGCTGCACCTCGAGGAGGCCGTCCACGGCGTCCACGTCGGCCTCGTGCTGCCGGGCTTCGTCGCGACCGAGGGCTTCCCGCAGCGCCAGCTCGTCGACCGGCGCCTGACGCGCTGGATCGTCTCCACTCCCGAGAAGGTCGCCGAGGCGATCGTCCAGGCGGGACCCGGCGGCCGCGCCGAGCGCTATGTGCCGCGCCCGTACTGGCTCGCGGCGACGGCGCGCGTCGTGCTGCCGGCCGCGGTGCGGCGGGCGACGCGCGGCAGCGCGCCGCCCGCGGACTTGTAGATTGCGCTCGTGACCTACGAGACGCTGCGCTACGAGGTCGCCGACGCCGTCGCGACGATCGCGCTCGACCAGCCGCAGACGCGCAACGCGCTCTCCGACGGGCTGCTCGACGAGCTGCTCGCCGCGCTCCAGGCAGCCCGCAACGACGAGGCCGTCCGCGTCGTCGTGCTCGCCTCCACGCACGAGACCGTCTTCTCCAGCGGCGGCGACCTCGCGGGCTTCGCCGCCGACGACGAGCTCGTCGATCGCCACGCCGCCAACGACCGCTTCCCGCGCCTGTTCTCACTGATCGGCGAGCTCGGCAAACCGGTCGTCTGCGCCGCCGGTGGCCACGTGCTGGCCGGCGCGCTCGGGCTGGCGCTCGCCTGCGACCTCGTGATCGCCTCCGAGGATGCGACCTTCGGCACGCCGGAGATCAACGTCGGCCTGTTTCCGTTCATGGTCAGCGCGCTCGTCGCACGCCACGTCGGGCGCAAGCAGATGACCGAGCTGCTGCTGCTCGGCCGGCGCATCGACGCGCACGAGGCGCACCGGCTGGGCCTCGTCAACCGCGTCGTCGCGCCCGGCGAGCTCGACGCGGCGGTCGCCGACTGGGCGGCTCAGCTGGCGGCCAAGTCGCCGCTGCTGATGAGACTCGGCAAGGACGCGCTCCACGCCCAGCAGGACATGGCGCTGCGCGAGGCGCTCGAGTACCTGCGCGCGCAGCTGACGCTGGCCCAGTCCACGCAGGACGCGCATGAGGGCATCGCCGCCTTTCGCGAGCGCCGGGAGCCGCAGTGGAAAGGCAGCTAGCCGCGCTGCTGTGCCGCACGTCCGATCGCGCTGGCGACGCCGCGACCGGCACGCGCGAGCTCGCCGAGCTGCTCGGCGCGCGGATCATCGGCACGCCGGGGACGCCACAGGCGCTGGCCTTCGAGGACGACCTGCGCCGGTCGCGCGGCTGCCTGCTGGAAGCCGGCGGCCAGGTCGACGACGCGCTCGATGCCGGACGGATGCCGATCCTGCTCGCCGGCGAGTGCTCGATCTGCGTCGCGACGCTGCCCGTCGTCGCGCGCCACCGGCCCGCGGCGCGCGTGCTCTGGCTCGACGCCCACGCGGACTTCAACACGCCCGTGACGACCGCCAGTCGCCATCTCGCCGGGATGTGCCTGGCGGGCGCCTGCGGGCTCTGGGACACGGGCTTCGGCGCGGGGCTCGATCCGGCGCGCGTGATCATGTTCGGCGTGCGCGACGTGGAGGGCGGCGAGCGCGTCGCGCTCGACCGCGCCGGCGTCTACCGGCTCGAGCAGCCCGCGCAGCTGGAGGGGATGGAGCTCTTCGTGCACATCGATCTCGACGTGCTCGACCCGGAGGCGCATCCGGCGAGCTTCCCCGCCCCCGGCGGCCTGGCGCCGGAGGCGCTGCTCGAGCTGCTCGCCTACGTCGACGGCGCCGCGACGATCGTCGGCGCCGAGATCACGTCGGCTGCGCCGGGCTACGCGCGGGTGGCGGCGACGGCGATCGCACCGCTGCTGGCGTAGCGCGGGCGCAACGTCGATGCCGGCGGCGACGCCTACGCGGCAGGCTACGTCTTGATCTGCTTGGCGTCCTCGGCGTCGTCGTCGTTGGAGTGCATGCTCGACAGCGAGTTCTTGAACTCGCGCAGCCCGTGGCCGAGCGACTTGCCGGCCTCGGGGAGGCGCTTGGGCCCAAGCACGATGAGCGCGATGAGGAGGATGATGACGAGTTGCATGGGTCCGATTGGCATAGGTCTGAGAGCTCCTGACGGGTCGCCGGCAATGCGGTCGTAGTACGTGTAGCGCATCAACTCGTGAAACCGATCACTGACGATTGTTAAGGTGCGCTAGCGTCCCGTCGCGTGGACGAGCGACCGCTGTGCTACGAGGGATTCGATCCCGCTGAGGAGGGGTTGCGCGAAGCCCTGACGTCGACCGGCAACGGCTACTTCTGCACGCGCGGCACGGCTGAGTGGGAGGACGCCGGCGGCGTGCACTACCCGGGCACGTACGCCCATGGCCTGTACAACCGCGAGACGACGATCATGGGCGGGCGGCCGGTCCTCAACGAGGACCTCGTCAACCTGCCCAACTGGCTCGTGCTGAAGCTCAGGATCGAGGGCGAGGACGCGTTCGGGCTCGACAACGTCGAGCTGCTGGACTATCGCCACGAGTACGACGTCGCGACGGCGATGGTGATCCGCGAGCTGCGCTTCCGCGATCGCGGCGGACGCGAGACGTCGCTGCGCAGCCGCCGCTTCGCGAGCATGGCCCACTCCCACCAGGCGGGGATCGAATGGACGATCATCCCGGAGAACTGGTCCGGCTCGGTGGAGATCGTCTCCGCGCTCGACGGGCGCGTCACGAACGGCGGCGTCGAGCGCTACGGCGCGCTGGAGGGGCGCCACCTCGACCCGGTCTCGCCGCGCACGTTCGGCCCCGAGATCGTCGCGCTGCACGTCGAGACGCGTCAGTCGAACATCTACGTCGCCGAGGCGGCGCGCACGCGCGTCTTTCGCGGCACCGACCAGCTCGACGTCCAGCGCTCGCTCTTCCAGGTCGAGGACTACATCCAGCAGGTGCTGCGCTTCGACGTGCAGCGCGGCGCTGCCATGCGCGTCGAGAAGCTCGTCTCCTTCTACACGTCGCGCGACCGCGCGATCAACGAGCCACTGACGAACGCCGGCAAGTCCGTCGCGCGCTACCCGGACTTCGAGGAGGCGCTGCAGCGACATACGCGCGCCTGGGACGAGCTGTGGCGCTCGAGCGACATCACCCTGCCCGGCGACGAGCGCGTCCAGCAGCTGCTGCGTCTGCACATCTCGCACATCCTGCAGGTCTGCTCGCTGCACACGACGAACCACGACGCCGGCGTCCCCGCCCGCGGCCTCAACGGCGAGGCCTACCGCGGGCACGTCTTCTGGGACGAGCTGTACGTCTTTCGCTACCTCACCTCGCGCCTGCCGGAGATCACCCGCGAGCTGCTGATGTATCGCTACCGGCGCCTCGGCGAGGCCCGCGCGGCCGCGCGCGAGGCCGGCTATGCGGGCGCGATGTTCCCCTGGCAGAGCGGCAGCGACGGCAGCGAGGAGACCCAGGTCGTCCACCTCAACCCCCTGTCGGGCCACTGGGATCCGGACCTCAGCCACCGCCAGCGCCACGTCAACGCGGCGATCTTCTACAACGTCTGGCACTACCACCAGGCGACCGACGACCTCGACTTCCTGCGCGACCACGGCGCCGAGATGATGCTCGAGATCGCCCGCTTCTGGGGCTCGATCGCGCACTACGACGCCGACCGCGATCGCTACGAGATCCACGGCGTGATGGGTCCCGACGAGTTTCACGAGCAGTACCCGGGCGCGCAGGAGGGCGGGCTGCGCAACAACGCCTACACGAACGTCATGGTGGCGTGGATCTGCGAGCAGGCGCAGGTCGTGCTCGGCCTGCTGACCGAGCGCCGCCGCGACACGCTGCGCGCGAAGCTCGGCCTGACCGACGACGAGATCGCCAAGTGGCAGGCGATGAGCCGCAGGATGTACGTGCCGTTTCACGGCGACGGCATCATCAGCCAGTTCGAGGGCTACGAGGAGCTCGAGGAGCTCGACTGGGACGGCTACCGCGCCAAGCACGGCAACATCCAGCGCCTGGACCGGATCCTGCGCGCCGAGGGCGACGATCCGGACCGCTACAAGCTCGCCAAGCAGGCCGATACCGTGCTGCTGTTCTTCCTCTTCTCCCCGCAGGAGATCGAGCGGCTGTTCGAGCGCCTCGGCTACGACTGGGACCCCGACAGCGCCGCGCGCAACATCGACTACTACGACCAGCGCACCTCGCACGGCTCGACCCTGAGCTACATCGCGCACGCCGGCGTGCTCGCCCCGATCGACCCCGAGCGCTCGTGGGAGCGCTTCCTCGTCGCGCTCGAGAGCGACGTCGGCGACGTCCAGGGCGGCACGACGAAGGAGGGGATCCACCTCGGCGTGATGGCGGGGACGCTGGACCTCGTCCAGCGCGCGTACACCGGCGCGGAGATCCGCGACGGCGTCCTGTACTTCGCGCCGACGATGACCGAGCGGCTCGACGGGCTCTCCTTCCCGATGCAGGTGCGCGGCACGCCGATCCGCGTCACGGTCCGAACCGGCGAGCTGACGGTCGTCATCACCGGCGGCTTCAGCCGGGCGATCAAGGTCGCGATCGGCGACGACGTGCGCGAGGTCGGCGCCGGCGAGCGCTGCACGTTCGTGCTCGGCACGCCGGCCGGAGTCGGCCAGTCCAGCGACAGCGACAGCGAACGGAGCCGGTGACGATGCCCGAGGGATTTGACGGCGCGATCTTCGACGTCGACGGCGTGCTCGTCGACTCGCCGCACGAGGCGGCCTGGCGCGACGCGATGCGCGAGCTGATGGAGAGCGCCTGGGCCGACGTTCGCGACCAGACGAGCTGGACCGCAGACGCGTTCACGGCCGAGGTCTATCAGCGCGTCCTGTCGGGCAAGCCGCGGATCGAGGGCGCGCTCGCCGCGCTGGAGCACTTCGGCGTTCCCGAGCCGTCGACGCGCGTCGACGCCTACGCCGACCACAAGCAGGCGATGGTCGTCGCGCTGATCGAGGCCGGCAAGTTCGCCGCCTACCCCGACGCGCTGCGCTTCCTGCTCGCGGTCAAGGACGCCGGCATGATCGTCGCCGCCGCTTCGTCGTCGAAGAACGCCGGCCTCTTCCTGCGCCAGATCCGGCTCGACGCGTTCGCCGAGCAGGAGGGCCTGAGCTACGGCTGGATCGAGCCGGGGCTGACGCTGCTGGAGGCCTTCGACGTCGACATCTCGGGCCGCCACTTCGAGCAGGGCAAGCCCCATCCGGAGATCTTCCTGACGGCGGCGCGCGAGCTCGGCATCGGCTCGGTCGCCGCCTTCGTCGTCGAGGACGCGGTCTCCGGCGTGCAGGCGGCCAAGGCCGGCGGGTTCGCCGCGCTCGGGCTCGCTCGCCACGACGACGAGGCGCTGCTCGCCGGGGCGGACGCCGACATCGTCGTCAGCACGCTGGACGACATCGACCTCGATGCGCTGTCCGCCGGGCGACTCGTCCGTCGCGTCGGCTGAACCTGCGCGGCGACCGTCCGGCCCGGCCGGTGCCCGAACGTCCACGCGCCGGCGCCGCCTCCGGGCTCGCGGTGGACGTACGGGCGTCCTCGCTCGTCTGGCTCAAGCCGCTGGCCGCCGCTGTCGACAGATGTCGGACGGGAGCATTGAGCCTGACGTCGATCGAGGTCCGCGACAGCGGATCGAGACGGGGAACGCCACCTGAATCCTCCGAACCCATCGCGGCGTCCGCGCCGCCAGCGAGGATCGCATGGACGAGTACGTCATCAGCAGGACGAGGATCCGCGGCCGCGTCGGCCGCGCGCTGGGAATCACCGCGCTCACGCTCGCGCTGGCGCCCGCGTTCGCGGCCAACGCCTTCGCAGGGCCGGGAGCGGTGCTGCTGGGAACCGCCGGCGACTACGCGGTGCTCGGGGGCTCCGGACTGACGAACACCGGCGTCAGCACGATCGAGGGCGACGTGGGCTCGTCGCCGACGCACTCCCAGACCGGCTTCGAGCCATGTCCCGCGGCCGACTGCATCAGCCTGACCGGGACGAACCACGACGTCGCCGACCCGAACGACGCCGAGACCCAGCAGGCCAAGGACGATCTCAGCACCGCGTATCTCGACGCGCTCGGGCGCACCGGCGGCAGCGCGATCTCGGCGCCGCTCGGCGGGGGCACGACGCTCGTCTCGGGCGTCTACACCTCGGCGGCAGACCTCTTCGTCGGCGGGGACCTCACGCTGGACGCCGGCGGCGACCCGAACGCGGTCTTCATCTTCCAGGCCCAGACCGGCAGCCTGACGACGGCGGCGGGCAGCAGCTCGGGCATTCCCAACACGCGTGTCCTGCTGACGAACGGAGCGCAGGGCTGCAACGTCTTCTGGCAGGTCGGCAGCTCGGCGACGATCGGGACCTACACCCAGTTCGTCGGCAACGTCCTCGCCAACCAGAGCATCACCGTGAACACCGCTGCGACGGTCGACAGCGGCAGGGTGCTGGCCCGCAACGGGGCGGTGACGCTGGACAACAACACGATCAAGGCGACCGCCTGCGCGACACCGCCGGGCGATCCGGACCCCGGCGGCGACACGGACACCGGCGGCGGAACGACGACGCCGTCCACGCCGACCCCGGTCGCCTCGCCGCCGCCGTTCTTCGTCGCGCTTCCCGCCGTGCCGACCGCGACGACCGTCGCGGCGCCCGCCGCTGCTCAGCCGGGCCGCTCGACCCTGACCGGCCCGCGCCGGCCGGTCCGCGGCCCGTTCACCGTCACCGTGACCGGACGCAGGATCGACCGGGTGGTCTTCTACGTCGACGGCAAGTGGCGCAAGACCGTGCGGGCCACGGCGGGGCGCACGAAGTTCACGCTCAGGATCGACCCCAGGCGGCAGAGCCGCCGCGTCCATCGCGTCACCGCCCGCGTGCGATACGCGACCGCCAGCCGCACCCGTGACAGCTCGCTGCGGCTGCTGTACCGCCGGCCGGCGCTGACGCCGCGTTCGCCGAGCTTCACGGGCTGAGCCGGATGCGACCCGTCGCCGCAGCGCTGGCGCTGACCTGCGCCGCCGTCGCCGCCTGCGGTGCGGCGACCGCACCGGCGGCGGCCGCCGACCCGACCCGCGATCAGCGCGTCGTGCGGCCGGCCGACCGTCCCGGGCCGCTCGGCGACGAGCGGCTGTCCGACGAGCGACGTCTCAGCCGCTTCGCGGGCGCCGTCACGCGCGGAGCGATCCGCGCCCAGCCGCGCAGCGGCGCTCGGCAGGTGGGCCGCCTGCGCTACCTCACCGAGGACGGGCCGTTCGAGGTCTATCCGGTGCTCGAGAGCCGCATCGACGAGGGCGGGCGCCGCTGGCTGCGGATCCGTCTGCCGATGCGTCCCAACGGTCGCACCGGCTGGGTGCCGCGCGGCAGCCTCGGCGCCCTGCGCGCGGTCCGCACGCACCTGCGGATCAACCGCGCGACGCTGCGCGCCACGCTCACCCGAGACGGGCGGCGCATCTGGTCCTCGCGGGTCGGCATCGGCAAGGCGGCGACGCCGACGCCCGCCGGACGGTTCTGGATCCGCAGCCGGCTGCGCGGGCTGAAGAGCAACCCTGCCTACGGGCCCTACGCCTTCGGCACCGGCGCCTACTCGAAGCTCAGCGACTGGCCCGGTGGAGGCGTGATCGGCATCCACGGAACCGACCAGCCCCGCCTGATTCCCGGCCGGCCGTCGCACGGCTGCGTGCGCGTGCCCAACGCGGCGATCCGGCGTCTCTGGCAGCAGATGCCGATCGGCACGCCGGTCGAGATCCTCTAGCGCCTCACGACACTAACCCGGCTGCGTCAGCCAGTCGCGCTCGAGCACGAAGAACAGCTGCTCGGCGCCCCAGACGTGGCGCACGCCCTCCACCTGGAAGCCGAGCTTCGTCAGCACGCGGCGCGAGCCGAGGTTCGCCTCGCGCGTGATCGCGACGAGGCGCTCCATGCCGAGCGCGCCGAACGCCTCGGCGATCACCGCGCGCGACGCCTCGGTCGCGTAGCCGCGACCCCAGTACGGGCCGCCGAAGGCATAGCCGAGCGCAACGTCGGGCCCGTCGGGCGACAGCGGGAAGAGCCCCGCCTCGCCGATCAGCAGGCCGCTCTCACGCTCGAACACCGGCCAGAACGAGAACCCGGCGAGCTCCTGCTGGGTCATCGAGCGCTCCAGCGCGAAGCGCGTGCCCGACAGGTCACGGGGGCCGCCGAGCAGGCGCATCGCGTCCTCGTCGCTGTACAGGACGGCGTAGAGCTGGTCGAGGTCGCCGCGCTCGTAGGGCCGCAGGACCAGTCGCTCGGTGAAGATCGGCAGCGCCATCGGCCACGATGGTGACGGGTCGGGGCGCGGCCCTGCGCTACGGTGCCCGCCGACCATGAGCGCGACCCCGCAGCCCGCGTCCGACGTCGCGCCGGCCAAGCCGAGCTTCGCCGACCCTCAGGACGGGCGGCTCTGGCGGATCGCGCTCGTCGTCCTGCTCGCGGGCACAGCCGCGCTGATGTTCTACGTCACGCGAGGGCTGACGTTCAACCTCGACGAGTGGACGGTCGTCACCGAGCGCCGCGGGCCGGGCGCGCCGTCGCTGCTGGAGCCGCACAACGAGCATCTCAGCCTGCTGCTGCTGGCGATCTTCCTCGGGCTGCTGCAGCTCGGCGGCCTGGAGGCCTTCGCGCTGATGATGGTGCCGCTCGTCGCGATGCAGGTCGCCCTCGGCTACGGGCTCTTCGAGGTCGCCAGGCGCCGCGTCGGGGCCGGCGTCGCGGTCGGCGTGGCGGCGTTCGCGCTGCTGGCGGGCCTGGCCCACGAGAACTTCCTGATCCCGGGCCAGATCGGGCAGATGCTCTCGATCGTCGCGGGCGTCGCCGCGTTCGCCGTGCTCGACCGGCCGCGCACGGTGCGCACGGATCGCGTGCTGGCGGCGCTGATGCTCGTCGCGCTCGGCTCGTCGGGCATGGGCCTCCCGGTGCTGCTGGGGGTCGCGGTCGAGCTGATGCTGACCGAGGAGGGGCGCAAGCGGATCTGGACGGTCGCCGCGCCGTTCGGCCTGTATCTCGTCTGGTACGTCGCCTACGGCACGAACCGCGCCGGCCTGGAGGAGCTGGGACTGAGCGCGCTGTGGGCCTGGACGGCGGCCAACCACGCGGCCGGCGCGATCATCGGCGAGCGCCAGATCGAACCCGGGCGCGACCTGCTGATCGTGCTGCTGGCGATCATCGCCTACCGCGCGTTCAAGCTCGATCGCGCGGGGCGGGTGCGGCTGGCGGCGCTCACGACGGTCCTGGTGACGTTCTACGCGCTGACGGCGATCTCGCGCCACGACATCGCGCCGCCGTCCTCGTCGCGCTACCTCACGGTCGGCATCGTCTTCCTGCTGCTGATGCTCGTCGAGGCCGCGCGCGGCTGGAAGATCCGGCGCTGGGTGCCGTTCGTCGTGCTCGCGCTCGTCTGGATCTCGTTCGGCAAGGCGGACGGCAACGCGGACGCGCTGCGCGAGGGGCGCAGCCTGTTCCTGCAGCGCTCCGAGCACGTGCGCGCGTCGCTCGGTGCCGTCGAGCTGCTCGGCCGCGATCGCGTCGCGCCGACGTTCGAGATCGCGCCGCTGGCGGCGCCGTTCCTCGCGGCCGGCCCGTGGTTCGACGCGCTCGACGGCCTGCGCGGCAACCCCGGCTACAGCGTCGCGGAGATCGAGCGCGCGCCGGCCGACGCGCGCACCTTCGCCGACGACACGCTGATCCGCGCCGGCGGCCTGAAGCTCGGCCCGGCCGCGCCGCCGGAGGGTGCCTGCCGGCCGCTCGTCGGCGCGACGGTGCCGCCGGGCGGCGTGCGCGTCGAGGCCGGTCCGACGCAGAAGCTGACGCTTCGCGCGCGTCGCTTCGGCACGGAGTGGGTGATGGTCGGCGTGCTGCCGATCCCGCCCGGCGTGGCGGTCGAGCTGCATCCGCAGCCCGACGCCTCGTCGGCGTCCTACGCGCTGCAGGCGCGGGGCGCCGCGCGCACCTGCCGCCTCGGCGGATAGGCAACCGCCTCGGCGGATAGGCAACGACGCGATCGCCGCGCCGACCGTGCTCGCCGGACCGCGATCGTGACTGGGGGCGTAGGACCCGCCGCGGCGCCCAGGGCGCCGCGGCGGCAGGGTCCGCTCGCTCAGATCAGGGGGCGACTTCGGTCAGGTTGATGCTGCCGACCTTCGTCGCGATGATCGACGTCTCCGAGGCGCGCCATGGTGCGTTGGCCGAGCACTGCAGGAAGAACTCCGTCGACTCGTTGACGGTCCGCGTCATCTGCGTCGACAGCGTCGTCGGCGTCTGGCGGTCGTTGACGACGATCGTTCCGAGCGACGAATGCGTCGGTCCGCCCGTGTCCAGCGTGCACGTTCCGCCGAGCGATCCGTTGGCGCCGATCAGCGCCGCGATCGGATCGGTCGGTCCCGCGAAGGCGGTCATGACGGTGCTCGCCTGCACGACATAGGCACCCGCGGGCACCGTGACCCCGGCGACCTTGGTGATCACGTTCGCCGGCTGTCCCTCGGGGCCGGCCTTGCGAACCGCCTCGTAGACGGCCTCGCCGCCGGCTGCCGGAGCCGCGCCACGCCTGCCGAAGAGCAGGTTCTGCGAGCCCTTGGACAGCTTGTTGGACGTGATCGTTCCGTTCTTGATGTCGACACCCTGGATCGTGCCGTTGCGAATGTCCTTGCTCGTGATCATCGTCGCGGCGACGGCGCTGCCCGTGCATGCGACCACCAGAGCGATGATCGAGATCAAGAGCGCCGGGCTGGGCGGTCGAAGTTTCATGTCTGCGGTTCTCCCCTGGTCTAGGCCGGCTCGGTTGTCATACCTGTGGCGTGCGTGCGATGCGGTGCTCCGTCACCTGAGCCCGCCGCGCACGACTCCTACCCCGAGCAGGGACTCCGCAAAATGTCGCCTTGGCCGGCACGATAGACCCTGCGCACGACATCTGAAAGGGCGTGTTCCCGGCGGAGTAGCATCATTTGCGTTGACTGACCAGTCAATCCGCCCACCTTCCACGAGAGAGCGCATGCGCGTCGCAGCCGTCCAGCTGACCTCCACCGCCGACTTCGACGGCAACCTCGAGCGCGCCGACCGCCTCACGCGCGCGGCCGCCGCCGACGGTGCGCAGCTCGTCGTCCTGCCCGAGAAGTGGAGCGCGCTCGGGGACGGCGCGGCGCTCGTCGCGGGCGCCCAGCCGATCGACGGACCGGCGATCGCGTGGGCGCGGGCCGTGGCGCGCGAGCTCGGCATCGAGCTCGTCGCCGGCTCGTTCTCCGAGCGCGTCGACGACGAGCCGAGGCTGTCCAACACCTCGGTCCACGTCGGCCCGGACGGCGACCTGCGCGCGAGCTACCGCAAGGTCCACATGTTCGACGTCGTCGTCGAGCGCACCGTCTACCGCGAGTCCGAGCACGAGCAGCCCGGTGACGAGCTCGTCGTCAGCGCGACCGCCGGCGGCGTCGAGCTGGGGCTGAGCATCTGCTACGACATTCGCTTTCCGGAGCTGTACCGGATCCTCGCGATCCGCGGCGCCCGGATCTTCACCGTTCCCGCCGCGTTCACGGTCCCGACGACGCGCGACCACTGGGAGATCCTGCTGCGCGCCCGCGCGATCGAGGACCAGGCGTTCGTCGTCGCGGCCAACCAGATCGGCGAGCACGCTCCCGGCCTGCGCTCCGGCGGGCGCTCGATGATCGTCGACCCGTGGGGTCTCGTGCTCGCGCGCGCGGCCGATCGCGAGTGCCACGTCGTCGCCGACCTCGATCTCGACGCGCAGGCGCAGATCCGCCGCGAGCTGCCGGCGCTCGCCAACCGCCGTCCGAGTGCCTATCGCTGGCCCGCCGAGGTGGGCGCGTGATGGCGTCCTCCGCGCAGCGCGCCGGCGGCGCGGACAAGCGCCGCATGATCCTCGACGCTGCCGTCGTGGCGTTCGCGACGCGCGGCTTTCATGCCTGCCGCGTGTCGGACATCGCCGACCAGGCGAACGTCGCCTACGGCCTCGTCTACCACTACTTCCGCTCCAAGGACGAGGTCCTCGACACGCTCTTCCTCGAGCGCTGGAACGTCCTGCTGGAGGTCATCGCCGAGATCGACGGCCATCCGCTTCCGGCGCGCGAGAAGCTGCACGCGATCGCCTCGTTCATCATCGACTCCTACCGCCACGACCCCGACCTGATGAAGGTCATCATCGTCGAGGTCACGCGCGCCGCGAACTCCTTCGGGCGCACCCACCTGGCGAAGATCCGCGAGGCGTATGAGCTGATCGCCGACATCGTCGGCAAGGCGCAGGCGGACGGCTCGTTTCGCTCCGAGGTGACGCCGACGTTCGCAGCGCTCGCCTTCTACGGTGCGATCGAGCAGGTCCTGACAGGCTGGATCTTCGACACGCTGCCGCAGGGCGAGGCCGAGTTCGACCAGGCCAAGGCGTTCATCGTCGAGACGATCTGCGGCGGACTCGACGCAAATCGACCATCCACCCGACCCGTCTGAGAGGATGCACACGATGCCAAGCAACGACATGGCCAAGCGCCTGATCTGGTCCGGCCTGCTCGCCGGCCTCGGCGCGCTCGCCTCGGTGGCGACGACGCGCGCGGCGACGATGATTTGGCGGCGGGTCTACGGGGAAGAGCCGCCCGAGTGAGTCCCGAAGCCCGCAACGAGGATGCAGCGGCCGGCGAAGGCGCGAGCGCGCCCGTCGACAAGCAGCCCGTCGTCGAGGGCGAAGCCGTCGAGCTCACCGCGTCCGCGCCCGAATCCCCGGCGATCCACCACTCCGCGCCCGGGCCGATGCCCTTCCCGGTCGCCGAGCAGCCGGTCGCGGTCGCCTCGCCGGGCCCCGGACCCGATCCCGTCACGCCGCTGGGCGACAGCGCCGAGGCCTTCGCCTCCGGTCATGCGGCGACGCCCGGGACGTCCTGGCAGGAGCCGCTGCAGGCACTGGTCGACGAGCGGCCCGAAGTCCTCGTCGGCGCGGCGTTCGCCGGCGGCCTGCTCACCGCGATGATCCTCCGTCGCCTTGGCAACTGACAACACGACCCAAGATCTCGGGCAGACGGTCGCCGACATCAGCGAGCGCGTCTCCCTGCTCGTGCACGAGGAGATCGAGCTCGCCAAGGCCGAGGTGACCGCGAAGGTCACCAAGCTGCTGCGCGGGATCGTCATCGGCGTGGCGGCGGGGATCTTCGCCGTCGTCGGCCTGCTGTTCCTGCTGCACGGGCTGGCCTGGCTGGCGTGGTTCGTGCTCCCCGTCGGCAACAGCTCGTACTTCTGGGGCTTCTTCTTCGTCGCCGGGCTGCTGTTCGTGCTGGGCGGCCTGGCCGGGTTCCTGGCGGCGAAGTTCTTCAAGGAGAGCACGCCGCCGGTGCCGACGATGGCGATCGACGAGGCGAGCAAGATCCGCAAGACCTTCTCGCGCAAGAAGCAGCCCTAGCCATGGCCACGCGCACACCCGAGGAGATCCGCGCATCGATCGAGGCCAACCGCCGCGAGCTGGGCACGTCGCTCGAGCGCCTGCACGCGGAGATCGCGGTGCTGACCGACTGGCGCGGCCAGCTCGTCAAGCATCAGAAGCAGGCCGTCATCGGCGCGGCCGTCGCGGGCTTCCTCGTCGGTGGCGGGATCGCCGCCATCGGCGGGCTGTTTCGCCGCAAGCGCTGAGCCGGTCGCGACGCCGACAGGGCCCGGCGTCGGGCACCGACGCCGGCCCGGGAGCCGCTCGGCGCCCCGCGATCCGCGCCGTCCGGGGCGCTCCATAGATTCACGGCGTGTCCGTCTGGGACGCCCTGACCACGCGCCAGATCGCGCGCATCCTGTTCACCGTCGCGGCGCTCTCCGCGCTGCTGTACCTGCTCGTCCAGATCCGCGGCACGCTGCTGCTGCTCGGAATCGCGATCTTCTTCGCCGTCGCGCTCGGCCCCGCGGTCGACTTCTTCGCGCGCTGGCTGCCGCGCGCCGCCGCGATCCTGCTCGTCTACGTGCTCATCCTCTGCGTGTACGCCGGCGTGCTGTCGCTGATCGTGCCGCCGGTGATCAACGGCGCGATCGCACTGTCGCGCGACATCCCCAACTACGTCGAGGAGCTGCGCAACAACACCACGATCCGCGAGTTCGACAACAAGTACGACATCGTGCCGCGGCTGCAGCAGGAGGCGCAGAAGCTGCCCGACATGCTCGGCGACGCGGCCGGCGCGCTGCAGAGCATCGCCGCCAGCGCGTTCAACGCGGCCTTCCAGCTGCTGACGATCCTCACGATGACGTTCTTCCTGCTGCTCGACGGCAGGCGGATCAGCGGCTTTCTCATCACGCGCTTCGGTCGCCACCGCGAGGATCGCCTGCGCGAGGTCGCCGAGCGGATCTACAAGTCGACCGCCGGCTATGTCGCAGGCGCCATGACGATCACCTCGATCAACGGGGTCCTGACGTTCGTCGTGCTGTCGCTGCTCGGCGTCCCGTTCGCGGTCCCGCTCGCGGTGCTGATGTCCTTCTTCGGCCTGATCCCGCTCGTCGGCGCGACGATCGGCGGCGTGATCATCCTCACCGTCACGCTGTTCAACGACTTCCCGAACGCGACGATCATCTACGGCGTCTTCCTGATCGTCTACCAGCAGATCGAGAACAACGTGCTGCAGCCGTTCATCTTCAAGCGAACGGTGAACGTCCCCCCGCTGGCGGTGATCGTCGCGATCCTCGCCGGCGCCTCGATCCTCGGCGTCGTCGGCGCGCTCGTCGCGATCCCGCTCGCCGCGGCGCTGCAGATCGTGCTGAAGGAGTACTGGGGCGGCCAGCTGATCTCCTCGGGCGCGGTCATCCTGCCCGACGACGTGTCGCCGCCCGATCCACCGCCACCCGACCCGCCCTCGCCACCGCCATCGCCACCGCCGGTCAAGCCCAAGCCGAAGCCCAAGCCCGCCACGTAGGAGGGTGGTCCGGGCTCAGCGCCGAGGATCGACGACGAGCTTGCGCGCCTCGCCGGCCGTGGGGCGCGCGAGCGCCTCGGCGAGCTCGTCGAGGGCGATCGTCTCGCCCGCCAGCGCATGCCAGTCGACAGCGCCGGCGGCCAGCAGCGCGAGCGCGCGGTCGACCTCGGCCGGCGTGTGGTGAAAGGCGCCGCGGACGTCGAGCTCGGCGTAGTGCAGCGGTCCCGTAGCGAGCGTCACGTCGCTGCCCGACGGGCAGCCGCCGACGAGCACGACCGTCGCGCCGGGCCGCGCCGCGGCGATCGCCGCGCGCCAGGCCTCCGGTCGCCCGACGGCCTCCATCACGAGCTCGTGGCGCGCCGCGTCGAGCTGCCCGACGGCGCGCGCGCCGAACGACCGCGCCTGGGCGCGGCGCTCCTCGTGGCGGTTGGCGAGCGTCACCTCGCAGCCCTGCAGCTCCAGCAGTCGTACGAGCATCAGGCCCATCGTCCCGCCGCCGAGCACCGCCACATCGGTGCCCGCGACGGCCGCGTCGCCTGCTCGCGCGACCGCGTGGACGGCGGCGGCGAGCGGCTCGGCCATCGCCGCGCCGGCCGCCGGCAGGTCGTCGGGGATCGCGTGCAGCGCCGCCGCCGGCGCCGCGATCCGCTCGGCGAAGCCGCCGAGCACCCACCGCATCCGCTCGCACAGCTGGGTGCGACCGGCGCCGCACTGCAGGCAGGAACCGCAAGCGACGGAGTCGCCGACGAGCACGCGCTCGCCGGTGTCCTCGCGCAGGCCGGCCGTCTCGTGGCCGAAGCGCGCCGGGTATGGACCGAGGATCGGGTGGCCGTGGCGCAGGCACTTGACGTCGGTCGCGCAGGCCGTCGCGGCCTGCACCGTCACGAGCACCTCGCCTTCGGGCTCTGCGATCCGCTCGACGCGCAGGTCGCCGGGGCCGTGCAGCAACGCCGCTCTCACGGCACGACCACGGCCTTGATCGCCTCGCCGCGGCGCTGCAGATCAAGCGCCCGGGCCGTCTCGGCGAGGCCGAGGCGGTGGGTGACGAGCGCGAGCGGATCGATCCGGCCGCTGACGATCAGGTCGTACGCCGCGCGCATGTCGGCGGGGCCGGCCGACCAGCTCGAGCAGACCGTGATCTCGCGCAGGAACAGCTGCTCGGCGTCGAGCCCGAGCGACGCGCCCGGCTTCGTCGTCGCGTAGAGACACAGCGTGCCGCCGGGGCCGAGCGCGGCCGCGCCGTCGGCGATCGCCTGCTCGTCGGCGGTCGTCAGGAAGGCGACGTCGGCCGGTTCGCCGCTGTCGGCCGTCGCGCCCCAGGCCTCGGCCAGGCGACGGCGCTCGGCGCGCGGCTCGCGGACCATGACGTCGACGACGCCGCGAGCGCGCGCGGCGGCGATCGCCAGCAGCCCGTTGGAGCCGGCGCCGACGACGAGCAGCGCGTCGGAGGCGGTCAGCCGCGCGCGGTCCAGCGCGCGCAGGACGCAGGCCAGCGGCTCGACGAACGTGCCGGCGAGCGGATCGAGGTCGCCGAGCGCCAGCAGCTCGGCGACGAGCGCCGCCTCGACGAGGATCTGCTCGGCGAAGCCGCCGGGGTCGATCGCCGTCGCGCGAAACTGCTCGCAGAGCGTCTCGTGTCCGCGCCGACAGCGCCGGCAGGATCCGCAGGGCGCGTGATGGTGGACGATCACGCGATCTCCGGGCTGCACCGCGTCGACGCCCGTGCCGGTCTCGAGCACCTCGCCGACGACCTCGTGGCCGAGCACCCCGGGCAGCTTGCGCGCGACGTAGGCGTCGCTGACGTCCGAGCCGCAGACGCCGCAGGCAAGCACGCGACAGACGATCTCGCCGCGTCCGGGCACGGGATCGGGCAGCTGCACGACGACGACGTCGTGCGGGGTCGTGGAGCGGGCGGCTAGCACGTCCCGTCGTCGGGCGGCCGCGCCGTCCCGCGACCGGACGGCCGGGATGGCGGGGCGGCGGCTGCCGGCGACCTCACGCGGATCCCGCCGGGCTCAGGAGGCCCGTGACCGACTCCGTCGTCGGCGGCGCGGCGATCCCGCGCTCGGTGACGAGCGCCGTCACGAGCTGCGCCGGCGTGACGTCGAAGGCTGGGTTGCGACAGGGGGTGTCGGCCGGCGTCAGCAGCGCGCCACCGGCATGGCGCACCTCGTCCATGCCGCGCTCCTCGATCGCGATCTCGTCGCCGGACGCGATCGACGCGTCGATCGTCGAGGTCGGGCCGGCGACGACGAACGGGATCCCCGCTGCGCGCGCCGCGAGCGCGTGGGCGTACGTGCCGACCTTGTTGGCGACGTCGCCGTTGGCGGCGACGCGGTCGCAGCCGACGATCACGGCATCGACCTCGCCGCGGCGGATCAAGCCTGCCGCGGCGCCGTCGACGAGCAGCTCGTGGGGGATCCCGGCGCGGCGCAGCTCCCAGATCGTCAGCCGCGCGCCCTGCAGCAGCGGGCGCGTCTCGCAGGCGAGCACCGTGATCGCGTCGCGCTGCGCGAGCTCGACCGCGACGGCGAGCGCCGAGCCCGTCCCGCCGCAGGCCAGCGCCCCGGTGTTGCAGTGCGTGAGGATCCGCCGGGCGCCCGCGAGCAGGTCGGCGCCGGCGAGCGCGATCGCGGCGCTGGCGGCATCCTCGCCGGCGTGGATCGCCTCCGCCTCGGCGCGAGCGACCGCGGCGCGCTGCGCGAGCGGGGCGGCGAGCGCCGCCGCCTGCACGCGATCGACGGCCCAGGCGAGGTTGACGGCGGTCGGGCGCGCGCCGCGCAGCAGGTCGGCGGCGGCGCGGAGCGGCTCGTCGGCGGGCGATCGCTCGATCGCCATCGCCAGCCCGTAGGCGGCGGCGATCCCGATGTTCGGCGCGCCGCGCACGGCGAGGCGCGCGATCGCCGCCGCGGTATCGGCCTCGTCGTCGAGCGCGATCCACGTCTCCTCGGCGGGCAGCAGGGTCTGGTCGAGCAGCCGCAGGCGGCGCCCGTCCCAGGCCAGTGCGGCGGTCGCGGTCGGCTCACCGGTTCGCATGCCGCGCGATGCTAGACGACCACTCGTGGTCGCTTCCCGACGGTCACGGCCCGCAAGGAGCAGGCGATGGCGAGACGGCTCGGTCCCCGATCGCCGTCGACCGGCCGCTCGTCGCCGGGCGACGCGACTGGTAGCGTGCCCGGGCCGATGCGCCGCCTGCTCCTCGCCGCTCTCGCGGCCGCGCTCGTGGCGCCGGTCTCGGCGCACGCCGCCGATCCGATCCTGCCGCTCGCCCAGGTGCAGCCGGGCATGCACTGCACCGGCTTCAGCGTCGTGCGCGGCCTGGAGATCTCGAGCTTCGGCGTCGAGGTCGTCGATGTCATCGATCGCCCGCGCGGCGCCGCCGCGCGCATCCTCGTGCGGGTCTCCGGCCCGGCCGTCGACGCGACCGGCGTCGGCCCCGGGTTCTCGGGCTCGCCGATCCTCTGCAGCGGCGCCGACGGCATCGCGCGCAACATCGGCGCGATCTCCGAGACGATCGGCGAGTACGGCGGGCGCACCGCGCTGGCGACCCCGATCGAGTCGATCATCGCCCAGCCGACGCTGCCGGCGGCGGGATCGCGCTCGCTGATCGGCGCTCGCAGCCTCGCCGGACCGCTGACGATCGCGGGCCTGCGTCCGTCGCTCGGACGCGCGTTCGCGCGCGCCGCGAGTCGCGCGGGGCGCACGCTGATCGCCTCGCCCGCCGCGACCCGCGCGACCTTCGCGCCGCAGCCGCTCGTGCCCGGCGCCGCGGTGGCGGTCGGGCTGTCGTCAGGCGACATCGCGCTCGGCGCACTCGGCACGGTCGCCTACGCCGACGGCCCGCACGTCTGGATCTTCGGCCACGAGCTCGACGCCGCCGGTCGCCGCTCGCTGTTCCTGCAGGACGCGTTCGTCCACACCGTCGTCAGCAACCCGCTCGCCTCGCAGGAGATGTCGACGTACAAGCTCGGCGCGCCCGGCAACGACCTCGGCACGATCACGTCCGACGGACCGCATGCCGTCGCCGGCGTGCTCGGCGCGCCGCCACCCAGCGCGACGCTGCGGATCACGACGAGGGACCTCGACTCCGGCCAGCGGCGCAGCTCGCTCACGCGGATCGCCGACGAGGGCGACATCGGGCTTCCGACCGGCGGCTCGCCGCTCAGCATCGCCGCCGCGGCTGCGGCCGCCGAGGCTGCCGCCGGCACCCTCGCCGGCGGGGCGCCGGCGCGCCAGTCGGGCGACATGTGCATGAAGTTCACGCTGCGCGAGCTGCGAGCGCCGCTGCGCCTCTGCCATGCCTATGCCGTCGACGGACCGACGCAGAACGCGCTCGCCGGGCTCGTCGCCGCCGACATCGGACAGGCCGTCGGCGTGATCGAGAGCTACCGCTTCGGCACGTTGCACCCGGTCTCGCTGGAGATCGGCATCCGCGTGCGGCGCGGGCTGCGTCAGGCCTACCTCGTCGGGGCCCGGGTGCCGCGCGTCGTCCGTCGCGGCAGCACGATCGCGGTGCGCCTGCAGCTGCGCCGCACGGGCACCGGTGCGAGATCGACGCGAACGGTGCGCCTGCGCGTCCCGGCCGATGCGCCGAGCGGACTGCGGACCCTGCGGATCAGGGGCACGTCCGCAGATACCGGCAGCGATCCGAGCCAGGGCGGCGGCGACGACCTGAGCGTCGTCTTCGAGGACGAGGAGAACGGCGCCGACGACGGCGGCCCGCGCTCGGTGCGGGAGGTCCGCGACCGCTTCGAGAACCTCGCGCGAGAGGACGGCGTCACCGCGCGCCTGGGCGGCGAGGACCGCTCGCTGTTGCGCGACCCGCGCCTGCGGATCAGCGGTGAGGCGCGGGTGCAGCTGCGCGTGCGGTAAGCGGACGGCCTCGGATCGGCCGTCCGCGTCCGCGAACGCTAGCCGAGGCGGTTCTCGATGCTCATCGGCGCGGCCGGTTCGGGACCCGTGCCGGCCGGAGCCGCCGCTGGCCCGGACGGCGCGGGGGCGCCGAGTGCCTCGCCGAGCTCGCCGTTCTCGTACATCTCGGTGACGATGTCGCAGCCGCCGATCAGCTCGCCCTTGTGGAAGAGCTGGGGGATCGTCGGCCAGTTCGACAGCGCCGAGAGCTCTTGGCGGATGCGCGGGTCGGGCAGGATGTCGACCGCGGCGAAAGGCGTCTCGAGCTGCTGCAGCATCGCCACGGTGCGGGCGGAGAAGCCGCACGCCGGGCTGTCGGGCGACCCCTTCATGAAGAGGATCGTCTCGTTCTCGTCGATCGCCTTGGCGATCAGGTCGCGGATCTCTGTGTCGCTCATGTCGGGACCTCCGTCTTCAGTGCAAGGGCATGGATCGCGCCACCGAGCTCGCCGGAGAAGATGTCCATCACGAGCCGGTGCTGCTTGACGCGCGTGAGGCCCTCGAAGGCGCTTGCTCGCACCGTCACGTCGAAATGCACCTCGTCGGGCGTCTGCACCTCGGCCGTGGCGCCGGGAATCCCGGCTTCGATCCGGCTCTTGACCTCGTCTGCGCTGGGCATGTGCCCGAAGCCTAGCGATCCGATGGCCTGTCCAGCCGGCCTTGCACGACCGCTACACTTCCTGAAGTATTGGCGATGCGCCTGAAACGATGCTTGGAGGTGCGCACATGATCACGATCACCGACAAAGGTGCCGAGAAGGTCCATGAGTTCCTCTCCGGCCAGGGCGCAAGCGTCGCGGAGGCCGGGTTGCGCGTCGGCGTCAAGGGCGGTGGGTGCTCGGGCTTCCAGTACAACCTCGCCTTCGACGAGCAGCGCGACGGCGACGAGGTCTTCGAGTTCGCCGGCCTGAAGGTCTACGTCGACCAGCCCAGCCTGCCGTACGTCCGCGGTTCGGTGATCGACTACGTCGAGTCGCTGCAGGGGGCAGGCTTCCAGGTCAACAACCCGAACGTCGTCGCGGCCTGCGGCTGCGGCTCGTCGTTCCGGGTCGCCGACGAAGAGGAGTGCTCGGCGGTCTGACCGTCGCGGACCCCGCGGCTGCTGACAGATGGCGCCGCTCCGGGTCCTGATCGCCGACGACGAGGTGCTGCTGCGCACGGGCGTCGCGCGCGTCCTCGAGGACGCAGGCATGCAGATCCTCGCCGAGACCGGCGACGCGCAGGAGGCCGTGCGGATCGTCGAGCGCGACCGTCCCGACGTCGCGATCCTCGACGTGCAGATGCCGCCGGGACGCAGCGACGCCGGCCTGCAGGCGGCGATCGCGATCCGCGAGCGCTGGCCGCAGACGCGGGTGCTCGTGCTCTCGCAGTTCCTCGAGGAGCGCTATCCGCTCGATCTCATCGGCGAGGACGCCGAGGGAGTCGGCTACCTGCTGAAGATGCGCGTCGCCGACATCGGCTCGTTCGTCGAGGCCGTGCGCCGCGTCGCGGCGGGCGGATCGGCGCTCGATCCGGCGGTCGTCGCGCTGATGGTCGGGCGCAAGCGCCGCGACAACCCGCTCGAGCGGCTCACCGCCCGCGAGCAGCAGGTGCTGTCGCTGATGGCCGAGGGCAAGTCCAACCACGGCATCGCGCAGGTGCTCGAGGTCTCGCCGGCGGCCGTCGAGAAGCACATCACGCATCTCTTCGGCAAGCTCGAGCTCGGCGACGAGCCGTTGCAGCACCGGCGCGTGATGGCGGTCCTCGCGCTCCTGCGCACCCAGCGCTGACCGAGATCGCCCGCGCTCCCGCGGGGTGTGTGGCAGCTGTTGGGCGGATATCGCCCGATCGGCGCCACGCATCGCGAGGGTGGCGAGGTGACGGGCGGCGGCGATCAGGCGGGCAGGGGGATCGCGGCGCGTACGCGCGTCCCGGCACCGGGCGGGCTGTGGACGGTGAGCGTGCCGCCGGTCGCGTCGAGGCGGTCGGCCAGCCCGCGCAGGCCGGTGCCGGCGTCGAGGTTGGCGCCGCCGCGGCCGTCGTCGCGGATCTCGATGCAGAGGTTGCCGGCGCGCTCGCGGATGTTGACCGCGGCCTCGGTCGTGCCGGCGTGCTTGATGACGTTCGTCAGCGTCTCGGCGACGACGAAGTAGGCCGCCTCCTCGAACTCCGGCGGCCAGCGCTGCTCGGTGACCTCGCAGGTGACGATCATCGGCAGCGGCGCGACGAGGCTGGCGATCGCCGCGTTCAGCCCGCGGTTGGTGAGGATCGCGGGATGGATGCCGTTGACGAGGTCGCGCAGCTCGACGATCGCCTCCTCGACCTCCAGCGCGGCGGCGTCGAGGCGCTCACGCGCCTGCGGCGCCTCCTCGGCGCTCACCTGGTTGGCGGCCAGGCGCAGCGCCAGCAGCACACGCACGAGCCGCTGCTGGGCGCCGTCGTGCAGGTCGCGTCCGAGCCGGCGGCGCTCGGCGTCGGCGGCCGCGACGATCCGCGCGCGCGACGCGCGCAGCTCGGCGTTGCGGGCGCGCGCGGCGGCCTCGCGGCGCGCCGTGTCCTCGGCCTCCAGGCGCGCGGTGACGTCGCGGAAGACGACGACGGCGCCGACCCCGCCGCGCATCGGCAGCGGCGCCGAGGAGTACGCGACGCGGAACTTCGAGCCGTCCTGGCGCCAGAAGCAGTCGCCGTCGACGCGGACCGTCTCGCCCGTCGTGCGCGGGCGCAGCATCGGGCACTCGGCGATCGGGAACGGGCTGCCGTCCCAGTGCGAGTGATGGATCGTCGGGTGGCTGAGCTGTCCGAGCAGCTCGTCCTCGGCGTAGCCGAGCATCTCCAGCGCGGCCGGGTTGGCGAACTGCACGCGCCCGTCGGGGTCGACGAGATAGACGGCGTCGGGGACGGTCTCCAGCAGCGCCTCGAGCGCGTCGCCGGTCGCCGATCCCAGCCGCTCGCCGACCCGCTCGACACCCGATCGCTCCATCGCCGTCGAAACGATAGTCCGGCTAGCCCTACCTCCGGCGTCGGGTCCATGCGACGAGCGCGTGGGGGATGTGACCGTTGGTCCCCCTCGGTCGCCCGCAATCTGGCTCTTGGTCCATACGACGCCACGCCGTCGGACGCGAATCTCCAATCAGTCCACCAGTGCAGACGATCAAGGAGAGCGCATGGCAACCGAGACGAAGCTGACCGATCAGGAGGTCGCCAGCCTGATGGAGATCCCGCACCCGTCGGTCGGGATGGGCGAGTCGATCTACGGCGAGACGAAGGTCTTCCCCGACTACCAGGCCGAGCCGGGCGAGACGTACCTCGGGATGGTGCACGGCATCGTCCACGAGTCCTCGGTGAGCTTCGTCGCCGTCCTGCTGGCCCTGCGCGCGCAGAAGAAGGGCTTCGACTCGGCGCTGTACTTCTTCGGCATCGGCTCGCTGAACTGCCTCGCCACGCGCGGCTTTCCGACCGTCGGCAACGAGCTGTTCCCGGGCATGCGCAACGAGAACGGCCAGCTCGAGCGCTTCATCGCCGGCGGCGGCAAGGTCTTCGCCTGCCGGCTCGGCCTGGCGCTGCACGGCGCGCGCGAGGAGGACCTGATGGAGGGCGTCATCCCGTGCCATCCGCTCGACATGCAGGACGCGATGATCGAGTACTCCCGCAAGGGCGCGATCATCAACACGACCTGGATGTTCTGAGGCAGTGGATTCGCAGCTGCGCAGCGAGCTCGCGGTGCTCGGCGTCCGCTCCCGCCCGGCGCTGAGCCGCCCGGCGGGAGCCGGTCCGAGCGACGACGGACACTGGCTGCTGGATGGCAGCGCGGCGACGCTGCCCGTGGCGGCGAGCTCGCCGTTCGAGCTGCACGCCGGCGGGACGCTGACGCGCGACGGCGTCGTCGTCGAGGACGCGATGCTCGAGCCGATCGTGCGGCCGCGCTTCTACGACCTGACGTCCGCCGACGGGACGCCGTACGAGGCGCTCGCGCGCCTGCACGGCACCGAGGTGCTGGCGACGACCGTCGTGCAGACCTGCATCCGCTACGCCGACGAGGACACGCGCTGTCGCTTCTGCACGATCGAGCAGTCGCTGCGCTCCGGCGCGACCGTGCAGGTCAAGCGCCCCGAGCTGCTGGCCGAGGTCGCCGGTGCCGCCGTCGCGCTCGACGGCGTGCGCCAGATGGTGATGACGACCGGCACCTCCAACGGCGCCGACCGCGGCGCCAAGCACCTCGCGCGCTGCGTCGCCGCCGTCCGCGCGGCCGTCCCCGAGCTGCCGATCCAGGTGCAGATCGAGCCGCCGCTGGACCTGTCCTGGCTCGGCCGCCTGAAGGACGCCGGCGTGACCGCGATCGGCATCCACGTCGAGTCGATGGACGAGACGGTGCGCGCGCGCTGGACGCCCGGCAAGGCGACGGTCTCGCTGGCACGCTACGAGGAGGCCTGGACGGAGGCCGTCCGCGTCTTCGGCCACAACCGCGTCTCGACCTACCTGCTCGTCGGGCTCGGCGAGGATCCCGACGAGCTCGTCGCCGCCGCCCGGCGGCTGATCGCGATCGGCGTCTATCCGTTCGTCGTGCCCTACCGCCCGCTGCCGGGCGCGCTGGCCGAGGCCGACGGCGTGCCCGCGCCCGATCCGCTGACGCTGACGCGTGTGACGCGGCGCGTCGCCCGCGCGCTGCGCGAGGCCGGCATGGCCGGCCGCGACCAGGTCGCCGGC
>JAUYGN010000013.1 GCA_030690545.1 Solirubrobacteraceae bacterium
CCCGGCCTCGCGCGCGCCGCGCTCGCCGTGCGCCAGAACGGCGAGCTGCGCGACCTCGCGCGCCCGCTGATCGCCGGCGAGCCGCTGGAGATCGTCACCGGCAAGAGCCCGGGCGCGCTGGACGTCATCCGCCACGACGCCGCGCACGTGCTCGCGGCCGCCGTCATGGAGCTCTATCCCGGCGTGAAGATCTCGATCGGGCCGCCGATCGAGCACGGCTTCTACTACGACTTCGACTTCCCCGCCGGCGTCACCGTCTCGGACGCGGACTTCGATCGCATCGAGCAGAAGATGCGCCAGCACATCAACGCCGACGAGCGGTTCGTGCGCGAGGACGTCACGGTGCAGCAGGCGCTCGAGCGCTTCCGCGCCGAGGGCCAGGACTACAAGGTCGAGCTGATCGAGGACCTCGTGCGCAACGAAGGGGTGCAGACGGTGAGCCTCTACACGAACGGCCCCTTCACCGACCTCTGCCGCGGCCCGCACGGCCCCGGCACGAAGCGCATCAAGGCCGTCAAGCTGCAGTCCGTCGCCGGCGCGTACTGGCGCGGCGACGCCGAGCGCCAGCAGCTGACGCGGATCTACGGAACGGCGTTCCTGAGCAAGGAGGAGCTCGCCGAGCACCTCGAGCGCCTCGAGCAGGCCCGCGCCCGCGACCACCGCAAGCTCGGCAGGGAGCTGAACCTGTTCATGTTCAGCGAGCTGTCGCCCGGCTCGCCGTTCTGGCAGCCCGCCGGGATGGCGATCTGGAACGAGCTCTCCAAGCTCTGGCGCGACGAGAACCGCCGCCGCGGCTACGACGAGGTCAAGACGCCGATCCTCTACGACGTCGACCTCTTCAAGCAGTCCGGACACTGGGACACGTACCGCGAGAACATGTACTTCACGGACGTCGAGGACCGTCCGATGGGCCTCAAGCCGATGAACTGCCCGGCCCACATCCAGCTCTTCAAGGACGAGCGGCGCTCCTACCGCGACCTGCCGGTCCGCTACTCCGAGGCGGGCCTCGTCCACCGCCACGAGCCGAGCGGCACGCTGCACGGGCTCATGCGCGTGCGCCACATCACGCAGGACGACGCCCACATCTTCTGCGCCGAGGAGCAGATCCGCGACGAGGTCGTCGACGCGCTCGACTTCGGCTTCTTCCTCTACGACCTGTTCGGCTTCGAGCCGCGCCTGGAGCTCTCGACGCGGCCCGAGAAGCGGATCGGCTCCGACGCGATGTGGGACCGCGCCGAGTCCGTCCTGCAGGACGCGCTCGACACGCGCGGGCTGTCGTACGAGGTCAACGCCGGCGACGGCGCCTTCTACGGACCGAAGATCGACCTGCACATGACCGACTCGATCGGACGCTCGTGGCAGCTGGGAACCGTCCAGCTGGACTACTCGATGCCCGAGCGCTTCGACCTGAGCTACACCGGCGCCGACGACGCCGACCACCGCCCGGTGATGATCCACCGCGCGCTGCTGGGCTCCTTCGAGCGCTTCATCGGGATCCTCGTCGAGCACTATGCCGGCGAGTTCCCGCTCTGGCTGGCGCCGCTGCACGCGATCGTGCTGCCGATCGCCGACCGCCACGCGGCGGCGGCGACCGACGTGCTGCGCGCGCTGCAGGACGCCGGGCTGCGCGCCGAGCTCGACGAGCGCACCGAGTCGGTCGGGCGCAAGATCCGCGATGCCGAGCTGCGCAAGGTCCCGTACATGCTCGTCGTCGGCGATCGCGAGGCGCAATCGGATCCCGCCCACCCGACCGTCTCGGTGCGCGAGCATCGGGTCGGCGACCGCGGCAGCGTGCCCGTCGCGGAGATCGTCGAGCAGCTCTGCGACCGGGTGGCGCGCCGCGCCAGCTGATCGGGCTATACTCGGCGACGTTGACCCTGATTCAGATCTCATTGCCGCGCTCGCCGACAGCTTGACGCGCGGCCTCATTTCATAGTGCCGGTCCCCCGGAGATTCGACCGGCGCCCGCCTGAGCGGGACTCGACACGCATCAACGAGCGCATCCGTGTGCCCGAGGTGCGGCTGATCGACGAGACCGGCAACCAGATCGGCGTCATGCGCACGCCCGACGCGCTGCGCTACGCGCAGGACCGCGATCTCGATCTCGTCGAGGTCGCGCCCGAGGCGCGCCCGCCCGTCTGCCGCGTGCTGGACTACTCGAAGTACAAGTACGAGCAGGCTCAGAAGCTCAAGCAGGCGCGCAAGCACCAGCAGCAGATCACGATCCGCGAGATCAAGTTCCGGCCGAAGATCGCCGAGAACGACTACCAGACCAAGAAGGGCCATGTGGAGCGCTTCCTGCGCCACAAGGACAAGGTCAAGGTCACGATCATGTTCCGCGGGCGCGAGGTCACGCACCCCGAGCGCGGCGTGATGATCCTCGATCGCCTGGCCGAGGAGCTCGCCGAGGTCGCCGTCGTCGAGCAGCGCCCGATCCAGGACGGACGCAACATGACGATGATGCTGGGACCGTCGAAGGCCGTGCTCAGCGGCGAGGCCGCGACCCCCGAGCTGGGACACGATCACGCGTCGCTCGACGACGAGCCGTCTCGAGCCGCCCCGGCCGACGCCGCGACCGACGGCGCGGCACCGAACGGCGATCGCGCCCCGGTGGCCGACGCCGCCGCCAAGGGCCGCGGCGCCGCCAAGTCCTAGCGGCCGCGGCGGCTCGCTTGCGGTGACGCCGC
This sequence comes from Solirubrobacteraceae bacterium, assembly GCA_030690545.1. Lineage (GTDB taxonomy): Bacteria > Actinomycetota > Thermoleophilia > Solirubrobacterales > Solirubrobacteraceae > CADCVQ01. The sequence continues at coordinate 2,688 of JAUYGN010000013.1, forward strand.
GGCGGTCGCCTATACTGGCCCGCTCGCATGCCGAAAATGAAGACTCACTCCGGCGCCAAGAAGCGCTTCACGAAGACCGCCTCCGGCAAGGTCCGCGGTCGCCATGCCTTCACGAGCCACATCCTCGAGAAGAAGTCGCCGAAGAAGAAGCGCCAGCTCGGCAGGCCCGTGATCATGGCGGCGGACGACACGCCCCGGATCAACAAGCTGCTGCGGACGGGGAAGAAGTCGTGATGCCCCGATGACCCGCGTCAAGCGCTCCGTCCACGCCCGCAAGAAGCGCCGCGCCACGCTCGAGCGCACGAAGGGCTTCCGCGGCGAGGCGAACTCGAACTACAAGCGCGCCAAGGAAGCGCTGATGAAGGCGGAGGCGTACCAGTACCGCGACCGCCGCAATCGCAAGCGCGACTTCCGCCGCCTCTGGGTGACCCGCATCAACGCGGCCGCCCGCGCCGAGGGCATGACGTACTCGACCTTCATCCACGGCCTCTCGGTCGCCGGCATCGAGCTGGACCGCAAGGTGCTGGCCGACATCGCCGTGCGCGATCCCGAGACCTTCCGCCGATTCGTCGACGCCGCCCGCGAGGCGTCGGCTGCCTGACCGCACCAGCCGACCACACCGACCTCCCGGGCGCCGCTTCCTCTCACAGGACGGCGCCCTTTTTTTCGCCCATGACCATCACCAGCTCGCACAACGACAAGCTCAAGGAGATCCGCAAGCTCACGCGGCGGCGCCCGCGCGAGCAGACGTCGCGCTTCGTCGCCGAGGGCGAGGATCTCGTCGCGGCGGCGGCAGCGGCGGGCTGGAGCCCGCGCGTCCTGCTGGCGGCCGCCGGCAGCGGGCTGGACGGCGACGAGGTCGACGCGGCGCTGCTGGCGGAGGTCTCCGGCCTTGGCTCCGGCAGTCGCCAGCTCGGGGTCTACGAGCAGCGCTGGTCGGTCCCGAGCGGGCCGCTCTGCGTCGCGCTGTGGGGCGTCGCGGACCCCGGCAACGTCGGCACGATCCTGCGCTCGGCGCTCGCCTTCGGAGCCGGATCGGTCGCCGTCGGACCGGGCTGCGCCGACCCCTTCGGACCGAAGGCCGTGCGCGCCTCGATGGGCGCGATCTTCCAGCTGGCGCTCGCGCGCGTCGCGCGCGTCGACGAGCTGCCCGGCGAGCGCGTCGCGCTCGTCGCGCGCGGCGGAGCGCCGCTCGTCGCGTCGCAGGACGGGGGAGAGCTCAGCGTGCTCGTCGGCGCCGAGCGCGACGGGCTGCCCACGGACGTCGTCGCGTCGTGCGATCGCGTCGCCCACATCCCGATCGCGAGCGAGTCGCTCAACGCCGCGATGGCGGCGACGGTCGCGCTCTACGAACTGGGTCGCCATGCGTGACGCCGCCCACAGCAGCGCAGGGTGTGTCGCATTGGTCGCGCCTGGCGCGAGTCATTCGACGCACCCCGTGTCCGGGGGCGCCGATCTCGCTCGCGATCGCGTCCATAGGATGGCCGCGGCATGACCGCGCGCCATCGCTCGCCCATCGTCGCTGGCCCGTCCAGGCGGGAGCCCTCGCAATGATCGAACGGATCGCAGCGCTGCGCGCCGAGGCCGAGGCGGCGGTCGCCGCCGCCGGGACGAGCGCCGAGCTCGAGCAGCTGCGCGTGCGCTACCTCGGGCGCAAGGCCGAGCTGCCCAACGTGCTGCGCGGGATCGCCCAGCTCGAGCCCGCCCAGCGTGGCCCGACCGGGAAGGCCGCCAACCAGGCGCGCCAGGCGCTCGACGCGCTGATCGCCGCGCGCGGTGAGCAGCTCGCCGGCGGCGAGCTCGAGCAGCGGCTGCGCGCAGACGTCGTCGACGTCACGCTGCCCGGCAGGCCGCCGCAGCCCGTCGGACACCTGCACCTGCTGACCGCCACGCGGCGCGAGATCGAGGACGTCTTCCTCGGCCTCGGGTTCCGGATCGCCGAGGGTCCGGAGGTCGAGACCGTCTACTACAACTTCGACGCGCTCAACCACGCGCCGACGCACCCCGCGCGCGACCGCCTCGACACGTTCTACGTGGAGGGCGCCGGCGACGTCGTCCTGCGCACGCACACCTCGCCGATGCAGATCCGCGCGATGGAGGCCCAGCCGCCGCCGCTGTACGTCATCGTCCCCGGGCGCGTCTACCGGCGCGACTCCGACGCCACGCACACGCCGCAGTTCCACCAGATCGAGGGACTGGCGGTCGACGAGGACATCACGCTCGCCGACCTCAAGGGCACGCTGCTGGCGTTCGCCCGCGCGATCTTCGGCCCCGACCGCGAGGTTCGCCTGCGGCCGCACTTCTTCCCCTTCACCGAGCCGTCGGTCGAGGTCGACGTGTCGTGCTTCATGGAGCATTCGGCCCGCCCACCCCAGCGCTGCCGCGTCTGCAAGGACACCGGCTGGGTCGAGATCCTCGGCTCGGGGATGGTCGACCCGAACGTCTTCGGCTACGTCGCCGAGCACGGCTACGACGCCGAGCGGGTGCAGGGCTTCGCGTTCGGCATGGGCATCGAGCGGATCGCGATGCTCAAGCACGGCGTGCCGGACCTGCGGCTGCTGTACGACAACGACGCGCGCTTCCTGGAGCAGTTCGGCTGATGCGCGTTCCCGTCGAGTGGCTGCACGAGTACTGCGCGCCCGACCTGCCGGTCGCCGAGCTCGCGACGCGCCTGGCGATGACCGGCACCGAGGTCGATCGCGTCGAGCACCACGGCGTGCGCGCGCTCGAGCACTTCGTCGTCGGTCGCGTGCTCGAGGCCGAGCAGCACCCCGACGCCGACCGGCTGACGGTCTGCGTCGTCGACGTCGGCGGGGGGGAGCGGGCGCAGATCGTCTGCGGCGCCCCGAACGTGGCCGCCGGCCAGCTCGTCGCCGTCGGCCGGCCGGGCTCGGTCATGCCCGACGGGACGAAGCTGCGCAAGGCCAAGCTGCGGGGGGTCGCCTCGGAGGGCATGATCCTCGCCGAGGACGAGCTCGCGATCGGGCCCGACCACGACGAGACGATCGTGCTCTCCGACGAGGATGGGCTGCAGCCCGGCGACCCGCTCGCCGGCGTCCTGCCGATCTCGACCGACGTGCTCGAGCTCGAGATCACGCCGAACCGGCCCGACTGCCTCGGCGTCTACGGCGTCGCTCGCGAAGCGCATGCGGCGACCGGCGCCGCGCTCGCGCCGGCGCCGTGGGAGGACGACCCCGGCTCGTCGCACGCCGCATCGGGCATCGGGATCGATGTCGTCGTCGAGGCTCCCGACCTGTGCCCGCGCTTCACCGCGCGCGCGTTCGAGGACGTCGCGATCGCTGCGTCGCCGCCGTGGTTGAAGGCACGGCTGATGGCCGCCGGCCAGCGCCCGATCAACAACGTCGTCGACATCACGAACTACGTCATGCTGCTGACCGGTCAGCCGCTGCACGCCTTCGACGCCGACCGGATCGAGGGTCGCCGGCTCGTCGTGCGCCGCGCGACCGACGGCGAGCGGGTCGTCACGCTCGACGACCAGACCCGGATCGCCGACGGCGACGTCTGCCTGATCGCCGACGACGCCGGGCCGACGTCGATCGCCGGGCTGATGGGCGGCCACCGCTCCGAGGTCGCCGGCGACACGACCCGCGTCCTGATGGAGGCCGCCAACTGGGACGCGGCGAACATCCACGCGACGTCGCTGAAGCTCGGGCTGCGCAGCGAGGCCAGCGCGCGCTTCGAGAAGGGCCTCGCGCCCGAGCAGGCGCTCGAGGGGCTGGCCGTCGCGACGCGGCTGATGGTCGAGCTGACCGGCGCGCGCCTCGTTGCGGGCACGGTCGACGTCGGTGGGCCGGGGCCTCGGCCGGCGGTCGTCCGCCTGCGTGACGAGCGGGTCGTCGGCCTGCTCGGCGTCGGCATCACCCGCTCGGAGAGCGCGCTGCACCTGCAGCGCCTCGGCTTCGCGACGGTCGAGCGCCCGGACGGTCTCGACGTCACCGTCCCCCCGTGGCGGCGCAACGACGTCACCCGTGAGGCCGATCTCGTCGAGGAGGTCGCGCGGCTGCACGGCGTCAACGACCAGCTCCCCGCGACGCTGCCGCGGCGCCGCGGCGCCGTCGGCCTGCTGACGCCGGCCCAGCGCCTGCGCCGCCGCGCCGAGGACGTGCTCGCCGGCCGCGGGCTGCTGGAGGTCGTCGGCTGGAGCTTCGAGTCGGCGAGACGCGACGCGCAGCTGCGCCTGCCCGACGACGACCCGCGCCGTGCCCATGTCGTCGTCGACAATCCGATGAGCGAGGACGAGTCGTCGCTGCGCACGACGCTGCTCGGCTCGCTGCTGGACACCGCGCGCCACAACGCCGCCCGCGGGCAGGGCGCGCGCGGGATCTTCGAGTCCGGCCGCGTCTACCTCGCGACCGATGCGACGCTGCCCGACGAGCACCATGCGCTTGCCGCGCTCGTGCCGGGCGACGTCTTCGCGGCGAAGGGCTACCTCGAGGCGCTGCTGCGCGCGCTGCGGGTGAGCGCGACGTTCGAGACGGCGCCGCAGCCCTTCCTGCATCCGGGCCGCAGCGCGTCGATCAGCATCGGAGCCCACGCCCCCGAGGTCGTCGGCTGGGTCGGCGATGTGCACCCGCTCGTCGCGGGCGACTGGGACCTCGAGGGCGTCGCGGCGTTCGAGCTCGACCTCGACGCCGTCATCCGCCACGCGCCGCTCGTGCCGGCCTACGAGGACCTGACGTCGTTCCCCGAGCTGCGCGAGGACATCGCGATCGTCGTCGATCGGACGGTGCCGGCCGCGACGGTGCTCGACGCGGTGCGCGCGGCGGGCGGCAGGCTGCTCGCGCGCGCCGAGGTCTTCGACGTCTACCGCGGCGAGCAGATCGCCGCCGGGCGCACGTCGCTGGCGATCGCGCTGACGTTCCGGGCGCGCGATCGCACCCTCACCGACGCCGACGTCGCGCCCGTGCGCGAGAAGATCGTCGCGCGGCTGGCGAAGGACCTCGGCGGTGAGCTGCGTGGCTAGCGCGCCCCGGCACACGCCGAGCGGCGCGTCGCCTGCGACCGCGGGCGGTGGGCCGCATGGCTAGCTCGCCGACGCGGGTGCTCGTCGCCGGCGGCTCAGGCTACGCCGGCGCGCTCGCCGCGAAGCTCGTCGACCGCCACCCGGCGTTCGAGCTGAGCGCCGTCACGAGCCGCAGCGACGCCGGCCGGCGCCTGACCGAGCTGTACCCGCAGCACCGCGTCGACGCCGTCCTGCGCGAGCTCGACGTCGAGCGCGACGGCGACGTCGACGCGGCGATCGTCGCCTACCCGCACGGCGCCGCCGCGCCGGTCGTCGCGGCGCTGCGCGAGCGCGGCGTGCGCGTCGTCGACCTGTCGGCCGACTTCCGGCTCAACGACCGGGCGACGTACGAGCGCTGGTACGGCGAGCACGGCGCGCCGGAGCTGTTCGGCGACGGCGTCTACGGCCTGCCCGAGCTGTACGGCGAGCAGATCGCCGGCGCCGACCTCGTCGCGAACCCCGGCTGCTATCCGACCGCGACGCTGCTCGCGCTGACGCCGCTCGCGCGCAGCGGCACCGTCGTCGACGTCACCGTCGACGCGAAGTCCGGCGTCTCCGGCGCCGGCCGCGCGGCGACCGACAAGACGCACTTCGTGACGGTCGACGAGAACGTCACGCCGTATGGCGTCGGGGGCCACCGCCACATGCCCGAGATCGACCAGGAGCTCGCGCTGCTCGGCGCGCCGGTCACGACGACGTTCACGCCGCATCTCATGCCGCTGGACCAGGGCGAGCTCGTCTCCTGCTATGTCACGACGAGCGAGCCGTGGACGCAGGAGCGCCTCGACGCGGCGTACGGCGGCTGGGCGGACGGGCTGCCGTTCGTCGAGATCGTCGACCGGCCGCCCGGCGTGCGCGGCGTGCGCGACACGAACGTCTGCACGATCTGGCCGCGCGCCGACGCGCGCACCGGCAAGGTCTTCGCCTTCGCCGCGATCGACAACCTCTGGAAGGGCGCCGCGTCGCAGGCGATCCAGAACCTCAACCTCATGCACGGCCACGACGAGACGCTCGGGATCGAGCCGTAGCGGGGCATGCGATGACCCCGCCCGACGACGTCCCCACGCGCGCGCGGCGCGCCGCCGCAAGCGCGGACGCCGGCTTCTTCTCGTCGCGCTGGGTCGACCGCCCCGCGCACGTGACCGAGGACGCCGCCGGCCTGCCGGGCGGCTTTCGCGCCGCGACCGCGGCGGCCGGCATCAAGGGCGACGGCGCGATCGACCTCGGACTGCTCGTCTGCGACGCCCCCGAGTGCGTCAGCGCGGCGCGCTACACCCGCTCGGGCGTGCTCGCGCCGCCCGTGCTCGTGAGCCGCGACGAGACGACCCCCAACGGCATCCGCGCCGTCGTCGTGAACTCCGGCAACGCGAACGCGGCGACCGGCGACGGCGGGATGATCGTCGCGCGCGAGATGCAGCAGGTCACGGCGCAGGCGGTCGGCGTCGACGCAGCCGCCGTCGCGGTCTGCTCGACCGGCGTCATCGGCGTGCCGTTGCCGACCGCTGGCCTGCAGGCCGGGATCGGCGCCGCCGTGGCGCGCCTGCAGCAGGACGCCGACGTCGCGCTCGCGACGGCGATCATGACGACCGACGCCTTCGAGAAGCGCGCCTCGGTCACCGTGGCGCTGCCCTCGGGCACCGTTCGCCTGACCGCCCAGTGCAAGGGCGCCGGGATGATCGAGCCGGCCTTCGCGACGATGCTCTGCTTCGTGCAGACCGATGCCGCGCTGGAGCCCGAGACCGCCGAGCTGCTGCTCGGCGTCTGCGTCAAGCGCTCGTTTGACCGCGTCTCCGTCGACGGGCAGCTGTCGACGAACGACACCGTGATCCTGCAGTGCTCGGGTGCCAGCGGCGTGCAGGTCGCGCCCGAGAGCGAGGACGAGCTGCGCTTCGGCGCGGCGCTCGACGCCGTGCTGCGGATGCTCGCGATCCTGATCGTGCGCGACGGCGAGGGGGCGCGGCGGGTCGGGCGCGTCGTCGTGCGCGGGGGGGACATGGGGGTCGCCGAGCGCTGCGCGCGCGCGGTCGCCAACTCGCCGCTCGTGAAGGCCGCGCTGCACGGCGCCGACCCGAACTGGGGGCGGATCGCCCAGACCGTCGGGCAGGCGCTGGGGCGGGCGGGGACGGGGTCATCGCCCTTGGCACTCGACATCGCGATCGAGGGGATCACCGTCTGCGCGGGCGGCGTCGCCGTCGCCTACGAGCTCGACGCACTGAACGCGGCCGCAGCCTGTCGCGAGGTCGAGTACGTCGTCGGGCTGCCGGGCGAGGGCTGCGAGACAGAGGTCATCTTCTCCGACCTCAGCCACGAGTACGTGACGATCAACGCGGAGTACACGACATGAGCGGGGGCTCAAGCCAATGAGAGACGTCGGAACGCTGCTCGAGGCACTGCCCTACATGCGCGAGTTCTCGGGGCGCACGGTCGTCATCAAGTACGGCGGCGCGGCGATGAACGACCCTGAGCTGCGCGAGGAGTTCGCCCGCGACGTCGTGCTGCTGAAGTACGTCGGGATGAGGCCCGTCGTCGTGCACGGCGGCGGCCCGGACATCACGTCCTACATGGAGCGCCTCGGCATGCCCGTCGAGTTCGTCGCGGGGCTGCGCGTCAGCGACGAGGCGACGGTCGAGATCGCGAAGATGGTGCTCGTGGGCAAGGTCAACAAGGACATCGTCCTGCGCCTCGGCCGCCATGGTCAGCCCGCGGTCGGCCTGTGCGGCGACGACGGGCAGCTGCTGAGCGTCGAGCGCCGCACGGCCCCCTCGGGCGAGGACATCGGCTTCGTCGGCCAGATCGCGCGCGTCAACGTCGACGTCCTCGAGCACATCGCGCAGGACTACATCCCCGTCATCGCGTCGGTCGGCGCCGACGCCGTGGGGCATTCGTACAACATCAACGCCGACGAGGCCGCGGGCGCGATCGCTCGCGAGCTCGGCGCGTACAAGATCGTCTTCCTGACCGACGTGGCGGGCTGGCTGCGCGATCCCGCCGACCCGGACTCGCGGATCACGCAGGCCGGGGCCGACGAGGTCGAGGCCGCGCTGGCGACCGTCGGTGGCGGAATGCGCCCGAAGCTGCAGGCATGCATCGACGCGATCCACGGCGGCGTCAGCGCCGCGCACATCGTCGACGGCCGCGTCGCGCACACGCTGCTGCTGGAGCTGTTCACCGACGCCGGCAGCGGCACGAAGATCCATCCGGCGCGATGAGCCTGCAGGAGCTGCAGGCGCTCGAGCGCGCCCATCTCGTGCCGGCCTACGCGCGTCAGCCGGTGCAGTTCGTGCGCGGTGAGGGCACGCGCCTGTGGGACGACGAGGGCACCGAGTACCTCGACTTCCAGACCGGGCTGGCGGTCACCTCGCTCGGCCATTCGCATCCGGCGGTCGTCGAGGCGATCCAAGCGCAGGCGGCCGACCTCGTGCACGTCGGCAACCTCTTCTACAGCGAGCCGGGCATGCGGTTGGCCGAGCGCCTGTCGCAGTCCTCGCTGGGCGGCAAGGTGCACTTCGCCAACTCCGGCACCGAGGCCAACGAGGCTGCCCTCAAGCTCGCCCGCAAGGCCAGGCCGCAGGGCACGATCATCTCCGTGCAGCGCGGCTTTCACGGGCGCACGTACGGCTCGCTGTCGGCGACGCCGCAGGAGTCCAAGCAGGCGCCGTTCGCGCCGCTCGTGCCGGGCTTTCGCGCCGTCGCGCCGACGGCCGACGCGATCTCGGGCGCGGTCGACGAGCGCACGGCCGCGGTGATCCTCGAGCCGGTCCAGGGCGAGAGCGGGGTGTGGGTGCTCGACGACGAGCTGCTGCACGCCGCTCGCGCGGCCTGCGACGAGCACGGCGCGGCGCTGATCTTCGACGAGGTGCAGTGTGGGCTCGGGCGCACAGGCACGCTGTGGGCCTACGAGGACAGCGGCGTCGTCCCCGACCTGATGACCTCGGCGAAGGCGCTCGGCGGCGGCCTGCCGATCGGCGCGGTGATCTGCTCGCCGCGCTACGCCGACGTGCTGCAGCCAGGCGACCACGGCTCGACGTTCGCCGGCGGCCCGGTCCCCTGCGCCGCAGCGCTGGCCGTGCTCGACGTCGTCTCCGCGCCGCAGCTGCTGGAGCGCGTGCGGGTGCTCGGGGCACGGTTGGCCGAGGAGCTCGCGGCCCTGCCGGGCGTCGTCGCGGTCCGCGGCCGCGGCCTGATGCTCGCGTGTGACTTCGAAACCGGTCCCCGCCCACCCGCGCCCGAGCTCGTCCGTCGCGCGCTGCTCGAGCAGCGGCTCGTGCTCAACGCGACCGGGCCCGAGACGCTGCGGCTGCTGCCGCCGCTGACGGTCAGCGACGGCGAGCTCGACGAGGCGCTGCGCCGGCTGCGCGCATTGCTGTAGCGCGACCGGCGGCGCTCGTCGCCAGCCCACTCGGGCACGTCGTACCGCCGCTGTGGCCAGCGTGCCCACCGGCGTCTCGGGGTCACCCGCGTACAACGACCGCGGGCCCCTCGTCGGAGGGGCCCGCGGTCCTACGCGCTGTGGCGCGTCGCGCTACGTGCTGCTGCTAGCGCATCGCGCCACGTGCCACCGTCACCGTCTTGCGCACGTTCTGGCGGTTGTTGTCGGCGTCGATGACCGACACGATGACCTCCGACCGCACAGACGGGCTGCGCCGCAGAACCGAGCGCCGCTGCGCGCTGAAGTTCAGGATCGCGAAGCCGACCTTGCCGACGTCGAGCTGGACGGTGTCCGTCGACCACGTCACGCGGCGCAGAGCCCGCACCGGGAAGCCGAAGCTCTGCGGGCGGATCCTGTTGATCGTGCGGGCCTTCATGGTGCCCGAGCACGTCCGCACGGCGATCGTGCGGCAGAAGATCCGCACCCGCACGCGCCCGGCGTTGCGTCCGCGCATCGGGACGGTGATCCGCGTCGCGTCGATCCGGATCATCGCCAGCCTCGACGACGACTCGATGTCGACGACCGGACCGCCGGCTCCGGTCGTGCCCGGAGTGCCGGGAGGTCCTGGCACTCCGACGCCGGGGGGTCCCTGCGCGCCCGGCGTACCGGTCGCACCCGTCGGGCCGGTCGGACCGGGCTGGCCGGGGGGACCGGGGGGACCGGGATCGCCCGTCTCGCCCGTGCCCGGCGTCGTGAACTCGACGAGCGCGCCCTCCACGATGCCGAGCGCGTTCGCGGCGACGGCCTTGACCTCGTACGTCGTCTCCTTGACGAGCCCGCCGACCGGCAGGCTGTTGGGCTGCACGTCGGCTTCGCCGGCGGGCAGCGTGGAGCCATGTGCGCTCGTGAAGTCGACGGTGCCCTTCACGCGGTAGTCGTAGCGGTAGGCCGTGTCCAGCGCACCCGGATTGACGCGGCTGTTGAACGTCGCCGCGGTCGCCGCGGCGCCGGTGACGGGCAGCGTCTCGACGACCGGCAGCGCGCCCTGCGTCGTGAACTCGACGATGTTGCCCGTCGCCGTGCCGAGCGTGTTCGTCGCGACGACGCGCACCTCGTACGTGGTCGCCGGCGACAGCCCGGCGACCGGCACGGCGTTCGGCTCGACGTCCTCGCTGCCCTCCGGCAGCGTGGCGTCGGGCGTGCTCGTGAACGTCCCGCCGACGTCCTTCTCGCGGTAGTCGTAGCGGTAGGTCGTCTCCGAGCCACCGGGGTTGATCGAGCTGTTCAGCGTCGCCGTCGTCGTCGTGATGTCGGTCGCGGCGAGCGTCTCCACCTCCGGCTCGCAGTCCGTCCGGAACGACTTGATCTCACCCGTGTTCGTGCCGATGTCGTTCGTCGCCTCGATGCGGAAGAAGTACGTCGTGCACTCGTCGAGGCCGGCGATCGGGCGCGCACGCGCCTGCTCGTCGGTCTGGCTGCCGGCATTGAACGGACCGATGACCGTCGCGCCGGCGAGATTGGCCGCCGTGCCGTAGCGGAAGGAATAGGTCGACGGCAGACCCTGGGCGTTCGTCCGGCCGTTGAGCGTCGCGCTCGAGTCCGTGACGTTCGTCGCGTCGTCGGTGATCGCCGTCGGCGCGGACACGAACGTCGGCGTTCCATCCGCGACGCGCAGGCGCAGGTTGTCGAAGTTGACGATCGTCTCCTGCAGGCCGACGCACAGCACGCCGCAGGAGAACACCGTCTCAAGGTCGATGCGATAGACGTTGCCGGGAACGGCGTTGAGCAGCCCCGTGCGCAGCCGGCCGTCGAAGATGTTGTTCGCGTCCGTCAGCCGCTCGCTGAACAGCTCCTGCGAGGTGCCGGCCGTCAGGTTCTGCAGCGTGAACGTGTACGTCGCCTCGCCCTCGAAGTTGAGGATCGTCTCGACGTCGGCGCGGCGATCGAACTGGAACGTCATCTCGCCGCTGGCGCCGTTGACGTTCGGGCCCATCGTGAAGGTCGACGACTGCGCTCGCGCGGTGGCCTCGAACAGCAGCGGACCGAGTCCGTCGAGGAGGCCGTTGTAGCCCTGCTGCAGCGAGCCTGGCGGGGTGCCGATCGCCGGGGCGTGCGTGGTGTTCGAGTTGCAGACCAGCGGATTGGTCGACGGCAGCAGGCCGAGCAGCACGACGCAGGAGTTCGACACCTCCTCCCAGTGCGAGCCTGTGCCCGCCGGTGTGTGGGAGAGGCCGTTCGTGAAGTGCGATCCGGTGATCACGTTGTCCGGATAGATCGTGTCGGCCTGCGCCATCGGCACGGCCGCGATCAGGAAGAGGGCCAGCGCAAGTAGGGTTGCGCCGACGCCGCGCGGGATGCGACGTGCCTCGAAAGTCATCTGGGTGTTTCCCCCTGCTGTAGTTGGATCCGTCCTCACGCGAGCCCGACGCGCGATCAGATCGCTGAAAGCTAGCTGATTTCCCGGCGTTCGTCACCATTTCGGCGGGATTTGTGGTGCAGGCTGCAGTCGCCGAGACGCCGCGACTCGTAGGCTTGCGGACCGATGGCCGAGACCACGAACCAGACGCCGCACACCCGAACGGCCTCCTACCTCGCCGAGCCGAGCGAGGTCGGACGCGTCCTGCTGCTGTATTCCGGCGGCCTCGACACGAGCGTGATGCTCAAGTGGATCGCCGACGAGTACGAGGCCGAGGTCGTCACGCTGACCGTCAATCTCGGGCAGCCGGGCGAGGACTACGACGTCATCGAAGGCAAGGCGCGCCAGATCGGCGCCATCGAGTGCTTCACCGTCGACGCGCGCGAGGAGTTCGCCCGCGACTTCGTCCTGCCGGCGATCAAGGCCAACGCCCTGTACGGAGGCGGGTATCCGCTGTTCACGGCGCTCGGGCGGCCGCTGATCGCCAAGCTCGCCGTCGACTACGCGCGCCGCGCCGGCTGCGACACGATCGCCCACGGCTGCACCGGGAAGGGCAACGACCAGGTGCGCATCGAGGCGACGATCGCCACGCTGGCGCCCGAGCTGAAGGTGATCGCACCGGTGCGCGGCTGGCAGATGGGCCGCGACGCGGAGATCGAGTACGCCCGCCGGCACGGCATCCCCGTCAAGGGCGGGACGGAGGTCACGCCGTACTCGATCGACGACAACCTCTGGGGCCGCTCGTCGGAAGGGCGCTGGATCGAGGATCTCTCGCACGCACCCGAGGACGACGTCTTCCAGCTCGTGACGCCGCCCGAGCGGGCGCCGGAGGAGCCGCAGACCGTCGAGCTGCAGTTCGAGCAGGGCGTGCCGGTGGCGCTGGACGGCGAGCGCCTCGGGCTCGTCGAGCTGCTCGAGCGCGTCGCCGAGATCGGCTGCCGCCACGGCGTCGGCATCGTCGACCACATCGAGGATCGCATCGTCGGCCTGAAGGTGCGCGACATCTACGAGGTGCCGGCGGCGGCGATCGTCCTGCCCGCCCACGCCGAGCTGCAGAAGCTCGTCGGCACGATCCACCAGAACCAGTTCACGCCGGCGCTCGAGCGCCAGTGGGCCTACCTCGTCTACGCCGGCCTCTGGTGGGAGCCGCTACGCGGCGACATCGACGCCTTCATGGAGCGCGTCAACGAGCAGGTCACCGGGACGATCGGCGTGAAGCTCTACAAGGGCTCGGCGCGCGTCGTGACGCGCTCGTCGCCGAACGCCGTCTACGACCAGGCGCTGGCGTCGTTCGGCGAGTCCGGCGGGCTGTTCTCGCAGCAGGCCTCGCCGGGCTTCATCGAGCTGTGGTCGCTGCAGTCGCGGATGGCCTACCGGCTGCGCGCCGAGCTTGACCCGACCGGCGCCGGACCCGCCGGCGACGAGTCCTAGGAAATTCGGGAATCCCCCGTCGCCCGGGCGGGTAGCATCGATCGCATGGGATACAAGATGCTTGGATTCGTCGTATGGCAGGGCGCGCGCTGGTACACACGCCGCCGCGTGACCCAGATGCTGCCCTCGCGCCGGGTGGCGGCGGCGGCACTCGTCGTCAGCGCCGTGGGTACCGCCGCCGTCGTCGCCGTCGCCAAGCGCGACGGCGCCTCGGACTGCTCGTCGACATAGGCGTCGCGCTCGGGCGCGACGCCGGCGAGAGGGTTCTCAGGCCGCGCTGAGCGGCATATCGTCCATCTCGCATAGCCGTCTGGAGCGCCACGCGGATCGCCGCGGCGACTCGCCGCGGCGCGCGCTGGAGCTGTGGCCACGTCGCGCGCAGCACGCGATCGCCGGCGATGACGAGATCGGCATCCCGTTGCCGCGGAGCATGACGGGAGAGGTGTGTCGCATGGCGCGCGGATCGCAACAACTCGGCGCGCCCAAAGTGCGGGAAGCCCGCGGCTGACCATCCGAGCCGGCGCCTATTCTGAGCCGCCCGTGACGCCCCCCGCCTGCGCCCATCTGCACGTCCACTCCGAGTACTCGCTGCTCGACGGCGCATGCAAGATCGACGCTCTCGCCGCGCGCGCGGCGGCCTTCGGCCAGCCGGCGCTGGGGCTGACCGACCACGGCGTGATGAACGGGGCGGTCGAGCACTTCCAGGCCGCCCGCAAGCACGGCATCAAGCCGATCCTCGGCTGCGAGATCTACCTCGTCGACGACCAGACCAAGCGCGGCCGCCACGAGCACAACCACCTGACGCTGCTGGCGGCGTCCGACGTCGGCTACCGCAACCTCGTCAAGCTCTCGAGCGCCGGCTTCCTCGACGGCCTGAATCGCGGCAAGCCGACCGTCGACCTCGGCGTCATCTCGCGCCATGCCGAGGGGATCATCGCGCTGACCGGCTGCCTGGCGTCGCGCTTCTGCCAGCGCCTGATCGCCGGCCAGGAGCAGGCGGCCCGCGCCCACGCCGACGACCTGCTGCAGGTCTTCGGTCCCGAGGACGTCTACTTCGAGGTCCAGCGCAACGGCCTCGCCGAGCAGGACCAGGCCAACGATCAGATCGTGAAGATCGCCCGCGAGCTCGGCCAGCCGCTCGTCGGCACCGCCGACGTGCACTACCTGCGCAAGGAGGACTACCACCACCACACGGCGCTGCTCTGCGTCCAGACGAAGTCGACCCTGCGCACACCGAAGATGACGTTCGACACGAACGAGTTCTTCCTGAAGTCCAACGAGGAGATGGCCGAGTCGTTCGCGCTCTGGCCCGAGGCGATCGCCTCGACGGTCGAGATCGCCGAGCGCTGCAACGTCGAGATCGAGCTCGACAAGCAGCTCATCCCTGCCTACCCGACGCCCGCCGGCGAGCCCGAGCACGACTATCTGCGCGCACGCGTCGAGGAAGGGCTGCGCGCGCGCTACGGCGACCCCGCGCCGGCCGAGGCGCGCGAGCGGATGGAGATGGAGCTCGAGGTCATCCACCGGATGGGCTTCGACGCGTACTTCCTGATCGTCTGGGACTTCATCGCCTACGCGAAGCAGAGCGGCATCGCCGTCGGACCCGGGCGCGGCTCGGCAGCCGGCTCGATCGTCGCCTACTGCCTGCAGATCACCGACGTCGATCCGCTGCGCTACGGGCTGCTGTTCGAGCGCTTCCTCAACCCCGAGCGCGTCTCGATGCCGGACATCGACATCGACTTCTCGGTCCGCGGGCGCGAGCAGGTCATGCGCTACGTCGTCGACAAGTACGGCCGCGAGTCGGTCGCGCAGATCGTCACGTTCGGCAAGATGTTCCCGCGCGCCGCGACGCGCGACGCCGCGCGCGTGCTCGAGCACGACTACGGCGTCGGCGACAAGCTCGCCAAGCTCATCCCCGACCCGATCATGGGCCGCTCGCCGTCGTTCGACGACTGCCTCGCGCCTGGTCAGCCGCTGCGCCTGGAGTACGACAAGGATCCGGTCGCCAAGCAGATCGTCGACGTCGCGAAGGGTCTCGAGGGGATCGTGCGCAACTCCTCGATCCACGCCGCCGCCGTCGTCATCGCGGAAGGCCCGCTGACCGACATCGTCCCGCTGCAGCTCGCCGACGCCAACCAGGTCGACGCCGACGGCAACAAGATCTTCAAGATCGTCACGCAGTTCTCGATGAAGCCCGTCGAGCAGCTCGGCCTGCTGAAGATGGACTTCCTCGGCCTGCGCAACCTCGACGTCATCGAGGACGCGCTGGACATCATCGAGCGCTCCGACGGCGCACGCCCCGACATGGCGACGCTGCCGCTCGACGACGCCAAGACGTACGAGATGCTCGCGCACGGCGACTCGATCGGCGTCTTCCAGTTCGAGTCCGAGGGCATGCAGAAGGCGCTGCGCAACGTCCGCCCGACGGAGTTCGACGACCTCGTCGCGCTCAACGCGCTCTACCGGCCCGGCGCGATGGACCAGATCCCGACGTACGCGCGGGGCAAGCGCAATCCGGAGACGATCGAGTTCCCCGACGAGCGCCTGCGCCCGATCACCGAGACGACGAAGGGCGTCATCCTCTACCAGGAGCAGGCGATGCAGATCGCCAAGACGCTGGCGGGCTTCAGCGGCGCGAAAGCCGACGACCTGCGCAAGGCGATCGGCAAGAAGAACCGCGAGGCGATGGCGAAGCTGCGGCCCGAGTTCTTCGCCGGCTGCCAGGCCTCCGGCACGAGCGCGGCCGTCACCGAGCAGCTGTGGGTGACGAACGAGAAGAGCGCCGACTACAGCTTCAACAAGTCCCACGCCGCCTGCTACGCGCTGATCGCCTACCGCACGGCGTGGCTGAAGGCGAACTACCCGGCCGAGTACATGGCGGCGCTGATCAGCTCGGTCATGTCGACGAAGGACAAGGTCCCGTTCTTCGCGACGCAGGCCGAGCAGATGGGGATCGAGATCCTGCCGCCCGACGTCAACGTCTCCGACCACGACTTCGTCGTCTTCGAGGGCAACATCCGCTTCGGCCTCGATGCCGTCAAGGGCGTCGGCCACGCCGCGGTCGAGGCGATCAAGGCGGCGCGCGAGGACGGCGGGCCGTTCAAGACGCTGTGGGACTTCTGCGCCCGCGTCGACGCTCGCGCCGTCAACAAGAAGGCGATCGAGGCGCTCATCAAGTGCGGCGCGTTCGGCTCGACGGGCGCGACGCGCAAGGGGATGCTCAGCGTCCTCGAGCAAGCTCAGGGCGCCGGCCAGAAGGTCCAGCAGGACGCCGAGATCGGGCAGGGCTCGATCTTCGACGGCTTCGACTGGGGTGATGGCGACGCTGGGGAGTCCGGCGCCGCGGCCGCGTTCGCGGCGCCGCAGCATCCGCCGATCCCGTCCGACGAGTTCGACCAGCCCGAGCTGCTGGCGATCGAGAAGGAGGCGATCGGCCTGTTCATCTCGGCGCACCCGCTCAAGCAGGTGCGAGAGGCGCTGCGCCAGCGCGTCGATTGCCCGCTCGCCGAGATCCACGAGCGCAAGGACAAGGAGTGGGTCACGGCCGGCGGCATCATCACCGCGGCCAAGAAGATCCGCACGCGCAACGGCGAGCACATGATGTTCGCCACGCTCGACGACCTCGAGGGGTCGGTCGAGATCCTCGTCTTCGGCAAGGCGATGGCCGAGTACGAAGGGGCGCTCGGCGTCGACGCGGTCGTCCTCGTGCGCGGCCGGGTCGACCACAAGGACGCCGACAAGACCTGTCTCGTCGTGCAGACCGTCGATCCCTTCGATCCGACCCCCGAGGAGATCGAGCGCGCCAAGGCGACCGCCGTGACGCGCGCGCTCGGGCCGGCGCCGCTGCACGTGCGGATCGGCGACGCCGCCGGCCTGCCGGCGACGATCATCGACGACCTCAAGAGCCTGCTCGCCAACCATCCCGGCGAGAGCGAGGTCGTGCTCGAGGTGCAGATGAGCACCGGCGATCCGCGGACGCTCAAGCTCGGTCCGTCCTACAAGGTCGGTCCGACGCCCACGCTGCGCGCCGAGCTCGAGCAGGTGCTCGGCCCCGCCGCGCTCGCGGTCTGAAATGCGGCGGCGCGGGCGGTGGCCTCAGGCGCGCCCTCGACCGCTACGGGTCGTTGGACGGGATGCCGGGGTCGCGGGCGGGCTTCTCGTCGAGCTCACGGGAGCTCAGGACGAGCCCGACGCCGGTGAAGACGGCGGCCAGCAGCGCGATCGCCAGCAGCGCGACGGTGATCGGGGAGCTCGGCAGCGCCAGCCACAGGCCGAGCGCGAGCGGCGGAAGGGCGAACATCACCAGCGCGTGGCGCATCGGCAGCGGCGGGCGCTTGGGAAGGTCGTAGTCCTTGCGGAGGGAGGTCATGCAGGCGGGCTACCCGCCGACCCTCGCGGGCTACCGCGCGATCGAGCTCGCCGCGATCAGCCTGCGATCGCGCGTTGCAGCGGCGCATGCGGTGTGTGGCGCAGCGCACACGGCGTGTACCGCATTCGTGGACCGGGAAGGGGATGCGTGTGCTCGAGCTCTCCGATCTGACGCGCCGCTACGGCTCGACGGTCGCGCTCGACGGCCTGTCGCTCGAGGTGCCCGGCGGCGACGTCGTCGGCTTCGTCGGACCCAACGGTGCCGGCAAGACGACCGCGATGCGGATCGCGCTCGGCGTGCTGGAGGCCGACGACGGCAGCGTGCTGTGGCGCGGCGAGCCGGCGACCCGCGAGCGCCAGCGCGAGTTCGGCTACATGCCCGAGGAGCGCGGCCTGTACCCGAAGATGCGCGTCGACCGCCATCTGCGCTACCTCGCGATGCTGCACGGGCTTAGGCAGGCCGACGCCGAAGAGGCGGCGCAGCGCTGGATCGAGCGCCTCGGGCTCGGCGAGTACGCCGGCAAGCGCGTCGAGGAGCTCTCGCTGGGCAACCAGCAGCGTGTCCAGCTCGCAGCCGCGCTCGTCCACGACCCGCCGGTGCTGATCCTCGACGAGCCGTTCTCCGGTCTCGATCCGATCGGTACCGACGTCATGGCCGAGGTCCTCGCAGAACGCGCGCGCGAGGGTGCTGCGGTGCTCTTCTCGTCCCATCAGCTCGAGCTCGTGGAGCGTCTCTGTGACCGCGTCAGCATCGTCAATCGGGGCCGGACCGTGGCCGCGGGGACCGTCGACGAGCTGCGCGAGGAGCGCTCCCGACCGCGCCTGCGCGTCGACGTCGAGGGCGCCGCCAACGGATGGCTGGACGGCATCGACGGTGTCAGCATCGTGGGACGCGACGAGCACGGCGTGCTGGTCGAGCTGAGCGACGGCGTCGACGACCAGCGCGTGCTCGACGCCGGCCGCCGCGCCGGCCGGGTCCGCCGCTTCGAGCCCGCTCGCCCGACGCTCGCCGATCTGTTTCGGGAGGTCGTCGAACGATGAGGTCGTCGAACGGCGAGGTCGCCGCGATGAGCACGGGGCGCGCGACGATGCTCGTGACGCGCCGCGAGTTCGGCGAGCGGATCCGCTCGCGCGCCTTCCAGATCTCGACGGCGACGACGGTCGCGATCGTCGCCGCGGTGGCGCTCGCCGCGGGCCTGCTCGCCGGCGACGGGACGCGCGAGTACACCGTCGCCGCCCAGGGCAGCGAGGCCGTCGCGATCACCGAGGCCGCGCGCGCCGCGGCGCCCGCGTTCGACGCGCGCATCGAGATCGAGCGCTTCGACGATGCGGCGCAGCTGCGGGCAGCCGTCAGCGACGAGCGCGTCGACGCGGCGATCACCGGTGGCGCCCTGATCAGCAAGGACAGCCCCGACCTCGAGCTCGCGCAACTGCTCGAGTCCGCCGCCCGCGAGGTGCGCTCCGCGCAGGCTCTGCGCACGGCGGGGCTGTCGCAGGCCGACGCGCAGCGTGCGCTGCAGCCGGCACCGCTGCAGCGCAGCTCGCTGGAGGGCGAGAGCGACGGCCGCGAGGGGCTGGCCTTCATCGCCTCGCTGCTGCTCTACATGCAGCTGATCATCCTCGGCCTCGCGGTTGCCACGGGCGTCGTCGAGGAGAAGGCCTCGCGCGTCGTAGAGGTGCTGATGTCGGCGATCCCGTCGCGCGCGCTGCTGGCGGGGAAGATCGTCGGGATAGGGCTGATCGGCCTGTTGCAGTTCACGCTGATCATCTTCGTCGGGCTCCTGACCGCGTCGGCCAGCGGAGCGATCGAGCTCGGCGGCGCCGACGCCGGCGTGCTCACGGTGGTCTTCGTCTGGTTCGTGCTCGGCTTCCTGCTGTGGGCTGCGGTCTATGCGATCTCCGGTGTGATCGTCTCGCGCCAGGAGGATCTCAACAGCTCGAGCACGCCGGTCACGATCGCCCTCGTCGGGGCCTATCTGCTGGCCTTCCCGGCGGTCGCCGACCCCGGCTCGACGCTCGCGGTCGTCTCCTCGCTCGTGCCGTTCTCGTCGCCGATCGTGATGCCGGTGCGGGTCGTGATCGGCGACGCCAGCGGTCTCGAGATCGCGGCTTCGCTGGGCCTGCTCGCGCTGGCGATCGCGATCCTCGTGCCGCTCGGCGCCCGGATCTACGACGGCGCCGTCCTGCGGATGGGCAAGCCGTTGAAGATGCGTGAGGCGCTGCGGGCCGCGCGCACCTCGCGATAGGTCCGCGGCTGGACCGCGCCGGGCTCCGCGCCGGCTGCCGCGGCGTCCGGCGTGGCCGGTGGTCTGTCAGCGCCGCCGCGCGGCGATCCCGCGCTCGCGCAGCGTGCGCGTCAGCGCGAGCTCCTCGGAGGTCGGGCCGGAGTGACGCGGGCCCGGCGTCTCGAGCACGAGCGGCAGCCCCTCGAAGCGCGGCTCGGACAGAAAGACGGCGCAGCCGTCCTCGCCGAGCTCGCCGTCGCCGACGTTCGCGTGCCGGTCGACGTTCGAGCCGAGCGGCGTCTGCGAGTCGTTGAGGTGCAGCGATCCCAGCCGCTCGAGGCCGACGCGTGCCCCGCACTCGTCGAGCACGGCCGCGAGCGCCTCCGCGCTGCGGATCTCGTGCCCGGAGGCGAGCAGATGGCAGGAATCCAGGCAGACGCCGAGCCGCGCGTCGCCGCCGGCCGCCTCGATCAGCGCCGCGAGCTCGTCGAACGAGCGCCCGAGCGTGCCGCCCGAGCCGGCCGTGTTCTCCAGGTGCAGCGCGCAGCCGTCGGTCTCGGCGAGCGCCTCGGCGATGACGGTGCCGGCGCGCGCGATCGCCTCGCCGACGTCGCCGGTCTTCGCCGAGCCGGGATGCAGGACGACGGCGTGCGCGCCGAGCGCCGCGCCGGCCCGCAGCGAGGCGATCAGCGAGCGCAGCGTGTTGGCGCGGATCGTCGCGTCGTTCGATGCGCAGTTGAGCAGGTAGACGGCGTGGATCAGCAGCGCGTCGACGTCGGAGCCGGCGATCGCGGCGCGAAAGGCGGCGACCTCGTCGGCGGAGTAGTCGCGCGGCTTCCAGGCGCGCGGGTTCTGGTTGAAGATCTGGATCGCCCGGGCGCCGCGCTCGACGCCGCGCGCGACGGCGTTCGCCGGTCCGCCGGCGGGGGAGACGTGGGCGCCGATCAGCATGCCTTGAGCTGCCTGCGGCGCGCGGCCGCAGACGACGATGCGCACGGCGACCTCGTACTGTGATCTGCACCCATGAGAGTCCGCTTCGCTCCTTCTCCGACCGGTGCGCTGCACATCGGCGGCGCGCGTACCGCGCTCTACAACTGGCTGCTCGCGCGGGGCGGCGGGGGGACCCTCGTGCTGCGGATCGAAGATACCGACCGCGAGCGCTCGACCGACGAGAACGTCGCGCAGATCCTCGACGCGCTGCAGTGGCTGCAGATCGACTACGACGAGGGCCCGATCAGCCAGGTCGCGCGCAGCGATCGCCACCAGGAGGTCCTGCGGGAGCTGCTCGACGGCGGCCACGCCTACCGCTCGACGGCGACCGCCGAGGACGTCAAGGCATACAAGGCCCGGCACGGCGCCGACCGTGGCTTCCGCGGTCGCGACGACGGTGAGGGCGCGGTGCGCCTGCGCGTCCCCGACGGCGGCGCGACCGTCGTGCACGACGTCATCCGCGGCGAGACGACGTTCGCCCATGTGCACCTCGACGATCCGGTGATCGCGCGCGCCGACTCGAGCGTGCTCTACAACTTCGCCGTCGCGATCGACGACCTCGACGCGCACATCACGCACGTCATCCGCGGCGAGGACCACCTCTCCAACACGCCCAAGCAGCTGCTCGTGCTGCAGGCGCTCGGCGCGCCGCAGCCGGTCTACGCGCACCTGCCGCTGCTGCACGGACCCGACGGCAAGAAGCTCTCAAAGCGCCACGGGGCTGCCTCCGTGCAGGAGCTGCGCGACGCCGGCTACCTGCCCGAGGCCGTGTGCAACTACCTCGCGCTGCTCGGCTGGGGCGACGCCGACGACGAGACGATCCTGTCGACCGCGCAGCTCGTCGAGCGCTTCAGCCTCGAGCGCGTCTCGCGCAACCCCGCGCAGTTCGACGAGCGCAAGCTGCGCTGGCTCAACGGGCGCTACCTGCGCGAGCTGACGATCGACGACCTGACGGCGCGCCTGGAGTCGTTCACCGGGCGCAGCGGGCTGCGTGCCGCCGTCGAGATCTCGCGCGAGAAGGTGCAGACGCTGGCGGACTTCTGGCCGCTGGCCGGGTTCATCTTCGACGGGCCGGCCGACGATCCCAAGGCGCGCGAGAAGTGGCTCGACGAGGGCGGTCGCGCGGCGCTCGCCGACGTGCACGCGGCGCTGCAGCCGCTCGACCGGTTCACGATCGAGAACGTGCAGCCGGCGCTCGAGGGCGTCGTCGCGGCGCGCGGCTGCAAGCCCAAGCAGGTCTTTCAGCCCGTTCGCGTGGCGCTCGCCGGGACCGCCGTCTCGCCGGGGATCTTCGAGACGCTGACCGTGCTCGGACGCGAGCAGTCGCTCGCGCGCATCGCGAACGCGCTGCGCGCATAGCGCCGCGCCGGAGCAGAGACCCAACGCGAGGTCGCTTCAGGTTGAGCGGCCGATTCCTCGACGCTGAGCCGGATCG
This sequence comes from Solirubrobacteraceae bacterium, assembly GCA_030690545.1. GTDB lineage: Bacteria > Actinomycetota > Thermoleophilia > Solirubrobacterales > Solirubrobacteraceae > CADCVQ01. The sequence continues at coordinate 24,945 of JAUYGN010000013.1, forward strand.
GATCGCCGCCCGCTCGGCGGGTCCTCCCGTTCACATCAGCAGTGAGGAGGCGTCAACGCGGGCTCACGCCAGATCCGTGTCGTGCGAACGCGGGAACTTCGCTGCGATGCTGACTGCCATCTCGAGCGGCGATCCCGTCGATCCGGCGATCTCTTGGACTCGTAGCACTGCCGACCGAATCGCGGGATCCACCGAAGCGTCGTTCAGCCAGCTGTCGATCCGGCGTTGGGCGGCCGGCACGCCAGCAGTCGCTGCTCCAAGGATCGCCCCGAGCACGTGGCCCAGGTCGGGTGTGGCCTGCGCCGGGGGAATCGGCGCATCGTCGAAGCGGTCGACGATCGACGGCTGCACCTGCATGAGCTCGTAGAACGCGTACCAGGTGCCGAAGAACTCGTTGACCAGCGCACCGACGAAACTGCTTCGCCCGCCGATCGCGCCGAGCTCGATCATCTTGAGATGCGCGGCCTCTGCAAGCAGGATCGACGCAAGGAGAACTCGATCCTCTCGAAGGACGCTTTTCCTCACCCAGATCCCATCATGGGCGGCGCCGGCGACCAAGCCCTTCGGGAGACGCCGGTTGGATCCGGTGACGTGGACGACGATCCGGTTCATCGCGAGGGAGCCGATCGCCACGTCCAGGCAGCGCTCGATGCCCCCTCGTACGTCGTCCTCGACGTGACCATGTATCGGTACGCGTGAGGACGATCGATCACTCGTGTCGCGATCGCGCACCAGAATGGCGATCCTATGTCATCGATGGTGTCGCCTCGTCGGGTAGCGCGACCCGGCAGATCAGGTCGCTTCGCGAACGCGCGGCGAAGCTCTTCGGGATTTTGGCTCTCAACCATTTGTCTATCGCTGCCGATACGGGAGGTGCCGCAACGATCCCGATCTGAAAGAGGGACCGCCCGACATGATCACCTCGCCCGTCCGCAGCACGACAGAGTCCAGCAGCGCGTCCGTCCAGCGCCATCACAACGAGGGCCACGGTCGCCGCCTGACCGCCGCGTTCGAGGCGCTCGAGGCCTTCCCGGTGCTCGCCGAGTCGCGCAACCGCCTGCTGCGCATCGTCAGCGCCGACCGGATCTCGCCGGCCGACATCGTCGCGACCGTCGAGTCCGACATCGCGCTCGTGATCAGCGTCCTGCGGATGGCCAACCAGCTCGACGAGCGCCGCCGCGGCCGTGTCGAGTCCGTCGTGCGGGCCATCGAGGTGCTGTCGCCCGAGTCCGTCCAAGCGCTCGCCAGCCGCGCCCGCACGTTTGACTTCTTCGAGCGCTCGTCGGCCTGGGACACCGCGCCCGAGCGCTTCCGCCTGCATGGCGTCGCCACCCAGCGCGCCGCCGACCGCCTGGCCAGCGAGGCCGGCTACGAGCATCGCGATCGCCTGATGGTCACGTCGCTGCTGCACGACGTCGGCAAGCTCGTGCTGATGCACGCCTACCCCGGCTATCCCGGGCAGGTGCACGGCGAGGCACGCACTCCCGAGGAGCGCGTGCACCGCGAGCGCCGCGAGCTCGGCGTCGACCATGCGCTCGTCGGCGGGGTCCTCGCGCGTCGCTGGGGCCTGCCAAGCGCCGTCGCGTCGGCGATCGAGCGCCACCATTCCGACGACGCCACCGGCGAGGCCGCGTTCGTGCGGTTGGCCGACATGCTCGCCCACTACGCGCAGGGCAGCCAGATCTCGCCAAACTCGCTGCTGAAGGTCGCACGCTCGATCGGCCTGGGCCCGAGCGAGCTGCGCTCGGTCATGTACGACCTGCCCTACCCGAGCTCCGGGCGCCCGCGCCAGATCGATCCCTGCCCGCTCTCCGGCCGTGAGGTCGAGGTGCTCAAGCGCCTCGCCGAGGGCAAGGTCTACAAGCAGATCGCCGCCGAGCTGCAGCTGTCGACCTCGACCGTTCGCACGCACCTGCACAACATCTACGGCAAGCTCGGCGCGGTCGACCGCGCGCAGGCGGTCCTGATCGCTACCGAGCGCGGCTGGCTTTGACCTGAGGTCGTAGCGTCGGCCAGGGCGGCCCCGGCCGCCCGCGGCGGCGCGCCATCACGGCCCACGCCAAGGCGGCCAGGCCGATCCCGACGCTGTCGATCAGGACGTCGACGGGACTGCCGTTGCGGCCCGCCACGAACGACTGGTGGACTTCGTCGCTGATCGCGTACAGGATCGCGACGACGGTGGCGGCGATCGGCCGGCGCCAGTCGGTCGCCCGTGCGAGCGTCAGCCAGAGCACCGCGAAGATCGCGACGTGCGCCAGCTTGCGCAGCACGGTGTCCCAGGTGCCGAGGCCGGAGCTCAGGTCCGGCGTCGCGGAGAGCGCGAAGATGAGCGCCATCACCGCCAGCGGCGGCGCGTAGCGGCTGACGAGTGCCATAGGCTGAGCGTAGTGAGGCGCCGATGATCTCGATCACGACGAAGTCGCCGTACGCGCTGCAGGCGCTCGCCGAGCTGGGCCGCTCGGGGAGCGACGGCCCGGTGCCGATCGGCGAGCTCGCGCGCCGGCGCGACATCCCGGTCCAGTTCCTCGAGCAGCTGTTCGCGACGCTCCGGCGCGCCGGGGTCCTGAAGTCCCAGCGCGGCGTCAAGGGCGGCTACACCTTCGCCCGCCCGCCCGGGGAGATCACGGTCCTGGAGGTCGTCGAGCTGCTCGAGGGTCCGCTCGGCCGGGACGCCGACGGCGTCTTCGGCGACGCCGCCGCCGCCGCCCGCGCGGTCCTGGCGGCAACCACGATCGCCGACGTCGTCGAGCGCGAGGCACGCGCCGCGGGCGTCGCGATGTACCACATCTGAGCGCCGCCTGGGTCTGGCGATCACGCTTGATCGCTACGAGCACCTCATGCCCGGCAACGAGGCGGCGACGCTGGTCGACACCTACCTCGTCAGGGGCTAGTGTCGTGAGTCACAAGTTCGCATGCATCTGACGGTGCCGGACCGTGCCTGCCGGCACCCGGCATCCACGGACGTACCACCAGTCCGACAGTGGATGCCGGTCACCGGCAGGCACGCCCCAGCATCCGTCATCTGCACACACGAACTTCCGCCTCACGACACTAGGCGTGAACGCCAATGTCGGCGCCTAGCACCGCAGCGCCGATCGGATGGCCGTCGTCGCCGTACGTAAGAAGTGCGTACTCGTCGGCTTCCCCCGCGTCCTGATGGACGATCGCTTCCAGTGCAGCCCGCGCCTCGTCCTCTCGGTCGAAGGAGTCGACGAGGTTCCCGGTGCTGTGGAGGATCACGTAGTAGGCCATTGGCTCATGCCCGTGCAGGACTGATATCGACAACGCTATCGCTTAGCTTGATCGCGTCGCCCCAGATCGTCAAGTGCCATCGCGAGCCGGTGTGGGCGTAGTTGAAACCATTGCCGTGCTCCATCTCAAGGCGGGCTACCCAGTCGCCCAGCTTGTGGAACTTCTCAGCGGTCTCGTGGGCACTCTGTTCGTTGAGGTACGCGGAGACGCCCAGATGGATGAGTCGGGAAGTGCGCTCGGCCGCACGTGGTCCCAAGCCGAGCTCGAAGTTGGAGCGAAGGCTGCTGAGGAGGACTGGATCATCGCGATGTTCTGAGCGGACGATCCGCCAGCAGATCAGCCTCTCGCCGGGCCGAAGCTCGTACGCCGCGACCTGCGGCGGACCGTAGGTGGTGCGCACTCGCGGAGCCTATCCCGACTGGCGCGCAAGATGGCGCGCAGCACCGGACGGTCACGGTCGCGAGCCGGCTGCCGGCGGGTCGTGCGGCCGGACGCCACCCAGAGCGCATCGACGACTGCCGAGCTGCGCGGACCTGTACGTTGCGAGCAGGATGGGAGCGCACGGGATGGACTTCCTCGCGATCCGCGAGCAGTCGGTGCGGCGGCTGAGAAAATGGAGGCTGTCCGATCCCGGCGCCCTGCCGCTGCACGGCGACGCGGACTTCGAATGGATGCGTGACGCGCGGTCGGTCGCCGACCGCTGCCACGCGATCGCCGCCGCGCTCGCGCTCGCCCATCGCGCGCCGGTGCAGACGGTCCGGGACGCGATCGACGAGCACGATCTCGAAGGCGCGCTGGGGGAGCGCGAGCTCGAGCTGATGCGCGTGCTGGAGGGAGAGGCCGAGGTCGACGAGCCCGCTCTGCAGCAGCTGCTCGTCGACATCGCATGGCGCGAGGAGGCGCTCCACGCGCTGCTCTGGGCACTCGGCGTCGTCGACGATCTGCCGCCGGACGAGATGTGTCCCAAGCAGCCGGCCTACGAGCGCTTCGCGCCGGGCCTCGATCCGGGCAGGGCGGCGCGCGATGCGCGCCTGCGACCACTGGCCGAGCTCGCCGCGATGCTCGACTTCTACTACTGCCTGCATTGGCACGCGCGCAAGGCGCAGTATCACGGCGACGTGTGGGACCACCAGATCGCTCCCGGCGTCGTCCTCGAGCGCCGGCGCGCGTTGGAGTGGCTCTTTCAGGACGCCCGCTGGGAGGACGTCGACCTGGCCGTCTGACGGGGCGCGCTTCAGAGCCGGAAGCGCAGGATGAACTCGGTGCCGATCGCCGGCGACCACCTGTCCACGCCGGCATGACGTCGTGCGGCTGGGTACCGTTCTGGGGCATGCCAGGAATTCCGGTCAGCGTTGCGGACTATGTCGGCCGCACTCCGATGCTCGAGCTGACCCGGATCGCGCCGGCCGGCGTGCGCCTGTTCGGCAAGCTGGAGGCGTTCAACCCGGGCGGCAGCGTCAAGGACCGGATCGGCGTCGCGATGATCGAGGCCGCCGAGGCCGACGGGCGGATCGAGCCCGGTCGCACGACGATCGTCGAGGCGACCTCGGGCAACACCGGCATCGCGCTGGCGTTCGTCTGCGCCGCGAAGGGCTACGACCTCGTCCTGACGCTCCCGCAGGGCATGAGCCGCGAGCGCGAGGGCCTGTTGCGCCTCTACGGCGCGCGCGTCGAGATCACCGAGTCGCTCGGCGGCATGAACGAGGCCGTCGACGCGGCGCGTGCGCTGGCCACGAACGCGGACGTGTTCCTGCCCGACCAGTTCTCCAACCCGGCCAACCCGGCGGCGCACCGGCGGACGACCGGTCCCGAGCTGTGGGACGCGCTCGGCGGCAAGATCGACGCACTCGTCTGCGGCGTCGGAACCGGCGGCACGATCACCGGCGCGGGCGAGGCGCTCAAGGCCCGCAACCCGGCGCTCACGGTCGTCGCGGTCGAGCCCGCGAGCTCGGCCGTGCTCTCGGGCCGCTCGCCGGGCCCGCACAAGATCCAGGGCATCGGCGCCGGCTTCGTCCCGCCGGTGCTCAACCGCGAGATCATCGACGAGGTGATCGCGGTCTCCGACGAGGATGCGATCGACACGGCGCGCGAGGTCGCTCGCCGGGAGGGCCTGCTCGTCGGCATCTCCTGCGGCGCCGCGCTCGCGGCGGCGATCGCGTTCGGCAGCCGGCCGGACGCCACGGGCAAGCGGATCGCCGTCGTGCTGCCCGACTCGGGCGAGCGGTACGTGTCGACGCCGTTCTTCGCGCCGTAGACGACGGAGCCGGCGCGACCGCCCGGCGCGACCGCCCGGCGCGACCGCCCGGCGCGACCGC
>JAUYGN010000018.1 GCA_030690545.1 Solirubrobacteraceae bacterium
CGACGGCGTCGGCACCGGCCTCGATGACCTGGCTGACATTGTCCCGGGTGATGCCGCCGATGGCCACAAGGGGGACGGGGATGTCCGCCCGCACGCGTCTCACCAGCTCCGGTCCCACGAGATTGAAGCCGATCTTGCTCCCCGTCGGGAACATGCTGCCCACCGCTACATAGTCGGCGCCGTCGTCGCGCGCTCGTCGCGCCTGGTCCGGGTTGTGGGTCGAGACGCCGAGGATCATGGGCGGAGGCAAGAGCCGGCGGGCCTCGCGGGCCGGGAGGTCGTCCTGACCGACATGCGCCCCGTCGGCCTCGACGGCCAGGGCCAGGTCCACGCGGTCGTTGACGATGAAGAGGCAGGCGGCCTCACGGCAGCGGCGTCTCAGGGCGCGCGCCACGGGATAGAGGTCGTTGAGCGGCATGGTCTTCTCGCGCAGCTGGACCAGGCGGCAGCCGCCCTCGAGCACCGCGTCGAGGAGTGTGGCCAGGTCCCGGCCGCCGGCGGCTCCCCGGTCGAGGATGACGTAGAGCGGCGTGGGGAGGGTCACTTGGGTCACGGGGACTTGGGGGGCGGGGTCAGGGGCCGACTTCGAGACGTGGCAGCGTGTGCTCTCCGGAGAGGAAGGCGGGGTCGGCCAGGAGCTTCTGGTGGTAGGGGATGGTGGTCTTGACGCCTTCCAGGACGGTCTCGGAGAGCGCCCGCTGCATGCGGGCGATGGCCTCGGCCCGGTCGTGGCCGTGGACGATGATCTTCGCGATCAGCGAGTCGTAGTACGGCGGCACGACAGCGCCCGGCATCATGTGGCTGTCCACCCGCACGCCGTACCCCCCGGGCGGCAGCCACGCCGTCACCGTGCCGGGCGAGGGGACGAAGTGCTCCGGATCCTCGGCGTTGATGCGGCACTCGATGGCGTGGCCGCGCACCGTGATCGCGCGCTGCTTGTAGCCGAGGGGCTCGCCCGAAGCGATGCGGATCTGCTCCCGGACGAGGTCGATGCCCGTGACCATCTCGGTGACGGGGTGCTCGACCTGGATGCGCGTGTTCATCTCGATGAAGTAGAAGGTGCCGTTGCGCGCCACGAGGAACTCGACCGTGCCTGCCGAGACGTAGTTGACCGAGTTGGCGACCGTCAGCGCCGCTTTGTAGAGGCCCGCCCGCGTCTCCTCCGAGATGGCCGAGGCGGGGCTTTCCTCGAGGAGCTTCTGGTGCCGGCGCTGCACGGAGCAGTCGCGCTCGCCCAGGTGCACGCGGATGCCGTTCCGGTCGCCCAGCACCTGCACCTCGACGTGGCGCGCCTCCTCGACGAACTTCTCGAGGTAGAGCTCCGAGGAGCCGAAGGCCTGGGCCGCCTCCGCCTGGCATGTCGCGAAGGCCAGCGCGAGCATGTCGCGCGCGCGAGCGACGCGCATGCCGCGCCCGCCGCCGCCCGCGGCCGCCTTGATCAGCAGCGGGTAGCCGATCTGAGCGGCGTGCGCGCGGGCCGCGGCGAGCGTGTCGACGGCGCCGCCGCTCCACGGCGCGACCGGCACGCCGCTGCGCTCGGCGAGCAGCTTGGACCGGATCTTGTCGCCGAGCGCGCGCATGACGTCGCCGGGCGGGCCCACGAAGGCGACGCCGATCCGCCGGCAGAGGTCGGCGAACGCGGGGTCCTCGGCGACGAACCCCCAGCCGGGCCAGACGGCGTCGGCGCGGACGGCCCGCAGGGCCCGCTCGAGCCGCGCGTGGTCGAGGTACGCGCTGACGTGCGCGCCGCTGCCGTCGATCGTCGTCGCGGGCCCGAGCGGATGCGCCTCGTCGGCGTGGCGCACGAACATCGCGTCGCGCTCGCCGTCGGTGTGGAGGGCGATCACGGTGATCGGGTCGTCGGAGCGCCCCTCGTTGCGGTCGCGCACCGCGGTGATCAGGCGCATCGCCGCCTCGCCGCGGTTGACGACCGCTAGGCGCGTCAGCACCGGCGCCGTCATGCGGGGCGGCTCGGGACGATGATCGCGTGGCTGGCGGGCAATGGGGCTCCTCCGATGGCGGGCAGGGAACCCCGGCGTCCGCGCGGCTCGCCGCGGGGGGTGGTCGGGCGTCCCTCTGCGGGGACTTCCAACAGGCATGGAGCAGGCGACCGGGCTCGTCTCCGTCGCGCGCGCGGAGCCTTACCGTTGCGAGACAGCGCCGGGATGGACCGGACTTCGCTGGCATCCATGCCCCCGCGAATGACGCGGGAGTATGGGAACGTCGAGATGGTGGCTGGGGCGGCCAGTCAACCGTCTCGCGGCGCGCGCGTCCAGCGCTGCGACCGATTTCGACGGGGCGGCCGGTGGTGTCGAACGCGCTTCGCGGGCGATGTGCTCGCGATCTGCGTCGCGGCTGCCGATACTGCGGACGTGGCGATCGGCTCCAGGACTGCGGCGCGGCGGGCGGGCGAGCTCGCCCGCGGCACACGCGCGGAGGTGCGCAGCGGCGCGCGACGCCCGCGGCGCGCGCGACCCGGGACGGCGCTGGTCGCCTGTGGCGCGGCGGCGCTTGCATGCGCGCTGGCGCTCGTCGGCGCCGTGTCGGCGAGCGCGAGCCTGCCGGCCGGCGCGCTCGATCCGGGCTTCGCGGGCGGCGGTGTGCGGCTGCTGCCGGTCCCGTCGCTGAGCTGGGGTCAGGTCACCGCGGCCACGCCGGCCGGGGCCGGCGGCCTCGTCGTGGCCGGTGGCGGGGTCGCCGGCGACGACGCGGTGCTCGGTGTGGTCCGGCTCGACGCGTCCGGCGCGCGCGTCGCCGCGTTCGGCGACGGGGGCGAGGCGCGCGTCCCGCTCGACGTCGTATCGGTCGGGGCGCACGCCGTCGCCCGCACGCCGGCAGGCGGGTTCGTCGTCCTCGCGGGCAACCTGCAGCGGATGTACGTCGTCGCGCTGACGGCGGCGGGCGAGCTCGATCCGGGCTTCGCGTCCGGCGGCGTGCTCGCGCTCGACCCGACCGCCATGAAGCAGCCGTCGGGCCTCGCCGTCGATCCGCTCGGACGGATCCTCGTCGCCGGCGACGAGGGGGTTCGCGGCGTCCTGCGCCTGACGGCGGCGGGGGCGCTCGATGCCGGGTTCGGCCCTGACGGCATCGCGCCCGTCGAGCTGCCGAACAGCATCGTCCGCGCCGTTGCCGTCGATGCTGCCGGCCGGGCGCTCGTGTCGCTCGCACGCCTGCCGTCGAGCGGTCCCGACGTGCTCGAGACGCACGTCGTGCGCGTCACCGGCGGCGGGTCGATCGACACGCAGTTCGGCGTCGACGGCGTCGCGACGTTCGCCGGCGGCTCGCGAGCGCACGACCTCCTGCTGCCTCCGGACGGGCGGATCCTGCTGGCCGACTCCCATCGCGTGCTCGCGCTGACGTCGGGCGGGGAGCCCGACGACACGTTCTCCGGCGACGGGATCCTGCCGGTCGCGACCGTGGACGGGCCGCTGCGGTCGATCGCCGTCGACGGGTCCGGGCGGCTGTACGTCGCGGCCGACGTCGACGCCGAGGCTGCCGGGCCGGAGGTCGCGCGCTACGGCCTGGACGGCGAGCCCGACGGCGGCTTCGGCGTCGCCTCGCTGGCCGAGGTCGACGGCCGCGCGATGCAGCTCACGGGCGAGGCGACCGGCGTCCTCGTGACCGGCGTGGCGTCGGGCGGCGGCGATCCACCCTCGTCGCACAACGTCTTCCTGCGCCTGCTCGACAGCGGCGCGCGCGACCCGCTGACGGCAGGCGTCAGCGTCCGCTTCGGCGCGACGAACATGGGCAACGGCGCGGCCGTCGCTCCGACCGGCGATGGTGGCGCCATCGTCACCGGCCACGCGATCGGCGACGAGGGCCAGCGGCTGCTCGTCGCGCGCGTCGACTCGCGCGGCGAGCCCGAGGCGGCGTTCGCCGACGGTGGCGTCGCGCTGATCGGCGACGCCACGCGCCCGCTGAACGGGATCGCCGTCGCGCTGGACGGTGCGCGCCCGGTCGTCGTGGCGTCTGCGCAATCGCCGGACGCCGTCGTCGTCGCCCGGCTGACGGCTGCCGGCACGCTCGACGCGGGCTTCGGCGCGGGCGGGCTGCGCGAGCTCGACCTTCCCGGGACGGAGACGTTCGCGCCGGCCGCGATCGCCGTCGACGACGACGGGCGCGTCGTGATCGCCGTGACGCGGCGCGATGGAGCCGGCGCGCGCGCGTTCGTCGTGCGCCTGCTCGCGTCGGGCGCGCTCGACGCCGGCTTCGGCGACGGCGGCGTCGTCGAGCTCCAGCCGGGCCCGGTCGTCGCCGACCTCGCGCTCGGAGCGGGCGCGACGACCGTCATCGCGGGCAATGTGGGCTCGAGTCCGTTCGTCGCACGTCTGCTCGAGAGCGGCGCGCTGGACGCCGGCTTCGGCGAGGACGGCGTGCTCGACCCACCGCCGGCGGACGCGCTCGGAGACGCGCGGGCGATGGCGCTGCTCGGCGACGGGCGGATCCTGCTCGCCGGCCATTCGGCCGTCGCTCCGGCGGGCATGCGGATCGCGCGGCTGACGCCCGGCGGCGCGCTCGACGCGTCGTTCGGGGACGAGGGCGTCGCCGCCCCGGGGCTGGACGCCGTCCCGCGCGATCTCGTGCTCGACGGCGCCGGTCGGCTCGTCGTGCCGGCGCTCGTGCCCGGCGTCGGGATGCCGTCGAGCATCGTCGCGCGGCTGCTGCCCGACGGGACGCTCGACACGGGCTTCGGCGACGGCGGGGCCGCGGGCCTCCCCGCCGAGTTCACGCTCGTGGCCGGGGGCGGCGCGGTCGCGCGGCCCGACGGCGGGATCACCGTCGCCGGTGCACGGCGGCTCATGTATGGCGGCGGACTGAGCCTGCGCGGCGCCGCCGTCCTCGGCCTGCTCGGAGAGGCGATCGCTGAGCCTCCGCCACCGCCTCCTCCTACTCCTCCTCCTCCTCCTCCACCACCACCACCACCCGCGTTGGCGCCGCCGCCGCTCGCTCCGTCGGTGCACCGTCCCGCGCTGCCGGGTGCCCCGGTCTCGCCGTCCGGACCGGTCCTCGCCGGCCGGCTGACGCTCGACGCGAGCGTTCTGCGCGACCAGACGCGCGCGACCGTCCGCCGGCGCGGACTGCGGCTGCGCGTGCGCTGCTCGACGGGCTGTCGCCTGCGGATCACGGTCGCGACGCGCCGCGCCGGGCGCTCGCTCGGCACCGCTCGACGGACCGTCACGCTGCGCGCCGGACGAGCCACGACGGTCACCGTGGCGCTGACGACGCAGGCGCGCCGCGCGTTGCGGCGCGGCGGACGGGCGACGCTGACGACACAGCTGACGGCGACCGCGCCGGACGGCCGCACCGCCGCGCAGCGGCGCGGGCTGACGCTGCGCCGCTAAGCCCGGATTCCGGGCTGACGTCGGCGTGGCCGCTGATCCGTCCGGCGCGCCGCGTACGTTGCTGAGGCCTCGACATACCGGGGTGACGTGGAAGCCAGCGAAGTCCGGTGAGACCCCGGCGCTGTCCCGCAACGGTGATGCCCGCAGGAGGGGATGAGCCCGGTCGCCTGCCCCGCGTCGTCGGAACGTCCTCGGAAGAAGGGCGGCCCCACGCGAGCTCGCGGCCGGTTCGGCCTGCGCCGGCGACGGACCTCCCTTCCTCCGGATCCACTTGGAGGAAGCGCATGCAGACCCGCTACGAGATCGGACCCCGGACCTTCCTGCTCGACGCCGACAAGGCGCAGGCGGCGCTCGCCGGCAAGCGCGTCATCGGCGGCCGGGAGACGATGTCGTTCAACCTCCTGCCGCTGCGCTACGGCTGGGCCTACGAGCTGTACCGCACGATGAAGGCCAACCACTGGGAGCCCGAGGACGTCCCGATGGCCAAGGACATCGAGCAGTGGCGCGATCCGCGGGCATTGACCGACATCGACCGCTGGATCGTGCGGATGGGGATCGGCTACTTCTCGGCCGCCGAGGGGATCGTCGGCGACAACGTCATCCACGTCGTGCGCGAGCTCGTGACCGCCGCCGAGCTGAAGCTCGTCCTCGGCCGCCACGCGCACGAGGAGAACATCCACGCCGACTCGCTGCTGTACATGATCTCCTCGCTCGGGATCGACCCGCACGAGTGCGAGGCGATGTTCGACGACATCCCGACGATCGTCGCCAAGAACCGCTTCGTCACCGACGTGTCGCGCGAGCTGCGGCGTGACCTCGACATGAACGACCCGGCCGCCAAGCGGCTGCTTGCGAAGAACGTCTTCGTCTTCGGCCAGTGCATGGAGGGCACGCAGTTCTACGGCCTCTTCGGGATGATCCTGTCGCTCTACCGCCAGGGCAAGCTCACCGGCATCGGGACAATGTTCCGCTACACCCTGCGCGACGAGTCCAACCACATCGAGGTCTTCCGGCGCCTGCTGCTCGAGCTCGCCGCCGAGAACCCCGAGATCTGGACCGAGGACTTCCGCGAGGAGCTGCGCGAGCTCATGCGCGAGGCCGTGACGCTCGAGCAGCGGTTCATCGCCGACTGCCTGCCGGTCGAGGGCATGGGCCTCTCGGCGGAGGACTTCTCGCAGTACATCGACCACATCGCCGACCGCCGCCTCGTCGCCTGCGGCCTCGAGCCGCTGCACCACATCGCGATCGAGAACCCGCTGCCCTGGCTCGCCGAGCTGATGGACGTGCGCAAGGAGCAGAACTTCTTCGAGGGACGCGTCACCGAATACCAGAAGGCGTCGTCGCTCGCGATGGTCGCCGACGACGAGCTGTAAGGAGCCCGAACCATGGTCATCGACTTCGCCGAGATCCTCCACGACCTCGAGCTCAAGCGCGCCGCCGCGCTGGCGCCCGCCGAGCGCCCCGCGTTCGACACGCGCGCCGCCCTGCACGGCGCCGAGCTGCCCGCCCCCGACGCCGTGCTCGTGCTCGACGACGGCGGCGAGGAGCCGCTTGCGGCCGACCACGTCGCGGCGCTCGTCGGCGACGCGCTCGCCGCGCTCGCCCAGGCCCACGGCGAGAGCGACGCCGACACCGCGACCGGTCGCTCCGTCGTGCGCGCCGCCGCCGCGCACGTGCTCGCCCGCCTGGCCGGCCAGGACACGCCGCGGATCACCGTCGCCGACCTGTCGGCGCTGACCGAGGCGGCGCTGATCGCCGCCGGGCAGTACGAGGTCGCCAAGGCGCTCGTCATGCGCCGCGCGCTGTCGAGCGCGCCCGCCGCCGGTCCCGCGACGACGCTGAAGCTGATCCGCCGCAGCGGCGACGTCGTCGCCTGGAACCCGGCGAAGATCGAGGTCGCGATCCGCAAGGCGTTCCTCTCGCTGCAGGCCGACCCTGCGCCGGCCGTCGCCCTGACGCAGCGCGTGTCCGAGCGCGCGCAGCAGCTCGGCCAGGCGTACGTCTCGATCGAGACCGTCCAGGACATCGTCCAGGAGGAGCTCGTGCTCGGCGGCCAGATGCGCGTCGCCGAGCGCTACATCGTCTACCGCGCCGAGCGCGCGCTGCTGCGCGCTCAGGACGCCGCGACCGTCGCGCGGCCGCAGGTGCCGCCGGCGGTGCCGGTGCTCGAGGCCGACGGCAGCGAGGGCGCCTGGGATGGCGCCGACCTGCGCGCGCGGATCGCGTTCGCGACGATCGGGCTCGAGGTCGGCATGGACGGCGAGACGCTCGAGCGCGAGCTGCGCCGCGCCGTGCGGCCGGGCGTCGCGCGCGCCGACATCCGCAAGCTCGTGATCCTCAACGCCAAGGCGCTCGTCGAGCGCGACTCCGAGCTCGCGCGCTTCGCCGGCCGGATCCTGCTGACGTACGTCTACGAGGAGACGCTCGACTGGGACGTCGTGCGCGACGGCGTCGGCGGCCTCGCGGCGGCCCACCGCCGGGCGCTGCGCCCGATGCTCGAGCGCGGCGCGCAGATCAAGCGGATCGACCGCAAGCTGCTGCACTACGACCTCGACCGGCTCTCCGCGGCGCTCGACCCGAGCGCCGACCTCGACTTCGAGTTCGTCGGCCTGCAGACGCTGTACGACCGCTACCTCATCGTCGACAAGACCGGTACGCGTGCGGTGCGCCTGGAGGCGCCGCAGCTGTTCTGGATGCGCGTCGCGATGGGCGTCTGCCTCGCCGAGCGGGAGGGCGAGCGCGAGGCGCGCGCGCTCGAGCTCTACGGCGTCTACAAGCAGCGGCGCTTCTGCTCCTCGACGCCGACGCTCTTCAACGCCGGCACGCCGCACTCGCAGCTGTCGTCCTGCTACCTGTACGTCGTCGCCGACACGCTGACCTCGATCGTCGGGCGCGGGATCGCCGAGAACGCGATGTGCTCGAAGTGGGCCGGCGGCCTCGGCGGCTCGTGGACGGCGGTGCGCGGCACCGGCTCGCACATCGAGTCGACGAACGGCGAGTCGCAGGGCGTCGTGCCGTTCCTCAAGCTCCACAACGACCAGCTCGTCGCCGTCAACCAGGGCGGCAAGCGGGCCGGCTCGGGCTGCGCGTACCTCGAGGTCTGGCACAACGACATCCGCGAGTTCCTGCAGCTGCGCCGCAACACCGGCGACGAGCGGCGCCGCACCCACGACATGAACACGGCGTGCTGGATCCCCGACCTCTTCATGCAGCGGATGGAGGCGCGCGCGGACTGGACGCTGTTTCGCTCCAACGAGGTGCCCGACCTGCACGAGACCTACGGCGCGGAGTTCGAGCGTCGCTACGTCGCACACGAGGCGCGCGCGGCGGCTGGGGAGATCCACGGCGAGACGATCCCCGCGATCGAGCTGTGGAAGGCGATGTTGAAGATGCTCTTCGAGACCGGCCATCCGTGGATCACGTTCAAGGACCCGTGCAACGTGCGCAGCCCGCAGGACCACGCCGGCGTCGTGCACTCCTCGAACCTCTGCACGGAGATCACGCTGAACACCGGCGAGGACGAGACGGCGGTCTGCAACCTCGGCTCGGTCCTGATCGACCAGCACCTGACGCCGGCCGGCGAGATCGACCACGGCAAGCTGCGCGAGACGATCCGCGTCGCCGTGCGCGCGCTTGACTGCGTGATCGACGTGAACTTCTACCCGACCGAGCCGGCGCGGACGGCGAACATGCGCCACCGGCCGGTCGGCCTCGGCGTCATGGGCCTGCAGTACGCGCTGTATCGCAAGGGGATCGCGTTCGGCTCGCCGGAGGCCGTCGAGTTCTCCGACGAGATGATGGAGGCGGTCGCGTTCTACGCCTACGAGGCGTCGAGCGACCTCGCCGCCGAGCGCGGCCAGTACCCGTCGTACGCCGGCTCGAAGTGGGACCGCGGGCTGCTGCCGCAGGACACGCTCGACCTGCTCGAGGCGCAGCGCGGCGAGCCGATCGAGGTGCCGCGCGGCGGGCGCCTGGACTGGGCGCCGCTGCGCGCGAAGATCGCCGCGCAGGGGATGCGCAACTCCAACGTGCTGGCGATCGCGCCGACGGCGACGATCGCGAACATCACGGGCACGTCGCCGTGCATCGAGCCGATGTACAAGAACCTCTTCGCGAAGTCCAACCTCTCGGGCGACTTCACGATCCTCAACCCGTTCCTCGTCCGCGACCTGAAGGACGCCGGGCTGTGGACGCGCGAGCTCGCCGAGGAGATCAAGGCGCGCGACGGCGACCTGACGGAGATCGCGGCGATTCCCTTGGAGTTGCGCGAGCGCCACCGCACGGCGTTCCAGATCGACGCGGCGTGGCTGATCGACGCCGCGGCGCGGCGCCAGAAGTGGATCGACCAGTCGCAGTCGCTGAACCTCTTCCTGCCGGCGGCCGACATCAAGGCGATGAGCCACATGTACCGCCGCGCGTGGCGGGCGGGGCTGAAGACGACGTACTACCTGCGCACGCTCGGCGCCTCGGGGATCGAGAAGTCGACGGTCGCGGCCGTCGCCGCGACGCCGGCACCGGCCGATGCGGACGCTGCGCTGGTGATCGAGCCGACGCCCGAGGAGCTCGCCTGCTCGATCGAGGCGCGGCGCAACGGGGAGGAGTGCGAAGCCTGCCAGTAGCGTGGGCGGTGCCATCCGTCCCGGCTCGCACCATTCGATCGTCCAGTCCCGGGGTGACAGGAGGGGTGTGGCGCATCACCCTCGCTGGACGAGGCTCAGCCGCCACACCCCTGCGCTGCTCAAGTTGAGGGGAGTAGCTCGAGCGCCTCTGTGTGATCGAGTTGGACGACCGCGAAGTGGCGGTGATCGAGCGTGGCGACCTGATGCTCGCGCAGGCGCTCGACGACGGCGAGCACCGCGGCGTCCACGAAGCCGAGGCGCAGGTCGTCGTAGGTCGTCATGAGCGCTCTCGCTCGCGCGTAGTCGCGGTCGACGAGATCCTCGACGACGAATGCTCCGCGCTGCACGTCGTCGAGGAAGCTGGCGAACGCGTGCGCGGGGACGAAGTGGTCGAGCTCGACGAGCACCGGCGACGGCACGACTCGCGGATCGCGCCGAGTCCGCAGCAGCTCTGCGCAGCGAACGTGGTCGCGGTCGTCGCCGTCGAGCAGCGCGACGAGCGGCCCGGTGTCGACTACGAGCGAAACGGCGGCGGCTCGTAGTCGGTGCCGTCGCTCGCGCGGCGGGCGAGGTCGCCCCGTCCGGAGCGGAACGCCCCCGTGCTGCGCACCTCGGGCGCCGGGGCATCGGAGCCGAGCTCGCGCTCGAGTGCCTCACGGATGACTTGCGCCACCGAGACGCCCCGGTCGGTCGCGCGCCGGCGCGCGCGTGCGAGTAGCGCTTCGTCAGCCTGGAACATCATCCGCTGCATGGTGCCATCATGATAGCGGTCATTGGGGTGGCAACTGTCGCCCAAGCGGTGCTGGCTAGTGCGGATCGAACCGACCTCTGCGCAGAGTGGCCCGTCAGCAGGGAACGAGGACCAGCGAGCCGCCGGTCTGACCGGAGAGGTCGGGCTGGAAGCGGGTGCAGAGCTGGCTGCCGCGATTCCCGCTCCCGCTGCTGCCGCCGGTGCTCGGCCTCGTGATCTGGCGGCGATGCAGAGTGGCCTCGACGCGGGCCTCGATCTTGCCCGCGGTCGCTCGCACCTTCAGCGGCGTCCTCAGGCTCGAGCGGGGGCTGAGCGTGACGCGGACGTTCGTGACGCGGCGCGCGCCGGGGGCGATCGAGCGCAGCGTGACCGCGCGCGGCACCGTCCGCAGCCCGCGGACGAGGCCGAAGCGCACGCGCACCAAGCCCGTGGCGGCGTCGCCGACGTTGCGGACGGTGACCGTGATCCGGCGCGGCCGGCTCGCGACGAGGACGTCGGGCACGCGGCTGAGCCCGACCGCGAGCTCGGGCTGGGCGGCGAGGGCGATCGGACCGGTCGTGTCGTAGACGATGGCGCTGTTGTCCGGGTCGGTCACGGTGGCGATCGCGCAGTTCGGTCGCATGCCGGCGAGCTGGCGGTCGGTGACCGAGAATTGCTGGACCGCGTCGCCCCCTCCGCGCTTGTCGGCGCTGCCGCGCGGGCCCGCGCCGCTCGAATCGTTCATCCGCAGCCAGCGCGCGGAGAACGCGTCGCTGAGCGAGCCGAATCCGAGCGCCGGGTAGCCGTCGCAGCCAGTCGCCGTGCGCAGACCCGCGACCAGCGTCACGAAGCTCGGTGCCTGCTCGGGCGGCCCATGGAATCGCACCGCGCCCGTGAGCGTGCCGGCTCTGCGGTCATAGAACAGCGAGGCGGCGGCGAGGTCGCGGCCCGGGTTGGGATCGAGCGCGTCGCCGCGCGGGTCCTCGGCGGTCCCGAAGTAGCTGGCCTGCGCGAGTGGCGCCACCACCAGCGCGGCTCCCATCGTGGCAACCGATGCGAGCAGGATCACCATTGCCCGCGACACGACCGCCGCCGATACCCGAACTGCTGGCACCGGCGAGAGCATACGCAGCGACCGGCTGAATGCAACCCGATCAGAGCCGTCTGACACCGTCGCCGTCACCCGCGGGATCCACGCCCGGGATGCGGATCAGAGCGGCGCCGCGATCAGCGCCCGTCCGATACCGCCGCCATCACCCGCGCGACCGCCTGCGGCACCGTGACCTCGGCGGCGACGACCGCCTCGCGCGCGGCGCGCAGCGCGTCGTCGACGCCGGGCCGGTCCGCGAACGACGCCAGCACCGTCTCGTCGAGCAGCGCCCGCAGCCAGCGCAGCTGCTGGTCGCGGCGGCGCTCGCCGAGCAGGCCGCTGGCGTCGAGGTGAGCGCGGTGCTCCTCGATCGCGGCCCACATCTCCGGCAGGCCGTCGCCGGTCATCGCGCTCGCCGTCAGCACGGGGCTCTTCCAGCCCGGCGTCGCCGGCTGCAGCATCCGCAGCGCGTGGCGGTAGTCCATCGCCGCGCGCCGCGCGTCGGCGACGTGCTCGCCGTCGGCCTTGTTGACGACGACGAGGTCGGCGAGCTCGACGATCCCGCGCTTGATGCCCTGCAGCTCGTCGCCGGCGCCGGGCACGAGCAGCAGGCAGAAGCAGTCGACGAGGTCGGCCATCAGCGCCTCGGACTGGCCGACGCCGACGCTCTCGACGATCACGACGTCGAAGCCGGCCGCCTCGCAGAGCATCAGCGCCTCGCGCGTGCGCCGCCCGACGCCGCCGAGCGCGCCGGACGTGGGGGAGGGGCGGATGTACGCGTCGTCGAGCATCGACAGCCGCTGCATCCGCGTCTTGTCGCCGAGGATGCTGCCGCCCGAGCGCGCGCTCGAAGGGTCGATCACGAGCACCGCGACGCGGTGGCCCTGCTCGATCAGCCACATCCCGAGCGCCTCGATCATCGTGCTCTTGCCGGCGCCCGGCACGCCGGTCAGCCCGAGCCGGCGGGCGCCGCCGGTCTGCGGCAGCAGCTCGACGAGCAGCTCCTGCGCGCGGTCCTGGTCGGCGGCGAGGCGGCTCTCGGCGAGCGTGATCGCGCGCGACAGCGTGCCGCGGTCGCCGGCGCGGATCCCGGCGGCCAGCTCGGCGACGGCCGGGCGCGGACGGGTCACTCGGCGGCGACCTCGGCACCGGCGCCGGGCGGCGTGAGGCCGAGGCGCTCCATGAGCAGCTCGATGAGCTCGTCGGCGGCCTCGCCGATGACCGTTCCCGGCGGGTAGATCGCGGCCGCGCCGGTCGCGCGCAGCGCGTCGTAGTCCTGCGGCGGGATCACGCCCCCGACGACGACGAGCACGTCTGGACGGCCGCGCTCGTCGAGCGCGCGGCGCAGCTCCGGCACGAGCGTCAGGTGCCCGGCCGCGAGCGAGCTGGCGCCGACGATGTGCACGTCGGCCTCGACGGCCTGGCGGGCGACCTCGTCGGGCGTCTGGAAGAGCGGGCCGATGTCGACGTCGAAGCCGAGGTCGGCGAACGCCGTCGCGATCACCTTCTGCCCGCGGTCGTGGCCGTCCTGGCCCATCTTCGCGACGAGGATCCGCGGCCGGCGGCCCTCCTGCTGCTCGAAGGACTCGACGAGCTCCTGCGTGCGCTTCAGCGTCATGGCACCCTCCCCGACCTCGTTGCGGTACACGCCGGCGATCGAGCGGATCTGCGCGGCGTGGCGACCGTAGACGCGCTCCAGCGCGTCGCTGATCTCGCCGACCGACGCGTGTGCGCGCGCGGCCTGGACGGCGAGCTCGAGCAGGTTCGCGTCGCCTCCCGCCGCCTCGGTCAGGCGCTCCAGCGCCTCCTGCACGCGCGGCTCGTCGCGCTCGGCGCGCAGCCGCTGCAGCTTGGCGATCTGCTGCGCGCGCACCTCGGCGTTGTCGATCTTGCGCACGTCGAGCGGGGGCTCCTTCGGCAGCCGGAAGCGGTTGACGCCGACGAGCATCTGCGTGCCGGAGTCCAGTCGCGCCTGCGTGCGCGCCGCGGACTCCTCGATGCGCAGCTTCGGGATCCCCTGGTCGATCGCGGCCGTCATCCCGCCGAGGCCCTCGATCTCGTCGATGTGCTCGCTCGCGCGGCGCACGAGCTCGGCGGTCAGCCGCTCGACGTAGTAGCTGCCGCCCCAGGGGTCGATCGTGCGCGTCGTGCCGCTCTCCTGCTGCAGGAACAGCTGCGTGTTGCGCGCGATCCGGGCGGTGAAGTCCGTCGGCAGCGCGAGCGCCTCGTCGAGGCCGTTGGTGTGCAGCGACTGGGTGTGGCCCTGCGTCGCCGCCATCGCCTCGACGCAGGTGCGCACGACGTTGTTGTAGACGTCCTGCGCGGCGAGGCTCCAGCCGGAGGTCTGGCTGTGGGTGCGCAGCGACAGCGACTTCGGGTTCTGCGGGTCGAACCGCTTCATCAGCCGCGCCCACAGCAGCCGCGCCGCGCGCAGCTTGGCGACCTCCATGAAGAAGTTCATCCCGATCGCCCAGAAGAACGACAGCCGCGGCGCGAAGCGGTCGACGTCGAGGCCGGCGGCGATCCCCGCGCGGACGTACTCGACGCCGTCGGCGAGCGTGTAGCCGAGCTCGAGGTCGGCGCTCGCCCCGGCCTCCTGCATGTGGTAGCCGGAGATGCTGATGCTGTTGTAGCGCGGCATCTCCTGCGACGTGTAGCGGAAGATGTCCGAGACGATCCGCATCGACGCCCGGGGCGGGTAGATGTACGTGTTGCGGACCATGAACTCCTTGAGGATGTCGTTCTGGATCGTCCCCGAGAGCTTGGCGTGCTCGACCCCCTGCTCCTCGCCGGCGACGATGAACAGCGCGAGGATCGGCAGCACGGCGCCGTTCATCGTCATCGAGACGCTCATCCGGTCCAGCGGGATCCCGTCGAACAGCGTGCGCATGTCGAGGATCGAGTCGATCGCGACGCCGGCCATCCCGACGTCGCCCGCCACGCGCGGGTTGTCGGAGTCATAGCCGCGGTGCGTCGCGAGGTCGAAGGCGACCGACAGGCCCTTCTGCCCGGCGGCGAGGTTGCGGCGATAGAAGTCGTTGGAGTCCTCGGCCGTCGAGTAGCCCGAGTACTGGCGGATCGTCCACGGCTGGTTGACGTACATCGTCGGGTACGGCCCGCGCAGGTACGGCGCGAAGCCCGGCTTGCCATGGACGAACTCGAGCCCCTCGCGGTCGGCCGACGTATAGACGGGCTCGAGCTCGATGCCCTCCGGCGTCTCGCTGCGCAGCTCGCCCGGATCGACGCCGGCGCCGGCCTGCACCGCCTCGCGGGTCGCCGCAGGATCGGCGCGCGCCATCGCGACGCCGCCGAGCGGGAGCGCCGAGAAGTCCGGGATCCGCGAGCGACGGCTCATCGCCGCGCGCCCCGATCGGCGATCGCCGCCTGCGCGCGCGAGAGGACGTCGATCATGTCGACGCCGTCGTCGATGCCCGCGTCGGCGCCGGCGGCGGCGGCCCGCTCGGCGTCCGCCGAGGCGAGGTAGACGAGCGCGGCGCCGGCGTCGCGCAGCGCCGCGACGGCGGCCGCGACGGCG